>NZ_JACHFN010000004.1 GCF_014201885.1 Deinococcus budaensis | reverse complement strand
TGGGCGGGGCAGCTGACCTGGGCGGCGGCCCAGTCGGCGTGGTCGTAGTTCAGGCCGTCGCCCGCGTCGCGGACGACCAGCCGCAAGCTGGAGACGCCATCGATGGGGACACTGATGGCCCGGGGCGCGTCGGCGCCCCGGAGGAGGCCGCTGTCAAAGAGTTTGGTGGCGGTGCCGTTCCAGACCTCGAACACGACGCTGCCGCGGTCCCCGACCTCGTCGTCGAGGCCGAGGGTGGCGGTGAAGGTGGTGCACTGACCGCTGAGGGCGTAGCTGATCTCGGAGGGGGCGTGGACGCCCAGCCCCTTGGCGAAAGTCTGGCCGCCGAGGGTGAGGGGGCGGCCGTCGGCCGCGCCCTGTTCGCCGTTGCTGCGGTCGCGCTCGACGGGACCCCAGGCGTTGGTGGCGCTGGTCCACTGGGTGTCGGAGAGGAAGGTCTGGGCGCTGCCCTGCGCGCCGCGCAGGGCGGTGGGGGCGCCGGCACCGGTCCAGGGATAGCTGACCCCGCCGGCGTAGGGGTCGTCTCCGGCTGGCCCCACCCGGTCACTCCACGGATAGCTCACGCCTCCCGCGTAGGGGTCTTTGCCCGCGTCGGGCGCGGGGGCTTTGGAGCAGGCGGCGAGCGCCGCACTCAGGACCAGGATGGCGGGGGCCAGCCTCTTGGCGCGTCCCTTCCAGTTGCTCGTGTCGTTCATAGGTTCCTCCCAGAAAAGAAGGCTGCTCGCAGGGGGGCGCGCGGCGCAGCGGCTCGTTACGGCAGACGCGGGGAAAACGGCCAGCGGCCGTCCGGGTCCGGCAGTTGCGCGGTTCAGGCTCCTGCACAATGGGCGCCGGGGCGTAAATCTTTCGCTGAGGCGCGGGTGAGTGGGGCCGGAGCGCGCCCGCCCGCGCGATGCCGTGCAGCACGCCCCCGGCCCCGGCGCTGCCCGCGCTGGACGGCGCCGGAGAGGGCCGGGCACCGGGGCGGCTATTTACCTTTCGTTAGCGCCCACGGCTTAGCGTGCGGGGAGTGCCGCTCTCTGTCCTCGCACAACGCAGGGAGCAGAAGGTCAAAAAGAGGCGCGGAAGGGAAGTGGGCCTTGCTCAGAAGGATGCCGAACACATGGACGACCTCCCCCTGGGCGCTGCTGGCGCTGCTGGGCCTGCTGGCGAGCGCGCTGGTGGTCTGGCAACCGTCAGGCGCGGCCCCGGTGATGCTGGGGCTGGGCGCCCTGCTGGGGCTGCTGGCGCTGGGGCGGCGGCTCCCCGGGCTGGCGCTGGGGTTCCTGGCCTGTTGCCTGCTGGGCTACGCGCTGCTGGGACGCGGCTTCGCCTACCTGGGCGCTCCGCCCGTGTTCGTGGGCGAGATGGCGCTGGCGCTGGGGCTGCTCGCGCTGCTGCTGACAGGCGCCCTGCGCGGGCTGGTGGCCGCTCCGCCCCTTTACCCGCTGCTGGCGCTGCTGCTGACCGGGGCGGCGGCCACCGTGCCCTACGTCGGCGTGTACGGCATCGACGCTTTTCGGGACGCCGCGCTGTGGGGCTACGGCCTGTTCGCGCTGATCGTGGCGGGCCTGCTGCTGCGCGGGAACCGGGGAGAAGGCCGGGTGCTGGGTGCCGCGCGGGGGTACGTGCGCTACGCCCCGCTCTTTTTGCTGTGGATGCCGGTCGCGCTGGTGATCAGCGAGCTGTACGCGGACGCGATTCCGCTGACGCCCGGATCGGATGTCCGGCTGCTCGACCTCAAGGGCGGCGACGTGGCGGTGCATCTGGCGGGAATCGCGGCGCTGCTGCTGCTGGGACTGCCGCGCCTGCTCGCCGCAGGGAACGCCCGCAGCGTCGCCCTGGGCCGCCTCAGCCTGACCCGCACCGACTGGCTGTGGTGGGCGCTGTGGTTCGCGGCCGCCGCCATTCCGCTGTTCCGGGTCCGCGCCGGACTGCTGGCGGTCGCGGCGGTCGTGCTGGTCGTGCTGCTGTTTCGCCCCGGCACCCGCTGGTGGAAACCGCTGGTGCTGGTCGTGTTGATGGTGACGAGCTTCGTGGCCTTTGACGTGCGCATCACGGTGGGGGGCGCGCGCAACACCATCTCGGCCGAGTCGCTGCTGCTGAACATCCAGAGCATCACCCAGTCCACCGGGGAGGGCGACCGCGACGGCTCGCGGCGCTGGCGGCTGCTGTGGTGGGGCGACATCGTGAACTACACCGTCTCCGGTCCCTACTTCTGGACCGGCAAGGGCTACGGCATCAATCTGGCCGACGCCGACGGCTACCAGCTCGCCAACGGCGAACTGCGCAGTCCGCACAACGGCCACCTCACCATCCTGGCGCGTTCGGGGGTGCCGGGTCTGGCCGCGTGGGTGCTGCTTCAGGGCCTGTTCGTGTTTGGGCTGCTGCGCGCCTACCGCCGGGCCGCCGCCGCCGGGCAGGAGCTGTGGGCACGGCTGAACCTCTGGGTGCTGGCCTACTGGACCGCCTTTATGGTGAACGCCGCCTTCGACGTGTTTCTGGAAGGCCCGCAGGGCGGCATCTGGTTCTGGGCGCTGTTCGGCTTCGGCTTGGCGCTGCTGGAGCTTCAGCGGCGGCACTGGAAGCGGCAGGCAGGGCGCCCGGCAACGCCGCAAATGCCCGCCCCCCTGGAGGTCCGCTGATGCCCGTCCCCATCCGGCCCCGGGTGCTGCACGTCGTCTCGCACCTCGACCTGGGCGGGGCCGAGGAGGTGGCGATCTCGCTGACCGAGGGGCTGAGCGCCGAGTACGACACCCACTTTTTTGCGGTGGGCGGCGTGTCGTCGGGTGAGGTCGGGCAGGCCATGCAGGCCCGGCTGCGCGCCCTGGGGGTGCCGGTCCACTGCGGCACCCCCCTGGCGATGAAGCGCGGCGGCCTCGCCCACGCGGGCGCCCGGCTGGCCGCGCTGCTGCGCCGTCTGCGCCCCGAGCTGATCCACCTGCACACCGAGATTCCCGAGACGGTCTACGCGCTCGCGGCGCTGGCCGGGGGATCGCCCGCGCGCCCCGCCGTGCTGCGGACCATCCACAACGCGACCCTCTGGCCCGCCTGGAGCCGCATCGGCGGCTGGGTGGAGGGCCGTCTGACCCCGGCCAGCGCGGTGGCGGTCTCGCAAGACAGCTTGGACGGCCTGCAAGCGTTCCGGGCCGGGCGGGGGCTGGCCCCCCTGCCGCCCCCACGCACCCGCGTCGTCTACAACGGGGTCCGGCTGGCCCCTGGCCTGGCCCAGCACGCGGCGCCGGGCAGCGCGGACGAGGTGCAGATCCTCTTTGCCGGGCGCCTGGAACCCCAGAAGGGTGCGGACCTGCTGCCGGCGCTGCTGGAGCAGGCCGCCGGGCTGACCGGGCGCCCGGCGCGGGTCACGCTGCTGGGCGACGGCAGCCTGACTCCGGCGCTGCGCCGCTGGGCGCAGGAAACGCGGCTGCGCTGGCCGGTCACGCTGGCGCCGCCGCAGGCGGGCCTTTCCGGCGCACTGGGCCGCTACGACGTGGTGTTGATGCCCTCGCGGTTTGAGGGCTTCGGCCTGCTGGCCGCCGAGGCGCTGCTGGCCGGGACCCCGGTGGTCGCCAGCGATATCCCCGGCCTGCGCGAGGTGCTGCGGCCCACTTACCCGCTGCTCGCGCCCCCGGAAGACGTGACCGCCCTGGCCGCCCGGCTGGCCGAGGTCGTGGAGGACCCCGCGCGGTTCCGGGCGCTGGCCCGCGAACTGGGCGGCGAGATCGGGGACCGTTTCGGGATGCCCCGGATGCTGACGGGGTACCGTGAGGCGTACGGCGACCTGCTGCGGGCCAGAGGCGCGCTGCCTGCGGGCGTGGGGAGAGGACTGGCATGAACGTTCTGGTGGTCCACAACTACTATCAGCAGGCGGGCGGCGAGGACGCGGTCTTTCATGCCGAGACGGAGGCCCTGCGCGCGCGCGGGGTGAATGTCCGGCTGCACACGGTCCACAACGACAGCATCGGGGGCCAGAATCCGGTCGGCACCGCGCTGGGCACCGTCTGGAACGCGCGCTCGGCCCGGGCGCTGGCCGCCGTCGCCCGTGAGCACCG
The DNA here is from genome assembly GCF_014201885.1 of Deinococcus budaensis. Lineage (NCBI taxonomy): Bacteria > Thermotogati > Deinococcota > Deinococci > Deinococcales > Deinococcaceae > Deinococcus > Deinococcus budaensis. The sequence continues at coordinate 289,654 of NZ_JACHFN010000004.1, read as the reverse complement.
CGCCGAGGTGGTGCATTTCCACAACACCTTTCCGCTGGTCTCCCCGGCGGCCTACCGGGCGGCGCAGTCGGCGGGGGCAGCGGTCGTGCAGACGCTGCACAATTTCCGGCTGCTGTGTGCCAACGCGCTGCTGTTTCGTGACGGCCACGTCTGCGAGGCCTGCGTGGGGCGCACCCCGCCCTCGCCCGCCGTGCAGCACGCCTGCTACCGGGGCAGCCGCGCCGGGTCGGCGGTGGTGGCGACCATGCTCACCACGCACCGCCTGCTGGGAACCTATGAGCGGCAGGTGGACCTCTATATCGCGCTCAGTGAGTTTTCGCGCCAGAAGCTGATTCAGGGCGGGCTGCCCGCCGACCGGCTGGTGGTCAAGCCCAACTTTCTGAGCGGCGAGGCCGCGCGGCTCGCGGAGGCTGCCGCGCCGGGGACGGCAGACGGGGCCGGGGCCGGGGCCTACGCCCTGTTCGTGGGCCGCCTCTCGCCCGAAAAGGGCACGGCGACCCTGCTGCGTGCCTGGGAGCGCTTGGGCCAGCGCTTGCCGCTGCGGATCGTGGGCGACGGTCCCCTCGCCCCGCAGGTCGCGGAAGCCGCGCAGCGGCAGGGGGGCGTCGAGTGGCTGGGCCGCCAGCCCCCCGCGCGCGTCTTGGAGCTGATGCGCGGCGCGGCCCTGCTGGCCTTTCCCTCCGAGTGTTACGAGAATTTTCCCATGACGCTGGTCGAAGCCTTCGCCTCGGGCCTGCCGGTGGTGGCGAGCGACCTGGGGGCCATGCCGGGCATCGTCGAGCACGGCCACACCGGGCGGCTTTTCCGGCCGGGGGACCCGGCGGATCTCGCCGCGCAGGTCGAGTGGCTGCTGGCGCACCCAGCGGAGCACGCGGCGATGCGCCGGGCCGCGCGCCGCGAGTACGAGACCCACTACACCGAGGAGCGCAACGTCGAGCTGCTGCTGGGCCTCTACCGCCAGGCGCGGGCACGCCGTCAGGCCCGGCCCACACTCGCCACCGGCCGGGTGCCCGGATGACTTCGCTGCGGCCGGGACCCCTTCGGGCACCCGCCTGTCTTTGCACTCACGGTTCACGCGGCCCGTCGCCTCAGCGTCCGCAAGTTTCAGGCCCTGGTCGTCCGGACCAGGAGGGAGGGTCCCCATGAAGAGAGTGCCGAACCCCGCGCCCGTGTCCCGCCCCCGACCTGTTTCGCGTGGGCGCCCCGGCTGGCGCGCGGTCGCCGTGGCCGCGCTGCTCGTCGGCTGCGCGCAGCCTGCGCCGCTCGCCCCGGCCCCGGGCGCGGCCGACCTGCCCGAGTTCGTGTACGACGGCCAGGACCACAGCTGGAGCAGCGCGGGCGGGACGGCGCTGACGCCGCTCGTCCTCAATCCCGGGGACAACACCCTCAGCTACGAGAGCTGGACCGCCGCCAGCAACGGCTGGGGACCCATCGAACGCGACCGCAGCAACGGCGAGAGAAGTCCGGGGGACGGGCGCCCGCTGCGCATCGGCGGAGAGACGTTCGAGCGCGGCTTCGGGGTCCACGCGGGGTCGAGCATGACCTTTGATCTGGGCGGGCAATGTTCCACCTTCACGGCCAGCGTCGGCGTGGACGACGAGGTCGGCAGCCGGGGCAGCGTGGTCTTTCAGGTCTGGAACGGCACGGCCACCAAGCTCTTTGAGAGCGGCGTGATGCGCGGCAGCGACCCGCCCCGCAGCCTCAGCGTGCCGGTGGAGGGCGTAACCGACCTGCGGCTGGTGGTCACCGACGCGGGCGACGGGCTGAACTACGACCACGCCGACTGGGCGGGGGCGATGGTGCGCAGCTGCGGCGGGACCGGCAGCGCGGACGCCATCCGCATCAACGCGGGCGGCCCCACGCAGACGGTGGGCGGGGTGACCTGGCTGGGCTGCGAGAGCCTGGCAGACTGCCGGGGCTACGTGCGCGGCGGCTTTGCCTACGGGGAAGACGACGAGATCGCCGGGGTGGCGGCCCCGGCCAGCGCGGCCCTCTACCAGACCGAGTGGACCGGGGGCCAGACCAGCGGCGTGCCCGCAGGGGAGAGCGCGTTCGCGTTCGCGGTGCCGCTGCCCAGCGGCGAGTACCAGGTGCGGCTGCATTTCGCCGAACTCAACAAGGGGGCGCCCGGCCAGCGCCTCTTCGACGTGAATCTGGAAGGGGGCGCGGCCGAACTTCAGGACTTCGACGTGTTCCGCGAGGCGGGGGGCGCGGGCCGGGCCATCGTCCGCACGCTGCCCGTCACGGTGCGCGACGGGGAGCTGAACATCGACTTTGTCCGGGGAGTCGAAAACGCCAAGGTCAGCGGCATCGAGATTCTCGCGCGGGCGGCGGCGCCCGCCCAGCGCGGCGAGATCGACCTGAACGGCGCCGAGCTGGTGTTCAGCGGCGTGGTAAACCGCGCGGGCAGCCCCCAGACCGTGACCCTGCGCAACCTGGGTCAGGGCGAGCTGCGGGTCGGCAGCCTTACGCTGACGGGCGAGCACGCTTCGGCCTTCCGGCTGGTGAATGCGCCCGCCGCGCCGCTCACCCTGCCTCCCGGCCAGAGCGTCACGCTGGGCGTGGCCTTTGCGCCGGGGAACCTGACGGGCGCGCTGCGGGCCGAGCTGCGGATCGAGAGTGACGACGCCGACGAGGGCACCCGCACCCTGAGCCTTTCGGGCCTGAGCGCCCGCGGCGAGCAGGGCGACCAGGAGCCGCCGCTGGCGCAGATCGTGCAGGCGCTGGGGTTCGGAATCAACGTGGGCAGCTCTTCCCTGATCCTGGGCACCGGTGCGGCGCCGCTGGGCGACGAGGTGCTGGCTGGGCTGTTCGTCAAGGCGGGTCCTGGCCCGGTAACCCTGCGCCCGGTCGCCCGGTATTCGCCCGACGACCTGCTTCCCTTCGGGTACTACACGCCCGGAAGCAGCGGTCCGGCGCTGCGCGAGGTCGCGGTGATCGCGCGCGGCGGCGAGCAGCAGCTCAACCCGCCGGTCGTGGCGGGGGGCCAGGACACCTTCGATCCGGGCAGCGAGGCCTTCGGCCTGTACGTGGGCGCGACCTCCTACGCGCCGCGCAACAACTACACCCAGGACGCGCTGAACAGCGGCGGCCCCGTGAGGCACGCCGCGCGGGTCTATCCGCTGAAAGACCGCGCCGGGCGGGTGCTGGCCAACCAGTATCTGGTGGGCTTCGAACCCGCCGTCAACGGCGACTATCAGGATTACGTGTTCGTGGTGGGGAACGTCAAACCCGCCGCCGCCCCGCAGGCGCCCTCGGCCCTGCGCTGGACCCCCCGCGCCGACTCGCCCGCCGCCGTCTCCGAGGCGCAGGGGCTGGCCGTGAACGGGCGGCTCTACGTGTTCGGCGGCTTCGACGGCAGCCTGCGGGCCGGGACCCGCTCGTACGCCTACGACCCGGCCGCCGACCGCTGGGCGGCCGTGGCGCCTCTGCCCGAGCCGCTGACCCACAGCGCGGTCGCCGCCGACGGCGAAACGGTGTACGTCGCAGGCGGGTTCGTGGGGAACCACCCCGGCCCGCAGACGAACCACGTCTGGAAGTACGACACCGCGAGCGACACCTGGAGCGCGGGGCCGCCCCTGCCCGGCGCGCGCGGCGGCGGCGCGATGGCCCGGCTGGGGCGCGAGCTGCACTTTTTCGGCGGCGTGGAGCGCGACCCCGGCAACCCCGACATCTACCGCCGCGACTCGCCCGAGCACTGGGTCCTCGACCTGGACGGGGGCGCGGGCTGGCGCGCGGCCGCCCCGCTGCCCAACCCGCGCAATCACCTGGCGGGCGTGGCGCTGGGCGGCGCGCTGTACGCCATCGGCGGCCAGCACCTCGGCGACGAGGACCGGGGCAACCAGAGCGCCGTCCACCGCTACGACCCCGCCACCGACCGCTGGACGCCCCGCGCCAGCCTGCCCCTGCCGCTGGGGCACGTCAACGCCTCCACCCTGGTCTGGAATGGCCGCATCGTGGTCGTGGCGGGCGTGACCCAGGACTCGGCGGAGGTGGGGACGGTCTTCGAGTACGACCCCGCCGCCGACCGCTGGGCCGAGCTGACCCCGCTGCCCGCCGCCCGCCAGTCCCCGGTCGCGGACGTGATCGGCGGCGGGTTGATCGTCACGACCGGCTCGCTTCCCAGCGGCGCCAAGGCGACGACCTGGAGCGGCAGCCGCTGAGGCCCGCCTCGTCCGGTGCCTACCCCCGCTTCCGTCCCTCGTCGCTTTCCCCGTTTTGCTTTCCCCGTCTCGCGCGCCCCCTGCCGCTGGAGGTAGTCGTCCGTGTCACGCCCACTGCGCATCCTGTTCATCTTCGAGGGCCTGCACGGTCGGGGCGCCGAGCGGGTCGCCCTGAACCTGATCTCGCAGCTCGACCGCCGGGAATTCGCGCCCCAGCTGTGGGTGCTGCACGCCAAGGACGCCACCCTGCGGAGCGAGGTGCCGCCCGATGCGCCCCTGCGGGTGATTCTGCGCCCGGGAGAGCGCGTGCGCCACCTCCTGCGCCGCAGGCCGCTGAGCCTGCTGCGCGAGGCCGCCCGGACCGACGTGATCGTGGCGGCGGTGGAGATCATGCCGACGTACCTGGCCTATCCGGTGGGGCTGCTGACCCGCACCCCGGTGGTGGGCTGGGTTCACAACATGATGGACCGCAACCTCGCCGGGCACGAGGCCTGGCACACGCGGCTGGCGCGGCTGATCTACCCCCGGCTTCCGCAGGTGGTCTTCGTGTCGCACGGCGCGCAGCAGACCCTGCAAAACCTGATGGCGCTGCGTCCCGAGCGCCTGACTTCCATCCACAATCCGCTGGACCTGGGCCGGGTGCAGGCGCTGGCCGCCCAGCCTCTCCCCGAATGGGCAGCCTGGATGGCCCAGCGCCCCACCGTCCTCAGCGCCGGCCGCCTGTCGCCCGAGAAGGGCTTCGACCTGTTGATCGAGGCGCACGCCCGCCTGCGTGCCCAGGGCCACCCCCACGAGCTGCTGATTCTGGGTGAAGGCGACGAACGGCCCAACCTGGAAGCCCTTGCCCGCCGTCTGGGGGTAGAGGGCAGCGTGCATCTGCCGGGCTTCGTCGCCAATCCCTATCCCTTCATGCGGCAATCGGCCGTGTACGCGCTGCCCTCGCGCTGGGAAGGGTTCGGGTTGGTGCTCGTCGAGGCGATGGCGTGCGGGGCGCCGGTGGTGGCGGCCGACTGTCCCTCGGGACCGGCCGAGATTCTGGAAGGCGGGCGGCACGGCGTTCTGGTGCCCCCGGAAGACAGCGCCGCCTTCGCCCGCGCCCTGGGTGAGGTCCTGGGGGACGAACCCCTGCGGGGCCGCCTGCGCGAGGCCGGAGCGCGGCGGGTCCTCGACTTCGCGCCGGGGCGGCTGGTCCCCGCCTGGGAGGCGGTGCTGCGCGAGGCGGCGCGGCGCTCACCCAGGTCGCGGGGAGCGGGCCAGGCCCCGGTGGGTCCGGCGGGGGGCGACCCGGGCCAGCCCTCCTCCCGCGCCTGAGGGGTCCGGTCGCCCCGGCGCTCCGCCCCCTTCTCTCCGTTCCGGCGTCCTGCCGTTCTCATCCCCCTGCTCTTTTCCCTGGAGGTTTCATCCGTGCCCCGCCCACTCCGCATCCTGTTCGTCTTCGAGGGCCTGTATGGCCGGGGAGCCGAGCGGATCTCGCTGAGCCTGATCTCGCAGCTTGACCGCCGGGAATTCGCGCCGCAGCTGTGGGTGCTGCACGCCAAGGACGCCACCTTGCGGGACGAGGTGCCGGGCGACATCCCCCTGCGGGTGATCCTGCGTCCGGGCGAGCGCGTGCGTCACCTCCTGCGCCGCAGACACCTGACCCTGCTGCGCGAGGCCGCGCGGGCCGACGTGATCGTGGCGACCGTGGAGATCATGCCGACCTACCTGGCCTTTGCGGTGGGGTGGCTGACCCGCACCCCGGTGGTGGGCTGGGTGCGCAACTCGATGGCCCAGACCCTGGCCGGGCACTCGGCGGGGCACACCTGGCTCGCCCGGTTGATCTACCCCCGGTTGCCCCGGGTGGTCTTCGTCTCGCGCGGGGCGCGGCGCACCCTGCAGGAGTTGCTGCCCCTGCGCCCCGAGCGCCTCCGCGTGATTCACAACCCGGTCGATCTGGAGCGGGTGCGGACGCTGGCGGCCCAGCCGTTGCCCGAATGGGCGGCCTGGATGGCCCAGCGCCCCACTGTCCTCAGCGCGGGCCGCCTGCACCAGCAAAAAGGCTTCGACCTGTTGATCGAGGCGCACGCCCGCCTGCGTGCCCAGGGCCACCCCCACGAGCTGCTGATTCTGGGCGAAGGCGACGAACGGCCCAACCTGGAAGCCCTCGCCCGCCGTCTGGGGGTAGAGGGCAGCGTGCATCTGCCGGGCTTCGTCGCCAATCCCTATCCCTTCATGCGGCAGGCGGCCGTCTACGCGCTGCCCTCACGTTGGGAGGGCTTTGCCAACGTCATCACCGAGGCGATGGCGTGCGGGGCGCCGGTGGTGGCGGCCGACTGTCCCTCGGGACCGGCCGAGATTCTGGAGGGCGGGCGGCACGGCGTTCTGGTGCCCCCGGAGAACAGCGCCGCGCTGGCCCAGGCCCTCGGCAGGCTGCTGGAAGACCCGGCAGAGCGTGAATTCTGGCGGGAGGCCGGAGCGCGGCGGGTCCCCGATTTCGCGCCGGGGCGGCTGGTCCCCGCCTGGGAGGCGGTGCTGCGCGAGACCGCGAGCGGCCGCGCGCCGCAGCCCCGCCCGGACGAGCCGGACCTGGGGAGCGCCGCCGATCTGGCCCGGCGGTAGGTGGCCGCCGCTCCCGCTCCCTGCCCGGGGGTGCGGCGGGTCCTGACAGCAGGGGCCGATGAGCAGCGGCTAGGAAAAAGGCCCCTTGTTGCCGGGGGCGCTCGGCCAGGGCTTCCGGCTGCCCCGGGGGGCCTGGCCGGGCAGCCGGGACCCGCCAGCCGGGCAGGGGGACGGGTCAGCCGCGCCTCCCCGTCCCCATTTGCGTTCGCGTAACGAGCAGGCGGGCAAGATGGCGCTCAATCGGGCCGCAGGCTGCCCGGGGGAGACCGCCATGCAAGCCACCACTGACCGCTTTCCTGCCCTCACCACCCGCAGCGCCGCGCGGCTGTTTCGCAACCGCCAGGCGCTCAATGCCGTGGTTCTCGCCGTGGGGGACCTGCTGGCGCTGGGCACCGCCTTCGCGCTGGTGGCCTGGCAGCAGGGAAGTGGCCCGGCGGCGCTGCTGACCAGTCCCTGGACCGGCCTCTCGCTGGTGATCTGGCTGGGGGGGGCGCTGTTCATGCAGCTGCTGCCCAGCTGGGGCCTGGGCGCCCCCACCGAGATCAAACGCCTGACCGAGCTGACGCTGGTGGTCTTTGCCGGCACGGTCGTGAGCCTGTTTTTCACCCAGGCGGCGGGCGGCGTCCGGCCGGGCGTGCCGGTGCTGGGGGTGCTGGTCGCGTGGCCGCTGGTGCTGCTGCTGCGCCAGAACGCCAAGGCGCTGCTGGTCCGCGCCCGGCTGTGGGGCGTGCCCACGGTGGTCTACGGCGGGGCGGCGACCGGGCGGCTCTTGATCGCGGCGTTGCAGGAAAACCCCGGTTACGGCTACCTGCCGGTCGGCGTGTTCGACGACGACCCGGCCCTCCAGGGCCGCGACGTGCTGGGGGTCCCGGTCCTGGGACCGGCGTCCGGCGGGCGGGCGCAGGCCCCGGTCGCCGTGCTGGCGATGCCCGGCATCGGGCGCCAGCGCACGCTGGAGCTGCTGGAAGGTCCGCTGGCCGAGTACCGCAGCGTGGTCCTGATTCCCGACCTGTTCGAGATGGAGTCGCTGTGGGTCAAGGCCAGCGATTTCGGCGGGGTGCTGGGGCTGGAAGTCACCCGCAACCTGCTCGACCCGGCCGCGCGCACCTTCAAGCGGGCCTTTGACCTGCTCGCCACCGTGCTCACCATTCCGCTGTGGCTGCCGGTGTGCCTGCTCGTCGCGCTGGCAATCTGGCTGGAAGACCGTCAACACCCGCTGTTCGTGCAGGAGCGGGTCGGTCAGGGCGGGCGCCTGTTCAAAACCTACAAGTTCCGCACGATGGTCCCGGACGCCGAGGCCGCCTTGCAGCGCCGCCTGGCCGGGGACCCCGCCCTGCGCGCCGAGTGGGAGGCCCACGCCAAGCTGCGGCACGATCCGCGCATCACCCGGGTGGGGGGGGTGTTGCGCCGCACCAGCCTCGACGAGGTGCCGCAGCTGCTCAACGTCTTGCTGGGCCAGATGTCGCTGGTCGGCCCGCGCCCGCTGCCGCCCTACCACCAGCGGCAGCTCGCGGGGCAGGTGCAGCGCCTGCGCGAGCGGGTCCGCCCCGGCATGACCGGGCTGTGGCAGGTCTCGGGCCGCTCGGCGTCGGGCAACCTCGGCATGGAACGCTGGGACCCCTACTACGTCCGCAACTGGTCGTTCTGGCTCGACATCGTGATCCTGATTCGCACCCTGCGGGTCGTGATCGGCGGCTCGGGCGCCTACTAGTCCAGAGACCGGCGCAGATGAAAGCCGCTGCTCCTCCTGCCGCAGCTGGGCGCCTCCCTCAAGCGCGGTGGGGCAGAGACAGACGAGACGCGCTTCCTTAAGAAAGGGGTGCCCGGAGCCGTCTCCGGCGCCGCCGGGCTGACCTCGCCGCTGCGGGGCGGCGGGGGTGAGAGCTGGCCCGGCGCGGGTGTGGAATTGATGAATCGTTAGCGCCCGCTCACCGATTCTGGGGACAGTTCCGACATCACCCCTGGGCGTTCCAAGGGGGAACGTCCGTGAAGTTCACCGGATTAGCTTATTAAGGTGCCGCCTGAGCGGCCAAGGAGAGGGAGATTCATGCGACAACGTTGGTTTGGCCGTCATGCGGTGGGACGCTCCTTGCTGGCCGTCGCGCTCGGCGCGGGGCTGGTGGGGTGCGGGGGTTCGGTGCCGGGAGCGCCCGGAGCCGGAGCGGGCAAGGCGCCGGGCGCGCCGCTGGGCGGCCTCTATCCCTACGAACCCGGAGTGGACTACAGCTGGACCGATACGCCCGCCGCCGGAGACCCCTACCCCCAGGGCCGCGGCTTTCCCTGGCGCGGGCTGGCGCTGGGCACGCTCGCGGAACCCGCCGACAGCTTTCTGACCGATCAGAACTGGGTCTCGGCGGTCAACGGCTACGGCCCGGTCGAGATCGACCGCAGCAACAACACCAAGGCCGAGAGAGACGGGCTGACGCTGACCATCGGGGGCAAGACCTACGCGCGCGGCCTGGGGGTCCACGCCAACGCCGACGTGCGCTACAACCTGGCGGGGGCCTGCTCGGCCTTCAGCGCCGAGATCGGTGTGGACGACGAGGTCGGCAACCTGGGCAGCGTGGTGTTCGAGGTCTGGAACGGGGCCAGCACCCTGCTCTACCGCAGTCCGGTGCTGCGCGGCAGCGACGTGGCCGTGCCGATCACCGTGAACGTCTCGGGCGTGCAGGAACTGCGTCTGGTCGTCCGCGACGGGGGCGACGGCATCAACTTCGACCACGCCGACTGGGCTTCGGCGCAGGTGCGCTGCACGGCCGCCGCGCCGTCGGGCGACAAGTTCCTGAGTGACCTCGCGCCGGTCTCGCCGGTCAACGGCTACGGTCCCTACGAGCGCGACCGCAGCAACGGCGAGAAGAACCTGGGCGACGGCCGCCCACTCACCATCGAGGGCGTGAGCTACCCGCGCGGGCTGGGGGTGCACGCCCTGTCGCAGCTCACCTACCCGCTCGACGGCAACTGCTCGGCCTTTACGGCCAGCGTGGGCGTGGACGACGAGGTCGGGGCGCGCGGCAGCGTGGTCTTTCAGGTGCTGGTGGACGGCAAGGCCGCCTACGACAGCGGCATTCTGCGCGGCACCGACGCGGCGCGGGCCGTCAACGTGGACGTGTCGGGCGCGCGCGAGCTGCGGCTGATCGTGGGCGACGCGGGCGACGGGGTCGCCTACGACCACGGCAACTGGGCCAACGCCAAGCTGAGCTGCTCGGTCATCGTGCCGCAGGTGACGGCCGTGGCCGTGAACCCCGCCAGCGCGGTGATCACGGTGGGAGCTACCCGGCAGTTCGTGGCCGACGTACAGGGCAAGGGCGCCTACAACTCCGGCGTGACCTGGACCAGCAGCAATCCGGCGGTCGCGACCGTGGACGCCAGCGGCCTGGTCACGGCGGTGGCGCCAGGCACGGTGAGCGTCCGCGCCACCTCGACCTTCGACCCCAGCCAGTCGGGCAGCGCGGCCGTGAGCGTCAACGCGGTCTCGACCCTGCCGCCGCAGGGCCTGCGGGTCGATTTTCAGCCGGCCGGGGCGCCCACCGAGCCGGGATACGTGGCCGACACCGGGGCCGCCTACAGCGACGCCCGGGGTTGGGGCTGGATTCGCGAGGACAGCGTGGGCGGCTCCGGCGTGCCGCTGGACATCTCGCCCAACGCCCGCGACCGCGCGCTTGCGGGGATCGACCCCCGGCTGAACACCTTCCTCCATATGCAGTTCCCGGCCAGCGTCGCCAACGCCACCGCCGTCCGCACGCCCGCCGCCTGGGAATACGCCCTGCCCAGCGGGGTCTACAACGTGACCGTGGCGGTCGGTGACGCCAGCAACACCTTCGACAGCAGCCACCAGATCAACATCGAGGGCAAGCTGGCGGTCTCGGCCTTCACGCCGACCTCGCCGCGCAAGTTCAGCACCGTCACGCTGCCCGTCAACGTGACCGACGGCCGCCTGACCATCGACGCGCGCGGCGGCAGCAACACCAAAATCGATTACGTCACGATCCAGCGCGGCGACCGGCCCTCGGCGCGCAACACCAGTCCGCAAGACCACCAGACCATCGTGCCGACGACCAACTCGATCACGGTGGACGTGAACCTGCCCGCCAGCGCCATCGACCTCGCCACCCTGCGCTCGCCGGGGCTGCGGCTGGTCAACGTGGCGACCGGACTGGAGGTGGCGGGCACGGCCAACACCTCGGGCGGCGGCGACGTGATCGTGTTCAAGCCCACGGCGCCCCTTCAGGCCAACTCGCAGTACGTCTTCGAGATCAACGAGGGGGTTCAGGACACCAGCGGCACGCCCTTCTTGCCCTACCGGCTGAAGTTCGTGACCGGCATGAGCACGGCGGGCGGCAGCACGGTCGCCTTCGAGCAGGTGGCGCTGGGGAACGTGCCGGCGCGGCCCTACACCTCGGTCGAGATCGGTCCCGACGGGCGGCTGTACGCGGCCACGCTGCTGGGCGAGATCCTGCGCTTCGGCATCCTGCCCGACGGCACGCTGGAAGCCCCGCAGGTCATCACCTCGGTGCAGGCGGCCAACGGCGGCCCGCGCACCATCATCGGCATGAAGTTCGACCCCTCGTCCACTGCCGACGCCCCAGTCCTGTGGATCAGCAACAACCACTTCTGGAACGGCCAGAGCAACTCGCCCGACTGGAGCGGCAAGATCTCGCGCCTGACCGGTGCAAATCTGGAAAACGTGCAGGACGTGGTGATCGACCTGCCGCGCTCGATTCGCGACCACGCGACGAACTCGATCACCTTCAATCCCGCCGACCCCGGCGCGCTGTATGTCCTGCAAGGCAGCAACACCGCGATGGGCGCGCCCGACACCGCCTGGGGCAACCGCCCCGAGCGCCTGCTCACGGGGGCGCTGCTGCGGGTGGACCTGAACAAGATCACCTCGCCCCCCCTGAGCGTCAAGACCTCGGAAGGCGGCCTGTACAACCCCTACGCGCCCGGCGCCCCGGTGACGATCTACGCCAGCGGCCTGCGCAACGCCTACGACATGGTCTGGCACACCAACGGCCAGCTGTACGTGCCCACCAACGGCTCGGCGGCGGGCGGCAACACCCCGGACACGCCCGCCACGCTGCCCGAGTCGTGCCAGAACCGCATCGACGGTCCCTACACCGGCCCCGCCGTGCCCGGCCTGAGCGGGGTGGGCGTGCAAAACGACTTCCTGTTCCGGGTCATGCGCGGCAAGTACTACGGGCACCCCAACCCGCTGCGCTGCGAGTGGGTCATGAACGGCGGCAACCCCACGGCGGGCCGGGACCGGGGCGAGGTCGCGGCCTACCCGGTGGGCACCCTGCCCGACCGCAACTGGGGCGGCTTCTCCTACGACTTCGGCGAACACGCCTCGCCCAACGGCGTGATCGAGGAGTACACCACCGCCCAGACCTCGGCGCTGAAAAACAAGCTGCTGGTCGTGCGCTACAGCGCCGGGCGCGACATCATCGTCCTGACGCCCGGCACGGCGAGCCAGAACTTCGACATCGTGGGGGCCGAGACCTTCGTGACCGGCCTGACCGACTTCAACCCCAGCCCCCTGGACCTCACCGAAAACCGCAGCACCGGCCACCTGTACGTCGCGCAGCTCGACGAGCGCACGGGGTCGGGCAAGATCACGCTGGTGCGCCTGCGCTGAGGCTGGCTCCCCCCTGACTCCACCCTCTGGCCCCCGGCATTCGCCCTCCGGGGGCCAGCCCTTCTCGGTACGCCGGGCGCCGCCTCACCTGGGCTTCAACACGCCCACCTTGCGCGGCCCACACTTCAGGGGACTGGCTCAACCGACCGGCCCAACCGACTGGCCCAGCCCCTTTCTCCCCAGACTTTCCACGGCTCAGCCCCCAGGAGACGGAACATGCCCACCCCCGTGACACTCCGAACGGCCCCCTGCCGCAGCGCCCCGGTCCGCGCACTCGGCCTGGGGCTGCTGGCCCTGCCCCTTCAGGTGGGGTGCTCGCCCGCGCTGGCGGTTCTGGCCCAGGCCGCGCCCCAGGCAGCCCCTCCATCCGCGGCGCATTCAGCCCCTTCCACGCCCTCCGCCCCGGCTCAGACTCCTGCCGCCTCCCTCACGGCCAGCACCCTCAACGTGACGGCCCTGGCCTACCGCCCGGACGGGACCCAGCTCGCCACCGGGGGGGCGGAGGGCACGGTGGGGCTGTGGCCGGTGCAGGGGGGGCGGGTGGCGGCCAGCCAGGCCACGCGGTCGCTGACCCAGCCTGCCGCCGTGACCGCGCTCGCCTACAGTCCCGGCGGTGACCTGCTGGCGGCGGCGGGGGCCGACGGCCGGGTGCGGCTGTGGACCACCTCGGACGGACGGCTGCGGCGCACCCTCGATCTGGCGTCGTACTACGCGACCTCGCTGGCCTTCAGTCCCGACGGGCGGCTGCTCGCCACCGGCGGCGGGGACAACACCCGGCTGTCGGGACCAGCCAACAGCGTGAAGCTGTGGGCGCTGGACACGGGCGCGCTGCGGGCCACCCTCCAGGGCCACACCGACGTGGTGACCGCCCTGGCCTTTAGCCCGGACGGCACGTGGCTCGCCAGCGCCAGCCGCGACAAGACCGCCCGGCTGTGGCAGGTCGCCCAGGCGCGCGAGCTGCGGACCTTGCGCGGCCACGGCGATTACCTCAGCGCCGTGGCTTTCAGCCCGGACGGCACCCGCCTGGTCACGGCAAGCTGGGACACCACCCTGCGGCTCTGGGCGGTGCCGGGCGGTCAGGAGCTGCGGACGCTGCGCGGCCACGCGGGGCCGGTCACGGCGCTGGCTGTCGCGCCCGGGGGAGCCAGCCTGGTCTCGGGCGGCGAGGACCGCCGGGTGGTGCTGTGGTCCCTCGCGGCGCCGGGGGCAGGCGGGTGCGCTTTTCAGGCCCAGGCGGACAGCATCAGCGCCCTGGCCTACGCCCCGGCGGGAGACGTGTTCGCCTCGGGCGGGGGCCGTGACCGCACGGTGCGTTTCTGGCCTGCCCGGGCCGCCGCGCTGCCGTGCGAGCCGCCCTCCGGCGGAGGCTGAGAAGAGGGGGTCAGCCTCCGCGGCCGAGCAGCTCGCTGGTCCCCGCAGGCACCGGCAGGGCGTCCCAGTGGGTTTCGACCCGGTTGCGCCCGGCGGCCTTGGCGCGGTACAGCGCCGCGTCGGCGCGGGCCAGGCAGCGGCGCAGGTCGTCGCCGGGCCGGCAGGCCGTCACACCGAAGCTGGCCGTGACCCGGCCCACCTCCGCAAAGGGGCAGGCTTCCAGCAGGCGGCGCAGCCTCTCGGCGACCTGCCCGGCCTGGGACGCGGTCACGCCCGGCAGCACGACCAGGAACTCCTCGCCGCCCCAGCGCCCCAGGCCGTCGCTGCCGCGCAGGATGCTGCGGCACAGCTCGGCGGTGCCGCTCAGAACCTCGTCTCCGGCGTTGTGCCCGAAGGTGTCGTTGAGGCTCTTGAAGTGGTCGAGGTCAAAGAGGATCAGCGCGCCGCTCTCGCCCTGCTGCACGTCTTCCAGCAGCCTCCCGACGGCGGCGTACAGGGCGCGGCGGTTGAGCAGCCCGGTTAAGGGATCGGTGTTCGCCAGCTTTTCCAGCATCAGGCGCTGGCCGTGCTCGAACATGAAGCGTTCGCGGTACCACGCCAGGCTGTAGACCAGCAGCAGCACGGCGCCGCAGGTCAGCTGGACCCGTGCCAGGGCCGGCTGGTCTCCCAGGCCCTCGCCGCGCAGCGCCAGGGCGCCCCACGGCAGCGCCACGCCCAGCAGGTAGAAGCCCGCCGAGAACCACAGCGCTCCCCGGGTGCTGTAAATCAGGTAGCTCAGGATCGAGACGGCGACCAGCATCCAGTAGGCCGGGCTGGTCAGGTCCACCCCGGGGGTCTGCGGGGTCACCAGTCCCAGCCCCAGCTGCGCCAGGATGGCAACCGCGTTGACCAGAAAGACCACCCGCTCGGCCAGCAGCAAAGAGCGTCCCTGAAGCAGCCAGGCGGCGGCCCACACGCACATCACCAGCATCGCCGGATAGCCGAAGCGCACGAACGGCTCGGCGGTCCCCTGCCGCCACTGCAAGACCCACACCGAGATCAGGACGGCGCTTCCCAGCGCGGTCGCGGCCAGATACAGCCGCCGCCGCAGCGCCTCGGCGCCCGGAAGGGCCGGGGGCGCCCGGAGAGCAGGCGGGGGCAGGCGGCGGTCGGGGCGCGGCATCGGTGCCCCGAGCGTAACAGGCGCGCCCCCCCTGCGGGGCCGATCTGGGGAGGCCCCCCCCGGCAACGGGGTCTCTTTCTGATGTGAAATCAATGAAGTTGTCTTGACAGGTTTTACATGGCTGAATGAACTTTTGCTCCAGGGACGTTCAGCCTGCGGTTGGGGACCGGACGCTAAGCTGTATGAGTTCCCGGTGCTGCCCTTTTCGCGGCGGCTGGAGGACCAGGCCACCCCCTCCTTGCGGGCAAGCCTGTCCAACCCACAAGACCCGTCCTGCCGGTGGCAAGGCTTTTTCGCGCCCGGTCCCGCAGGTCGCTGGCGACTATTTCATCCCTGGGGAGGGACCACCTGTGAAAACATCGGAAACCCGTTTGCGCCTGAACCGGGGGGATAGCCCCGCCGCCCTGCTGGTGGTGTCCCACCTGCGCTGGGATTTTGTCTTTCAGCGCCCGCAGCACTTGATGACACGCGCCGCCCGCACCCGGCGCGTGTACTACGTCGAGGAACCGCAGTTCGTCGCTGCCCCTGACAGCTTGAACGTGCGCGAGGACGCCAGCGGCGTGATCGTGGTCACCCCCCAGATTGAGGAGGGTCACGACGCCACCGAGTCGCAGGCCCGCACCGCCCGGCTGCTGGAGGGCCTGGTGGCGTCCGAGGGTCTGGCCGAATACGACCTGTGGGTCTACACCCCGATGGAGTTGCCCATCACGGCGGGGCTGTGCCCGCGCGTCACGGTCTACGACTGCATGGACGAACTTGCCAAGTTCAAGGGCGCGCCCCCCGAGCTGCGCCGCCGCGAGGACCTGCTCTTCCGGCAGGCCGACCTGGTCTTTACCGGCGGCCACCGCCTGTACGAGGCCAAGCGCGAGCGGCACGCGGGCGCCCATCCCTTTCCCTCCAGCGTGGACACGGCGCACTTTGCGCAGGCCCGCGCGGGCCTGCCCGACGCGCCCGACCAGGCGGGGTTGCCCCGGCCCCGACTGGGCTTTTACGGGGTGATCGACGAGCGCTTCGACACCCGGCTGATCGGGGAACTGGCCCGCCGCCGCCCCGAGTGGCAGTTCGTGCTGCTCGGCCCGGTGGTCAAGATCGACCCCGCCGAGTTGCCGCGCGGCGAGAACCTGCACTACCTGGGCATGAAAGGCTACGCCGAGCTGCCCACCTACCTCGCCCACTGGGACGTGGCGCTGCTGCCCTTTGCCCTCAACGAGGCGACCGAGTTCATCAGCCCCACCAAGACGCCCGAGTACCTCGCGGCGGGGGTGCCGGTGGTCTCGACCGGCATCCGCGACGTGATCCGGCCCTACGGCGAGAAGGACCTGGTGCGCATCGCGGACGGGGTGGACGCCTTTGAGGCTGCCTGCGCCGCCGCCCTGGCCGAGCGCGAGACCCCCGCCGGGCAGGAGCGCCGCGAGCGGGCCGACAGGTACCTCTCCACCCTCTCCTGGGACCGCACCTGGGCCGAGATGAGCGCCCTGATCGAGCGCGCGGCCGCCGAGCGCAACGTCGTGGCCCTGGCGGGAGTGGCCGATGACTGAGCCTGTGTCTCCCGGCGCCCCGGTGCCCCACTCTATGATGGACCCGATGACCGATTCCCCTGTTTCTGCTGGTTTCGACTACCTGATCGTCGGCGCGGGGTTCGCGGGCAGCGTGCTCGCCGAGCGCCTCGCCAACGACGGCAAGCGCGTCCTGATCGTGGACCGCCGCCCCCACATCGGCGGCAACGCCTACGACCGTTACGACGACGCGGGCATCCTGATCCACCCCTACGGGCCGCACATCTTCCACACCAACTCCAAGGACGTCTTCGACTACCTCTCGCGCTTCACCGCGTGGCGGCCCTACGAGCACCGGGTGCTGGCGAGTGTGGACGGGCAACTGCTGCCCATCCCCATCAACCTCGACACCGTGAATCGGCTGTACGGCCTGAACCTGACGGCCTTTCAGCTGGAGGATTTTTTCGCCTCGGTGGCCGAGCCGGTCGAGAAGGTCCGCACCTCGGAGGACGTGGTGGTCGGCAAGGTGGGCCGCGACCTTTACAACAAGTTCTTCCGGGGCTACACCCGCAAGCAGTGGGCGCTCGACCCCAGCGAACTTGACGCCTCGGTCACGGCGCGGGTGCCCACCCGGACCAACCGCGACGACCGCTACTTCGCCGATACCTACCAGGCGATGCCGCTGCACGGCTACACCCGGATGTTCGAGAACATGCTCGCGCACCCGAACATCAAGGTGATGCTGAACACCGACTACCGCGAGATCGCGGAATTCATCCCCTACGGCCACATGATCTACACCGGCCCGGTGGACGCCTTTTTCGACCACCAGTACGGCAAGCTGCCCTACCGCAGCCTGGAATTCGTCCACGAGACGCACGCGCGTGAGCAGTTTCAGCCCACCGGCACGGTGAACTACCCCAACGACTACGCCTACACCCGCATCAGCGAGTTCAAGTTCATCACCGGGCAAGTCCACCCGCACACCAGCGTGGTGTACGAGTACCCCCGCGCCGAGGGCGACCCCTACTACCCGGTGCCGCGCCCCGAGAACCAGGAGCTGTACAGGAAGTACGCCGCCCTGGCCGACGCGCGCAGCGACGTGACCTTCGTGGGGCGGCTGGCAACCTACCGCTACTACAACATGGACCAGGTCGTGGCCCAGGCGCTGGCGACCCACCGCCGCCTGACGGGCGCGGCCCAGCCGGAAGCCGAGACCGCCGGAGCGGTCTGAAGCTTTCTTAACTTCCACGCTCGCTGCGCCCTTTCCGCACTCCGGGAAGGGCGCGCGGCTTGTAGGCGGGGGCTGCCCGGCGCATCCTGTGGGGCAATGTACAAATCCGAGTTCCGCAAACCGGACGGCCGCGCGCTCACGCTCTACGGGGTGAAGCCTGTCGAGCTGGCGGGCGAGGTGCCCAGCCCGTCACCCGAGCCGGTGGAGGCCCGGCCCGTGCTGCGCTGGCACCCGGTGCGCGGCGAGTGGGTGATGTACGCCGCGCACCGCCTGAACCGCACCTTCATGCCGCCGCCCGAGTACAACCCGCTGGCACCTACCCGCGATCCCCACAACCCCACCGAGCTGCCCGCCGGACGCTACGACATGGCGGTCTTCGACAACCGCTTTCCCAGCCTGGTGCTGGACGCGCCCGCGCCGGAGCCGGTGCCGGGCGTGCAGGGGCGCGGCGGCGTGGGCAAGTGCGAGGTCGTGGTGTTCAGCCAGGACCCGCAGGGCACGCTGGGCGGCCTGCCGCCGGAACAGGTGCGGCTGCTGCTGGACGTGTGGGCCGACCGTACCGGGGTGCTGGGTGCCGACCCCCGGATTCACTCGGTGCTGCCCTTCGAGAACCGGGGGGTGGAGGTCGGGGTGACCCTGCACCACCCGCACGGTCAGATCTACGCCTACGACCACATCCCTCCCGTGCAGGCGCGGGCGCTGGAGACCATGCGCGCCTACCGGCAGGAGCACGGGCGGCCCTGGCTGGAGGACTTCGTGCGGGGGGAGCGCGCCGCCAAGCTCAGGATTGTCCGCGACCACGGCGCGGCCCTGAGCGTGGTGCCGCCCTTTGCCCGCTACACCTACGAGACCTGGGTGCTGCCGACCCGGCCCGCCGCCTTCCTGCACGAGCTGTCTGAGGCGGAGCGGGACGCGCTGGCCGCCGCCCTCAAGGACGCCCTGCTGCGGCTGGACGCGCTGTTCGGCGTGCGGATGCCCTACCTGCTCACCGTGCAGCAGGCCCCGGTGGACGGGGCGGCCTACCCCGAGTGGCCGCTGAGGGTCGAGATCTTTCCGTACCTGCGCGCGCCGGGCCGCATGAAGTACCTCGCCGGGACCGAGCAGGGCGCGGGCGAGTTCGCCAACGACAAGCTGCCCGAGGCGGCGGCGCAGGAACTGAGAAGCCTGAACCCTCAGGAGGTTTCCCCATGAGCATCCCCACACCCAACCCGGCCGACGCGAGCACCTTCGAAACCGTTTTCGGCCGCCCGCCCGAGGCCAGCGCCCAGGCGCCCGGCCGGGTGAACCTGCTGGGCGAGCACACCGACTACCAGGGGGGCTTCGTGCTGCCCTGCGCGATCCCGCAGCAGGCGACGGTGGCGCTGGCCCGCAGCGGGCGGGAGAGCCACCGCCTGCACTCGGTCAACTTCGGGGAGACGCTGGAGGTGCCTGTGGGCGAGGTGGGCACGGGCTTCGCGCCGTACCTCACGGGCAGCATCGCGGTGGCGGGCGTGACGGACGCGCTCGACGTGTGGATCAGCTCCGAGGTGCCCTCGGGCGGTCTGAGCAGCAGCGCCGCGCTGGAAGTCGCCATCCTGCGGGCGCTGCGGACGCTCTACGGGCTGGTGCTGAGCGACGTGGACCTCGCGCTGCTGGGGCAGCGGGTCGAGCACGAGTTCGTGGGGGTGCGCAGCGGCGTCATGGACCAGATGGCGAGCAGCCTGGCCGACACCGCGCACATGCTGTTCGTGGACACCCGCACGCTGGAGCGCCGCCGCCTGCCCCTCCCGGCGGGCGCGGAGGTGCTGGTGCTGGATTCGGGCGTGCCCCGCCGCCTGGCCGAAAGCGGCTACAACGAGCGCCGCGCCCAGGTCGAGGAGGCCAGCCGCCGCCTCGGCGTGCCCGAGCTGCGCGACGTGAGCGACCCGGAGGCGGTCGGGGCCTTGTCCGACCCGCTGCTGCGCCGCCGCGCGCGCCACGTGGTGACCGAGAACGCGCGGGTGCTGGAAGCCGTCCGGGAGGGCGTCACGGCAGCGCGCTTCGGGGAGCTGATGAACGCCTCGCACGCCAGCCTGCGGGAGGACTACGAGGTCACCGTGCCGCGGGTGGACGAGCTGGTGGCGCTGCTTCAGGGCCACCCCCGCACGTACGGAGCGCGCATGACCGGCGCGGGCTTCGGCGGAGCCGTCGTCGCGTTGGTGGCGGCCGGGGCAGCCCGGGAGGTCGCGGCGGCGGTGCTGGAGGCGTACGGCCCCGAGGGCCAGCTCGTGGTGCCTGCACCGATTTGAGGGCGTGTTCCAGGGGATGGACGGAGGGCGGCGGGGGGCGTGACCGGGGCACGGCAGCCTGACGGCGCCGGTCTCACCCTCCGCCCCGGGCACCCCGCCGGAAGCGGCCCGAGCCTCTGTCGTGTGGGCCTGTGGGCCGGGAGGGAAAGGGGCCTGGCGTTCCGGTCCTCAGGCCTTCAGGGGGAGTCCGGGGCCTCCGGGGCGGGCGCCTTCCCCTCCGCCTGCATCTCGGCCAGCAGGTTCAGGAACACCCCCACGACCTGGGGGTCGAACTGGCGCCCCGCCTGGGCGGCGATCTCGGCCAGGGCGGCCTCGGCGCTCCAGGCGGGCTTGTAGGGGCGCGGGCTGGTCAGGGCGTCGTACACGTCCACGACGCTGAAGACCCGCGCGGCGAGCGGGATCGCCTCGCCCGCCAGCCGGTCGGGGTAACCGGCGGCGTCCCAGCGCTCGTGGTGGTGGCGGACCACCTCGCGCGCCAGCGGGTGCAGGGTGGGAATCGAGCGGGTGAGGTCGTCCCCCACGGCGGCGTGGCCCTGCATGACCGCCCACTCCGGCGCGTCGAGTTTGCCCGGCTTGAGCAGGATGCCGTCGGGGACCGCCAGCTTGCCGATGTCGTGCAGGTAGGCGCCCTGACGCAGGCCCTCGAGGTCGCTGCTGCTCATGCCCACGGCCTGCCCCAGCCGCGAGCACAGCGCGACCACCCGCTCGGTGTGCCCGGCCGTCTCGAAGTCGCGCAGTTCGAGCGCCAGCCCCAGCGCTCTGAGCGCGCCCTCGCGGGTCGCCTCGACCTCTTCCAGGTGGGTGCGGCGCTCCAGCGCCTGCCCGATCAGCTCGGCGGCGCGGGTGGTCAGGGCCACCGCCGCCGGGGGCAGGGCCGTCAGCGGGCTGAACCACACCAGGCTGACCAGCCCGGTGACGCGGCCGTCTTGCAGCACCGGGGCCAGCACGGCCGCCTGGACGCCCGCCGCCACCAGCTCGGGCCGGGCATACGGCTGGGCGGGGTAGGCGTGGGTCGCGACCACGCCGCGCGCCTGGCCCAGCCCGGCGAGAAACTCGCCGGGCCGCTGCATGTGCCGCTGCACGGCCTGCTCGAATCCGGCGGGCGCGGTCCCGACCGGCAGGTGCAGGCCGCGCCCCGGCACGCTGAAGGCCGCGAAATCCGCGCCCAGAAACTGGCGGCAGGTGTTCAGGCAGCGCCCGGCGACTGCCAGCGGCTGCTCCAGCGCGCTCACCAGCGCCGACAGCTCGGCCAGCATCCGGAACTCCTCGGCACGTTCGGTCTCGGCGCGGGCCGCCAGCGCCCGCTCGATGGCCGTGACTCCCGCCGACGCGATGGCGCCCAGCAGCTGCGCGTCAAGGTCGCTGAAACTGCCGGTGTGGTCGCGCGAGACGACCAGCGCCCCCAGCGCCCGGCCCTTGCCGTCGCGCAGCGGCGCCGCCATCACCGCGCCGATCGGCTCGTCGTTGGGGCGGTAGACCCGGGGGTCTTGCTGCGCGTCCGCGGCCCGGACCACCTCGCCGCTCTCCAGGGCGGCCCAGGCCAGGCCGCTGCCGCGCGGCAGCCGGTCCGGCTGAAACCGGGCGTACACGCCCCCCGGCGCCACCGCGCGCAGCGCGTCTTCTGCGGCCTCGTAGCGCAGCAACACCACGTGTTCGGTGCCCAGCAGCAGGGCCGTCTGCCGCGCCAGGACCAGTTCGGCCTCGGCGGGCGTGCGGACAGTGCGCAGCGCCGCGTTCACGGCGACCAGCCCTTCGAGTTCGCGGCGCCGGGCGGCTTCCCGGGTCTGGCGTGCCCGCGCCGCGAGCAGGGCCGCGACCTGGGTGGCAAAGGCCTCGGCCACGGCCGCCGCCTCGGGGCCGAACGCGGCCTCGTCGGTGAGGCTGTCGAGGTTGAGCTGCGCCACGACCTGGCCGTCGCCCTGCACCACCGGCACGCACAGGCTGGCGCGCAGGCGGGTGATCTGCCCATGCTGCTGGTAGGTCTGGGCCAGGGGCGTGTCGCCGAAGCTGCCGGTCAGCTCGTTGCGCCGCTCGATCTCGGCGCCCGCGATCACGCGCGCCCGGCCCGCGTGCCAGCCTCCGGGGTCGCCGTACCACACCTGCGACGCGGCGGCCGGTTCCGTCAGGCCCAGCAGGGTGTCGGAAAAGCCCATCTGCGCGCGCAGCACGAACTGATCGCCCTCGCGCAGGTAGAGGCTGCCGCCCTCGGCGCCCGGCACCGAGGCCACCGCGGCTCCGACCAAGGCGGCCCAGGCGGCGTCACCGGTGTCGTCGTCGCGGGCCAGCAGGGCCAGGGTAAAGCGCAGCGCCTGCAAGGCCACCTCGCTGGCCCGCTGGGCCGCGCGGTCGTCGAGCGCCACCCTGCCCAGGCGGCCCAGCCGCTGACTGGCCCGCCGCGCCGCTTTCTCGCGCAGCATGCGCCCGTCGGCCAGCCGCAGCAGGTCGCCGGGGCGCTGGGCCTCGGCCGGACAGCTCGCCACGCCCGCCGCCACGCTCAGGCCCGGAAAGCCCCGCGCCTGGGTGAGCCGCTCGGCTTGCGCGGCCCGGCCCAGCAGTTCCTGGGTCAGCGGGCGGGCGGCGTCGCCGTGGGCAAGCACCACGAACTCGTCGCCGCCGAAGCGGTAGACCCCGTCCCCGGGCCGGAACGACTCGCTCAGTGCCCGGGCGAACTCGCGCAGCAGGGCGTCGCCCCGGAGGTGGCCCCCCGCGTCGTTCCAGGTCTTGAAGTCGTTCACGTCCAGCAGCAGCAGGTGGGCCGAGTCGCCCGGCGGCAACTGCGCGAGCAGGGCTTCGAGGTCGGCGTCAAAGGCCCGGCGGTCGCCCAGCCCGGTCAGGGGGTCGCCGTGGGCCAGCTCCCCCGGGGCCGGGCGCTCCGGTGACGGGCGTTCGCTGCGGCCTGCCCCGCCCTGCGCCGAGGCCGCGTTCGCCTGCGCCCGCCGGAGCACCCGGGCGGGCTGCTGGCGGCCGGGTGGGCGCGCCGCTGCCCCTGCCGCGAGGCTGTGGGCGGCCAGCCCGGCGAGATCGGTGAGCACGCCGCGCTGCGCGTCGGTCAGGTCCGCGCGCGGGCGGCGGCCCAGCACCGCCAGGCTGCCCATGACCTGCCCGCCGGGCGTGTGCAGCGGCGCTGCGGCATAGAAGTGCAGCTCGGGGGCGCCCGGCGCGGGCGGGCGCTGCCCGAACTCGCTGCGCCGGGTATCGGGCAGCGCCAGCACCTGACCGGGCGCCAGCGCGGCGGTGCGCCGCCCGACCTCCCGGTCCCAGTCGGTCACCCCGCCGAACAGGCTCCACCCGGTCCCGCCCGGCTCCTCCGGGTCGGGGCACGCGCCGTGGCAGACGGTCCAGTCGCGCGCCTCCCCGGTCGCGGGGTCGCTGAACAGGCTCAGGCAGGCCAGAGGAACCTCGAACAGCCGCGCCGCGAGCGCCAGAATGCGGTCCAGCGCCGCCCGGTCGGCGGCAGGTTCCCGCGCCCCGCCGGGCGTCAGGCGGGGCGCTTTCCCCTCCTGTGCCGCCCTGGAGCCGCAGGGAACCCCGGCCGCCTTCACGGCCCTCACGGGCGCCGCGTGCCGGGCGGGACGGTCAGGGCCGCGCCGACACGGGCGGTGGGGGGAGGGGGTGGGGGGCCGGGGGGCATCACTGCCGCCCAAGCTAAGAGCAGGGGTGTCACAGCCCCCTTACGCCTCCCGCCTGGCTCCCGGCCGGGCGAGGGGCGCGCTACAGCTGGGTGCGGACCTGCCACAGTTCGGGAAACAGCACCGCGTCCAGCGCCCGGCGCAGGTAGCCTGCCCCGCTGGTGCCGCCGCTGCCCGCCCGGAACCCGATGGTGCGCTCCACGGTGGTGAGGTGGTTGAAGCGCCACGCCCGGAAATGGTCCTCCACGTCCAGCAGCTTCTCGGCCAGCTCGTACAGGTCCCAGTGCCGCTGCGGGTCGCGGTAGACCGTCAGCCAGGCGGCCAGGACCGCCGGGTGCTCGGCGGGCGGCGCGGCGAGGTCGCGTTCCAGCACCTCGGGCGGCAGGGGCAGCCCGCGCGCGGCCAGCAGCCGCAGCGTCAGGTCATACACGCTGGGGGCGTGCAGGGCGGCCTGGAGAGGCCCGTGCAGGTCCGGGCGGTGCTCGAAGGGCCGCAGCAGGGTGGGGTTGCGGTTGCCCAGCAGCACCTCGACCATGCGGTAGCCCGCCGACTGGAACCCCGACGCCTCCCCGAACGCGTGCCGGAACTGGAGGTACTCCGCCGGGGTCATGGTCTTGAGCACCTCCCAGGCCGCCGTGAGCTGCTCCTGGGCGCGCACCACCCGCGTCAGGCCCTTGAGCGGCGCGTCGGTGACGCCCCCGGCCAGCTGGTCCATCGCCGCTCTCAGCTCGCGCACGATCAGGTCCAGCCACAGCTCGGAGACGTGATGCACCGTGATAAAGAGGTGCTCGTCGTGCGCCGCCGTCAGCGGTTGGTGGGCCGCGAGCAGCGTGCCCAGCCGCAGGTAGTCGCCGTAGCTGGAGCGCCGGGCGAAATCCAGCCGGGCGCGCTCGGGGGCGTCGGGGCCGGGTGGAGGGTCAGGTGCCGTGCTGCGCGGATCGTTGCCTGCGGCCATACCGGGAGCTTACGCCTGCGGGGGTCCGGGCTGCCGGGCCAGGGTAGCCTGCGCGTATGTCCTCTCCCATTCTCGATCTGGCGGGCCTGACGCTGGAGGTCAACCACCTGCCGCGCGGCGTGCGCTTCTACACCCAGGTGCTGGGCCTGGAAGTGCAGCATCTCGACGAGGCGGCGGGCGTGGCCCGGTTCGGGGTGAACGCCGCGCAGACGCTGACCCTCTGGAAGCCGGTCACCCGCCAGCCCAACGACCCCCGGCTGGCCCCGCTGCGCGCGCGCGGCGCCTCGCACCTGCACTACGCCTGGCAGATTCACCCTTCGGACCTGGAGCGCTGCAAGGCGCTGCTGGACGCGCACGGCCTGCCCTGGCAGGAGATCGACCTGGGCACTCCCGAGCGCCCCGATCCCACCGTGTACTTCTTCGACCCCTTCGGGCACGGGCTGGAGCTGCGCGGGGTGGATCTGGACGACGAGCGCCAGCCGACCTATCCGCCGGAGGAAACCGGGCGGCCCGAACAGGCCCTGCCGGTGCTGGGGCTGCGTGAGGTGGCGCTCGCCTTCGGGGACTACCCGGCGATGAAGGAGCGCCTGCCCCGCGCCTACGGCTTTGCCCTCGCCAAGGAGCAGCCTGACCGCGACTTTGCCCAGTTCACGCTGGGTCCTGCCCCCGAGCTGGACGGCAACGGCACGCCCCGGCGCTGGCTGTACGCCTGGGACCCCCAGGTGGGCCTGGCCGACATGTTGGGCGGCGACCACGCCCACGTGCAATTCTACGCCCAGGTCGAGCAGGTGCGCGCCCGCGTGGAGGCCGAGGGCCTGCCCCACCTGCTGGAGGAAGGCCGCCTGGCGGTGCGCGACCCCGAGGGCCACGTCTTCGAGTTCCTGCCGCCGCGCTGAGGGCGCAGGCCCTGGGGTACAGGCTCTGGGGTGGGGCGGCCAGGCCTGGACGGGGCGCGTTTGGACACGGCGCCGGGGGCGAGAGAGCTTCCCCGGCGCCGCCGCCCCTCCTCCTCTGCGTCCGCGCGGATGGGGGAAGCTAGCGCTCGCGCAGGTCGCCGCACAGGCCGCGCAGGCTGCCGCCTTCCCACTCCAGCGCGCCGACGGTCAGGGCCGCGTCGAGCGCCCGCACGCTGAGTTCGGGAGCGCCCGCGCCGCCGCCCTCCGCCCGGCCCGCGCGGCGCGGTGAGCACAGCCGGAACCACTGGCCCAGCGGCAGCACGCCGCCGAAGATGTGCTCGGCGCCGTCCTCGTGGTGGTCGGCCTCGTGGTGGTCGGGCAGCGGCCTGCTGGCGTAGACCGTGCGGGGTCCCGGCCCGCAGCGCACCCCCAGCGCAAAGGGCGGGGGAAAGGCCTCGCCGTCCCGGCGGGCCTGCTCGGGCACGTCCAGCCGGGCGACCAGGGTCCAGGCCCCGCCACCGCCCGCGCCCGGCAGCGTCAGCGTGAGCAGCGGTGGTGGCCCGGGATGCCCCCGGCGCAGCACATGCAGGAAGCCGCATTCCAGCGTCACCCGGTAGCCGCCCGGCGTGAACGCCTCGCGCCGGGGGTGCGCGGTAGTGGGCGGCTCGTCGGCGGGCGCAGCCGTGCCCAGGCAGCGGGGGGCGGGCAGGGCGGGCAGCGCGGCGCGGGCCGCCGCCGCGAGGTCGGGCCGCTGGGCGCGGGTGGCGTACAGCAGGCTCCGGGCGGGGTCGGTCTGGACCAGCAGGCCCGCCAGCGCCGCGCGCAGCGCGTGACGTTCGGCGGCCGGGAGGGTTCCGGCCAGGGCGCTGCGGGTGATCTCGCTGGCAAAGGTCAGGCCCGTCTCGGCGTCGTCGCTGCGGCTGTCCAGCTCGGGCAGACTCAGCTGTTCGCGGGCGCTGGCCGCCGCCAGCAGCCCCGCCTGAGTGCCCACCCGCAGCACCTCCGGGGCCGCCTCGCCCAGCAGCGCGGCGGCCAGCGCGGGGTCGAAGCGGCCATACACCTGGGCCAGCCGCGCCAGCCCCCCCCGCGCTGCGGAAGGCAGGCGCGCCAGGTCCGCGAGCAGCAGGTCGCGTACGGCCGCCGGAAGCCGCGCGCCCAGCGCCTCCCCTGGCGTTTCCCCCTGTGCCCGCGCGTTCTGCGCCAGCGCGTTCACGTACAGCGGCAGGCCCTCGGAGAGTTGCACCAGGCGCGTGGCGTGGGCGCG
Organism: Deinococcus budaensis; assembly: GCF_014201885.1. Classification (NCBI taxonomy): domain Bacteria; kingdom Thermotogati; phylum Deinococcota; class Deinococci; order Deinococcales; family Deinococcaceae; genus Deinococcus; species Deinococcus budaensis. Next base: position 262,984 of record NZ_JACHFN010000004.1, on the reverse strand, counting down.
GCGGGCACTGCTGCTCGCGGCCGGGCGGCCTGCGGCGGCCTGCGCCGTCTCCGGGGGGGCCGCCGTGGGGGAAGGCGCCGCTTCCCGGGCCGCCAGCCCCCGCATGACCTGCGCCACCCCCAGCGGCGGGAGCGTCACGCAGTGCAGCCGCCGGGCGCTGACCTGCCCCAGCGCCAGCCGCAGCTCGGCCAGCCCCCGGGCCGAGGTGGTCGTCAGCACCAGCGCGAGCGGCAGCGGCAGGTCGAGCCAGAACAGCAGCAGGTGACGCAGCCAGGCGGGCACCTCGTCCACGTTGTGCAGGGCGATCAGCAGCGGTACTCCGGCCTGGGTCATCAGCGCGGCGACCTGAATCAGGGCCGCGTCGGGATCGGCCGCGAGCAGGAAGGTCGGCGGCGGGCGCTGCTCGGGGGGCAGGGCGCGCGTGAGCTGCTGGGCCAGCGCCGAGAGCAGCAGCGCCTGCGAGGAACACTGGACCTGCACCGCGTACCAGGGGGTCCCCTGCACCAGCCGCCCCAGCAGGCTTCGGCGGGTGCCGCCGTGGCCCTGAAGCAGCGCGAGCTGGGGCGTGCGCGCGGCGCGCTCCATCACCTCCCGCAGCGCCCGCTCCTGCTCGGGCCACTCGAAGCTCAGCTCGCTGCTGGGGGGCGCGGGCGGGTGGGCCCTCAGTTCCAGCCCCAGCCGCTCGGCGCGGGCGCGAATCAATTCCGCCGCGCCGGGCTGGCCCAGGCGCCCGAAGCGGGCGTGGGCGCTGCTCAGCCGCTCCTCCACCTGATCGTGGATCACGCTGCGGCGCTGGTCCACCCAGCCCCGGAACGCCGCCGACCCCAGGTCCTCCAGGCCGCTGAGCGCCGGACCCCGCAGCGGCGCCAGCCAGGCCAGCAGATCGCGCTCCTGCTGCGGCTCCGGCTCCCGGCGCCAGCGGTCCAGGTCGGTCTCGCAGCGCAGGCTGAGCATAGGCTGGCGGTCCGGAAAAAGCCGCAGCCCCGCTTCCTTGAGCCGCGTGAGTTCCACCCGCAGGTTCCGCAGGGTATCCGGCGTGTCCCACAGCAGCCCGGCCAGGTGCTCGCGGTGGTGCGCCCGGCCCTCCAGCGCCAGGTAACTCAGCAGCGCCGTCGCCTTGCTGGACAGGTTCAGGGCCTCTTCCCCGTGGCCCTGGGCGCGGCTCAGGTGAACGTGTCCCAGCAGGTGCAGTGTGAGGATGGGTGATCTCCTCCCGTCGGGAATAGGGTCCAGAGTCTGCGGCGGTGAGAAAGCCCGTCTCTCCCTTGGGTCCTCGCGCCACGCCTTGAGATGAGAAGCCTAGCAAGAGTCTGGGACAGGTGAGGCCGATTTCGCCCTGGAGCTGCATCTTCTCATGCGGCGGCGCGGTCGAGCAGCGTCCTCGTTGCTCCTTTCCCCCTTTCCGGGGAGGCGAGTGCGGTGGGTAGGGTGGTGACCACAGTTTAACGCTCTGAGCGTGGGATGTGTGCTCTGTAACGATCATTCCTCGTCGCCTCGCCGGTCTCATCTGGGCATGACAGACGCGAAAAAAGGGTCTGGAACGGGAAAAGTCGGCTGGGTCCCCCCGCCCCATACCCCCAGTGGTGGCGTGCCCAAGCGGCCAGCCTGCCTCAGAGACGACTTTCCCCCCAGAGATTTCGGTCAGGCTTCACGGTCCTTAATTTGAAGAAGTGCGGGCAGCTCGGTAGATACGGACGCCCATCGCGCCAGCTGAGAGCGGCGTGTGCAGAGCTTTAACGTGATCAGCCCCGAATTAGCCTGGGATTAACGTGACCTTTATTACTCTCACGCCAGCAACGGGGCATCTCGCTCCGCTGCCTGGCCCAAAGCCCCGCATTCAGGCAGGAAGGAGAGGGACATGAAACACTTCTGGATTATCGGTGCGCTGCTGCTGGCTTCTCAGGCGGGTGCCCAGACGGCGCAGGGGGGCAGCTGCACGGCCCCCGAGTGCACGGCCATGACCACGACGGGCGACCGGGTCAACATCGCCGAAAAGGCCCCGGACTACAAGGGTGCGCTCAGCAGCACGCTGACCGAGGACATCACCGTCTCGATCCCGGCCATCGTGGCGATGCACCTGCACGAGACGAGCTGGAACGTGGACCTCGCCAAGCTCGACGACCGGGGCAACGACTGCGACTGCTACCGCGCGGGCGAGCACGACGTGACCACCGGGCGCGACAACACCTACGACCTGCTGGGCCTGCTGCGGGCGGGCGGCAGCTGGTGGACCGGCGACGGCGTGGACCGCGCCGACAACAAGTACTCCTTTGCCGGAGACCTCAAGTTCGACACGAGCTTCGGCAGCGGCCTCTACAACAAGCTGGTGCCGGTCAAGCGCTACCCCGGCATCGAGTACGACAGCCGCGACATGAGCAAGGTCTCGTGGAAAGGCCCGATCGTCTGCTTCAACCGCAAGGTCGTCGAGAAGTTCACCAACTCGCCCAAGGGCTGGACCTTCAACGTCTCGCTTCAGGGCCAGGGCAACGCGGCCATCACCCCCGGCTTTCCCACCCTGATCGTGGGGGACCGCGTGGCGCAGACCGGCCTCGCCAGCAACACCGCCAACCCCAAGAAGGTCGAGGTGCTGTACAACGCCGCCACCGGCGCCAAAACCACCCTGACCTTCGACAACGCCTTTGCGATGGGGTCGGCCGCCAAGACCACCACGGGCGGCTGGCTGGACGACTACATCGTCGAGGCGCTGGTCTTTGACGGCAACGAGACCGCCGGGGTCAAGAGGGCACAGGTCAAGTTCGAGCTGGTCGGCCAGTTCTGAGTGCCCTGGCCGGGGGGGCGGGGCTGTGCCGAGGCGCGCGCCCCCGGCCCTCCGGCCCCCCTCCCCGCTTCCCCGCAGCGGAGACAGTCGCGTAAATCCCGGGAACGCGTCGCGGGGCGTGCCGCGTTCCCCCTTAGCCTTTCTTGCTGGCCTTTTGCTGCTGTTCCCCCATTTCCGAGCTGGTCCCTTTGCCGCGCCCCGCCACAACACCGGAAACTCCCGTTTCTGTCCGCACGCCCCGGCCCTCCGTTCTCTTCGCTGGCTGCTTCTCCGGAGGACATCCCATGCTGCACGCCCCCCGCTTTCTCCGCTCCCACCTGCTTTCCTCGCTGACCCCGGCCCGGGTGGCCCGGGGCGTGCTGCTGACCCTCGCGCTGGGCATGCCCGGAGTGGCCCACGCCGCCTCGGGCGTCAGCGTGGACGTGTCGCGGGTCGAACTCGCGGCGCAACCCGGCGCCACCATCAACCACGCCGTGACCGTGCAGAACCCGGCCCGCTCGGGCGAGGCGGCGATGGTGGTTCAACCCTACCTGCGCGACTTTGTGCTGCCGCCCAGCGGTCAGGCCCAGTTCCTGTCGCCCGGCAGCAGCAAGAACAGCCTGGCGCGCTGGCTCCAGTTCACGCCCGCGCAGTTCACGCTGGCGCCGGGGCAAAAGCAGCAGGTGCGCTACACCGTGCAGGTGCCGCCCGGCACCCCGCCGGGGCTGTACTGGGGGGTGCTGTTTTTCCGCAGCGACGCGCCCTACGGCGCGGGCCTGAAGGGCGACAACGGCGTGTCCATCAACTACGCCATCGACGTGGGCCAGATCATCTACGTGCAGGTGGGCACGCCCAGCCTGACCGCCCAGCTCAGCGGGGTGGGGGCGAGCTACGCCGCCGGGCAGCTCAGCGTGAGCGCCAGCGTGAAAAACACCGGCAGCAGCCTGGTGCGCGCGGCGGGACGGGCGCAGGTGGTGGACAGCCAGGGCAAGACGGTCGCCACCCTGCCCATCGACGAGAGCGTCGCGCTGCCCGGCTACACCCGGACCTTCAGCGGCAACGCGGGCGCGGCCCTGGCACCGGGGCAGTACCAGGTGCTGATCGCGCTTCAGTACGCCAAGGGCAAGTTCTTCACCGGCCAGACGGGGCTGGTGGTGAAATGAAGAGGCGCGCGGCGGCGCTGCTGCTCTGCGGGGTGCTGGGGGCGACCCCCCCCGGCCTCGCGCAGACGGTCACCCTTCCGGTCGCCCAGACGGCCCCGGTGGCCGGGACCCCCCTGCTGCTGCTCGACGGCCAGCGGCTCACGCTGAAGGTCGCCTTTCGCCCCGGCGACCGGCTCGGCCCCGCCTACCCCCCGGCAGGTCCCTTCTCGCGCGCCCACCCCGCCTATTACCCCATGCAGGCCGAGGAGGGGGGGGGCGGCGGGCCGCTGCGCCTGACGGTGGCGACCAGCCTGCCGCGCGCCGTGCTGGTGCTGCGGGCGCAGCCCGTGCCGCCGGTCGCGGGGGGGTCGGCCCTGCCCGCCGACCGCATCGAGTACAGCGTGAACGGCGCGCCCTGGCAGCCCAGCCGGGGCCTGCAAGTCGTGGCGCTGCTGCCCGCAGGCGGCCAGGCCACCTTCGAGATCGCGCTGCGGCTGCGGCTGGAGGGCGACGAACCGGCGGGCGTGGGCCAGATTCAACTCAGCTGGACCGTGGAGGCGCAGTGACGTGCGGCCCCTTCCTGCTCAGACCCTGGTGCTCACGGCGCTGCTCGGCCTGGGAAGCCTGCCCGGCGGCGCGGGCTGGGGAGCGGCCCAGACCTCCCCGGTTCAGTCCGCTCCGGCCCGCCTGGAGGCCCTGCCCGGCGACTTCCTGACCCTGCCGCTGCGGCTGCCGGACCAGCCCCCGGGCACCTACCGCGTCACGGCCACGCTGCCGCGCGACTGGGCGCTGCTGACCACGGAACTCGACCTGGCGGCAGGCGGCGCGGCCCTGCTGGCGCTGCACCTGCCGGACGACGCCGCAGCGGGGCCGCACGACCTCGTGTTCACGCTGACGGGTGCGGGGGGGGCTGAGGTGCGCTGGCCGGTCACGGTGGTCGTGGCGGCGCAGCCCAACTTCGCGCTGACGCTGCCGGACCCCGCGCAGGTGCGGCCCGGCGAGCGGCGCACTTTCACGGCGCGGGTGACCAACCTGGGCAACGCCCGCGACACCCTGCGCCTGAGCGTGGAGGGCAGCGCGAGCGTGACCCCCGAGCGCCTGACCCTCGGCCCCGGCGAGAGCGCCGAGGTGAGGCTGGACTACACGCAGAGCACCCTGGGCAACGCCGATACCCTGACCCTGCGCGCGCAGAGCAGCGTGGACCCCGCCCTGCGCCGCGAGGGCCTGCTGACCTTGAGTGTCGGCACCCCCCCGGCGCGCGGCGGCGGCCCCCAGCTCACCTGGAGCGCCACCCTGGCGCCCGAGGTCTCGCGGGAGGCTGGGGCGCGGGCGACCCTGCCGCGCGACCCGGTCACGGGCGTCCCCACCCTGCCGGGCCTGCCCGCCCCGCCTGCGGGGGGCGCGGACCCCGTCGGGGACGCGGCGGGCCTGAGCTGGGGCGGGAACTTCGGCGTCGGCGTCGGCGGGCAGCTCAGCGACTACGCCTCGGGCGGGGTGGGCTACGCGGCCCGGCGCCTGGACGACGGGACCTGGCGCGACGACGGCCTGGCCCAGCTCGACTGGGGGGGGCTGAGCGTCACGGCCCGCAGCCGCTCGGGGCTGTCGCAGCTCGACCTGGGCGCCGAGTACCGCCGGGGCGACTACCTCTACGGGGTCAGCGTGGCGCGGGACGTGGGGGAAGGCGGCGTGACCTACGGGGTCGGCGGGCGGGTGTCGCACCGCTCGGGCCTGTACCTGTCGGCCACCCACACCTTCGGGGAACCGGGCGCAAATGCCTTCGGGGTGGGCTGGACGCGCGCCCTGGGCGCCTTCACGCCCACGCTGGAGGTCAGCGCCCTGCGCCTGGGCGCCCGCTGGGGCTACGGGGTGCTGGAGCGCCTGGACTACGAGAATGCCCTGCTGCTGCTGCGTCAGGAGTACCGCTTCGACAGCCTGGGGCAGCAGCAGCAGCTCAGCGTGCAGGTCAGCTCGCGCCAGCTCGAACCCTTCGGCGTGAGCGTGGGCGCCAGCGTGAGCAGCCTGGGGGGCGTGTGGCGCTACGACCTGGGCGGGCAGGCGACCTACCGCCCCGACGAACACTTCCGCGCCGCCGTGCAGGCGGGCTACGGCAGTGGTGGCTTTCGCGCCCGGTTCAGCGCCCTGAAGCAGTGGCCGCTGGCGGTGGGCGACCTGTACCTGGGCGGCCAGGCCGACTACGAGGGGGGCCAGCTCAGCGGCGCCGCGCAGCTGACCGCCGCGTTGCCGCAGCCGTCCGGCGAGCTGCTGCTCAGCGGGCTGGTGGGCTACGCGGGCGGCGTCTACGCGGGCGCCGGGGCCGGCTACCTGCGCGGCCCCTTCAGCGTGGCGGGCAGCGTGCAGTACGGCGCTTCCGGGCTGCGCGGAACCCTGAGTGCCGCCTACCGCCCCGAGCGCGGGCTGTACCTCTCGGCCGACTACCGCCTGGACCGGGGCGGCCTGGGCCTGGGCCAGAGCGTGCGCGGCAGCGTGGGCTACGGCCGGGGCGGGTGGTCGGCGGGCGCCTTGCTGGGCTACAGCCGCGCGCCGGGCCGCGCCGCAGAGCTGAGCTACGGAGCCAGCGCCACCGGCCAGCTGCTGCCGACCTTGCAGGTGCAGGCCAGCGCCGAGCGCACGGGCAGCCGCACCCGTTTCTCGGTGGGGGGCCGCTTCACGCCCTCGGGGGCCGTGCGGACGCCGGACGCCGTGGTGGCGCTGTTCGGCGGGCGCAACGCGGGCACCCTGCGGCTGCGGGCCTTCGAGGACCTCAACCGCAACGGCGCGCGCGACGCGGGCGAGCCGGGCGTGGCCTCGCGCTTTCTGGTTGGCGGGCAGCCCCTGAGCACGGACGCGGCGGGCGAGGCCAGCCTGCTGCTCACCCCCGGCCGCTACGAGGTGGGCCTGGACGGCGACGTGCTCGCGCAGTTCCTGATTCCCGCCCTTCCGGCGGCCGAGGTGAAGTGGCGCGAGACGGTCAGCGTGGAGGTTCCCGTGCGGCAGGTCGGCTCGGTGCAGGGCCGCCTGACGGACGAGGGCGGGCGGCCCGTGGTGGGCGCCGAGGTGCGGCTGGCGGGCGCGGTCGGCGAGCACGGCGCCGTCAGCGACGGGGCCGGGTACTACCGCCTGAGCGGCCTCGATTTCGGGACCTACACCCTGACCCTCCAGGCCGACCCGGCGCTCTACCGGGTGCCCGGCCCCGCGCCGCTGACCCTGGCGAGTGGTGAGGCCCTGCTGACCCACGACGCCGTTCTGGCCAGCAACGCCGAGCTGCGCGGGGTGGAGACGGAGGGCCTGAGCCTGCGGGTGATCCTGCCGGAAGAGGCCCTGCCCCCCGGCACCACCCTGCCTGTCCGGGTGGAGGTTGACCCCGCTGCTGGGGGCGCTGCCCAGAGCGTGGCTGCCGAGAGCGTGGTGGTCGAGGGCCTGCCGACGCCGCTGGTCCTCAGGAACACCGGCGGCAACGTCTGGGAGGGTACCCTGACCCTGCCCGCCGACCAGCAGACGCCGCTGGAGGTGCAGATCGTGGCCCGCCAGGGAGACCGCCGCGTGGCCGAGGAGCGGGCGCTGCTGCTGGTGGACCCGGCCCTGCCTGCCGCCAGCCTTCAGGTGGCCCCCTACAACGCCCTGCCCGGCCAGGTGCTGACCCTGCGCGCCGTGGTCTACGGCGCCGTGACCCGGGTGCAGGTCCGCGACGCCGGGGGCCGCGTGACCGACCTGAGCGCCGGGCCGGGCCGCAGCTACGCCGCCGAACTCGCGGCCCCGGCCTCGCCCGGCTCCCACACCCTGACCCTGCTGGTGGACGGCGAGCCGCGCGCCGAGGCCGCCTACCGGGTGCTGGGCCGCCCCTGAACGGCGGCAGCGGCGCCTGCGGGGGAGAGGGGAGCCAGCGGTAATGACCCCGTAACAGCCAGGACCCACCCTGAGGGCAAGGAGGGAAGGTATGTTCCGACACATCCTGGTGACGACCGACGGCAGTCCCCTCGGGAATCTGGCGCTGCCCACCGCCGCCGACCTCGCCCGCAAATACGGTGCCCAGTTGACGCTGCTGTACGTGCTCCCCCCGGCCCCGACCGGCGTCTTCGCGGAGGGCGCCGCCTACGCCTACGACTACGACGAGGAGCGCGAGCGCCTGCTCGAATACGGCACCCACCTGCTCGACGAGGCCCGGCGCAGCATCGACTATCCTGGCACGCAGGTCCTGTGCCTGGAAGGCACCGGCCAGCCGGTCGCGCAGGTGATCGCCGACCAGGCCGAGCGCCGGGGCGTGGACCTGGTGGTCATGAGCACCCACGGGCGCAGCGGGCTGGCGAACTTCTTCCTGGGCAGCGTGGCGGGGGCGGTCCTCCGCAAGGTCCAGATTCCGGTCCTGCTCGTCCGCAATCCCAAGACTGCCGCGAAAGCCCCTGCCGCCGAGCCGCAAGAAAACGCCGTCTGAGCTGGAGGCTGGGCCACAGGCAAATCCGGGCCGCGCGGGCCTGCCCCTAAAATGCCCTGGCCTGGCGCGGAGCGGCTCCACCTGCCGCTCCACTCTTTGTCAGCCGCTACAGTCGGCCCATGCAGGCCATCCTCTACCGGCAGTTTCAGGCGCGCCCCGAGCTGGTCACCGTTCCCGACCCGGCGCCGCCGGAAGGCGGGGTGGTCGTGGAGGTGGCGGCGACCGGCGTCTGCCGCAGCGACTGGCACGGCTGGATGGGCCACGACCCCGACATCGCGCTGCCGCATGTGCCCGGTCACGAGCTGGCCGGAACAGTGGTCGCGGTCGGCGCGGGCACCCGCAACTGGCAGGTGGGCGACCGGGTCACGGTGCCGTTCGTCTCGGGGTGCGGGCGCTGCGGCGAGTGTCAGGCGGGCCACCAGCAGGTCTGCGAGCGGCAGTTTCAGCCGGGGTTCACCCACTGGGGGTCTTTTGCCGAGTACGTGGCGCTGCACCACGCCGACGGCAACCTGGTCCGGCTGCCGGAGAGCCTGGATTTCGTCACGGCGGCCAGCCTGGGGTGCCGCTTCGCCACCTCGTTCCGGGCGGTGGCGCAGCAGGGGAGGGTCCGGGGCGGCGAGTGGGTGGCGGTCCACGGCTGCGGCGGCGTGGGCCTCTCGGCCGTCCTGATCGCCCACGCGCTGGGGGCGCGGGTGATCGCGGTGGATATCGACGGCGCCAAATTGCAGCGGGCGTGCGAGCTGGGTGCCGACCTCACCCTCGACAGCCGCGCGGTGCCCGACGTGCCGGGGGCCATCCGCGACCTGACGGGCGGGGGCGCCCACGTCTCGCTGGACGCGCTGGGGCACCCCCGGACCTGTTTCGATTCGGTCCAGAGCCTGCGGACGCGCGGACGGCACGTGCAGGTCGGCCTGCTGCTGGCCGATCAGCGCTGCCCGCCGCTGCCGATGGACCGGGTGATCGCCCGCGAACTGGAAATCTACGGCAGCCACGGCATGGCCGCCCACGCCTATCCAGGGATGCTCGGCATGATCGAACGCGGCCTGCTGCGGCCTGAGCGTCTGCTGGGGCAGCGCATTCCGCTGGCGGGCGCCATCGACGCGCTGGTGAACATGGACCGCTTCGTGGGGACCGGCGTCACGGTGGTGGACCGCTCGCTGCCAGGCTGAAGGGCCAAAGCCTACCGCCCCGCCCGGGCCGTCACCGCGTACAGCGGGTCGTGGCCCGCGCCCGGACTGCGGTCGTGCGAGGTGATCTCCTGCCAGCCCCCGGCCTCCCGCAGGTAGCCCGCGACGAGTGCCCGTTGCCCGGCGCTGTCCAGCGCGTGCCAGATGGCGACGGCTTTGGTGGGAAAACAGCGGTTGGAAAAGGTGATCACCACCGGCGCGCCCGGCGTGAGCACCCGGCCCAGGTCGCGCAGAACCTCGACCGGGCGAGTCAGGTAGTCGATCGAGACGGTCAGCCCCGCGCCGTCAAATTCCCCGTCCCCGAAGGGCAGCCGGGGGTCGCGGTTGAGGTTTTGCACCACCCAGGCGTCCAGGCGCCCATTGGCGGCCAGCTCCTCGCGGTTCAGGCCCAGGCCCACCACCCGGCGGTAGGCGACCTCCGGCGGGAGGTGGCTCACCCACGAACTCATCAGGTCGAGAATCGCGCCGCCCGGCGGCAGGAACTCGCGGTACAGCGTGGTGACGGCGGCGATGGCCGCGTCGTCGATGTGGGTGACAAAGCGCGGCTGGCGGTAGAACGCCTCGTCGGGCGTCTCGTCCAGGCGCCGGAAGGCCTCCGGGGGCAGGCGGCTCATGCGGTCCATTGTGCCGGGCGGGTCGCCGGACAAGCGTGCGAAGTCCTGCGGTGCGGGGGCGGGCGCCGTGTCCTCCCGGCAGCAAGTGGCCCCCCACCCCAGGGGCGAAGGGGGGGGCCAGCCGAACTGAGGGGCCGACCTGAGGGTCTGCGGCAGCCGTCAGGCCTGGGGCCGGGCGCTGGGTTTGCGCGTCTGCCACAGGCTGACCAGGATGCCGCCGCCCAGGATGGCGAGGGTCACGCCCAGACTGATCGCCGGGTCAAGCTTGCCGAAAAACTGGTTGTAGAAAATTTTGCCGCCGATAAACACCAGCACCAGCGCCAGCGCGGGCTTGAGCGCGGCGAAGCGGTGAATTAGGGCGTCCAGCGCGAAATACAGGGCGCGCAGGCCCAGAATCGCGAAGATGTTGCTGGTGTACACGATAAAGGGGTCCTGGGTGATCGCGAAGATCGCCGGAATGGAATCCACCGCGAAGACCAGGTCCGCGAACTCGACCAGCAGCAGCGCCAGCAGCAGCGGCGTGGCGTGCAGGCGCACCCGTCCGGCCGCGTCGGGCAGGCGGGTGACGAACTTCTCGCCGTCGAGCTTCGGGCTGATGGGCATCACCCGCCGCAGGGCGCGCACGACCGGGTGGCGCTCCAGGTCGGGGGCCGCGTGTCCGCCCTTCACGAACAGCAGCCGCACCCCCGTGAGCAGCAAAAAGGCCCCGAACACCCACATCACCCAGTCGAAATTGCTGACCAGCGCCGCGCCCAGCCCGATCATGACGCCCCGCAGCACGATCACGCCCAGGATGCCCCAGAACAGCACCCGGTGTTGCAGGTGCCGCGGGACAGCCAGCGCCGCGAAAATCACACTGATCACGAAGACGTTGTCCAGCGCCAGGGCTTTTTCCACCGCGAAGCCGGTGAAGTACGCCAGGCCGCTGTCGGCGCCCAGTGCCCACCAGACCCACCCGCCGTAGGCCAGCGCGATCAGGATGTAAAAGGCGCTGAGCTTCAGGCTCTCGGCCACCCCGATCTCCTGCGGCCCTTCCTGGGCCTGCTTGGCGGCGCGGCGGCGGCCCAGCACGCCCAGGTCAAAGGCCAGCAGCCCCACCACCAGCACCAGAAAGATCAGCCACATCCAGGCGGGTTTGCCCAGCCACAGGGTCGTCAGCACATCGCCAGCCAGCACGTCCACAGCGAAGCCCTTTCGGCCGCGTCCCGGCTGGACGTGTGCTGGCGCGGGGGCCATCCACGGACAGGCGCGGGAACGGGGCCTGCCCAGGTCTGGCCTTTGCTGTTCTGGACCGGGGCGAGCTTCTCACCCGAACTGACGATCCCGAACGCCCTGCCCCACGGGGCAAGGTGGCGTACTCCCCTGGCGTTTGGAAGATAATGCCGTGATTTCGTGGCCGCGACTGTACTTTGAATCACGGTTCCGGATTCCGGTTATTCGTGTCGCCTTAGGGCAAGACCAACCGGCGGCCGTGGCCGGTGGGTCAGGCGTCTTCCGGGCCGGGCAGCGGGTCGGGCGGCCCCAGCACGCTCAGCAGGTCGTGGAGGCTGCGGTGGGCCTCCAGCGGGTGGCGCAGCGGGCGCGACGTGTCGATGCGGTAGCGGTTGCGGCGGCCCTCGCGGACCTTGCTGAGGACCCCGGCTTCTTCCAGGTCGGCCACGATGCGCTGCACCGCCCGCTCGGTGATGCCGACCCGGCCGGCCACCTCGCGCAGGGTGCTGCCTTCTCCCTGCGCCAGACACAGCAGCACGTGGGTGTGGTTGGTCAGGAAGGTCCAGCTGCCCTCGGCTGGCCGCTCAGCGGGCGGCGTTCCCGCGCTGCTGGAGGAGGAAGTCCTCATGCGCCCTGCTCCCCTGGCTTGCCCACCCCAGCCCTTCCCGGTCTATACGCAGTCCAAGTCACGACCTCAAACATACGACAAACGTTTCGTGTATCTTGATTCGCGTTAGACATGGCCAAGCCGAGTCTAACGGAAGCGAGGCTCCCCATGACCCTGTCCCAGACTTCTGCCCATCCCTCCGAATCGCTGCCGCCCACGGCGGTCCGCCCCGCCCTGATTCCGGTCGCGGTCGCGCACGGCGACGGTATCGGCCCCGAGATCATGCGCGCGACCCTGCGTGTGCTGGCGGCGGCGGGCGCCCCCATCGAGCCGGTCGAGGTCGGCATGGGCGAGCACCTCTACCGTCAGGGGCACACCTCGGGCTTCGATCCGGGCGCCTGGGAGACCCTGCGCCGCACGGGGGTGCTGCTCAAGGCCCCCATCACCACCCCGCAGGGCGGCGGCTACAAGAGCCTGAACGTGACCCTGCGCAAGACGCTGGGTTTGTACGCCAACGTGCGGCCCTGCCGCGCCTACGCGCCCTTCGTGCCCACCCTGCACCCGGCGATGGACCTCGTCATCGTGCGCGAGAACGAGGAAGACCTCTATGCCGGAATCGAGCACCGCCAGACGCGCGAGGTCGTGCAGTGCCTCAAACTCGTGACCCGCGAGGGCTGCGAGCGGATCGTGCGCTACGCCTTCGAGTACGCCCGCGCGCACGGGCGGCGCAAGGTCACGGCGCTCACCAAAGACAACATCATGAAGCTGACCGACGGCCTCTTTCACCGGGTCTTCGACGAGATCGGCGCCGAGTACCCCGAGCTGGAGAGGGAGCACCAGATCATCGACATCGGCACCGCGCGGGTCGCCACCCGCCCCGAGCGTTACGACGTGATCGTGACCCTGAACCTCTACGGCGACATTCTCTCGGACGTGGCCGCCGAGGTCGCGGGGTCGGTGGGGCTGGCAGGCAGCGCCAACATCGGTGAGCGCTTCGCGATGTTCGAGGCGATCCACGGCTCGGCCCCCGACCTGGCCGGACAGGACCGCGCCAACCCCAGCGGCCTGCTGCAAGCGGCGGTGCTGATGCTGGCGCACCTGGGCGAGACGGCGTGCGCCGAGCGCATCCAGAACGCCTGGTTGCGGACCCTGGAAGACGGCGTGCATACCCCCGACATCGCGGGCGAGCACACCCGTGAGGTGGTGGGCACCCAGGCCTTTGCCCAGGCGGTGGTCGCGCGGCTGGGCCAGCGCCCGGTCCACCTTCCGGCGGCGGCGCTGGGCAGCCAGGCCCCGGCGCTCGACCGCCCGCCCGTCACGCGGCCCCCCATCGCCAAACAACTTGTCGGCACTGACGTCTTCTTCGAGTGGTCGGACGCCGGGCGCGACCCCGAGGTGCTCGCCGGGGTGCTGCAAGCGGCCCAGACCGAGCGCCTGACACTGAGCATGATTACCAACCGCGGCGTCAAGGTGTGGCCGCAGGGCTTTCCCGAGACCTACCACGCCGACCACTGGCGCTGCCGCTTCCTGGGCGAGGGGCCGGTGACCCACGGGGACGTGCTGGCGCTGCTGGAGCGCCTGCTGGGCACCGGGCTGGACTTCATCAAGACCGAGCACCTCTACACCTTCGACGGGGCGCCGGGCTACTCGCTGGGCCAGGGACAGTAAGGGCCGGGAGCGCGCGGCCCGGCGCCTCCTGGCGGGCCGCCGCTCAGGGCTGGTGCTTGGGCGACAGGGCCACGGTGGTAAACCAGAAGGAGCCGAACGAGCGGATCACGTCCACGAACTCGCTGATGGTGACGGGTTTGGGGATGTAGGCGTTGGCGTGCAGGTTGTAGCTGCGCCAGATGTCACTCTCGGCGCGCGAGGTGGTGAGCACCACGACCGGGATATTGCGCAGGGCGTCGTCGGCCTTGAGCACGTCGAGCACCTCCAGGCCGCCCATGCGCGGCATGTTCAGGTCGAGCAAGATCACGTCGGGGGTGGGCGCCCCGGCGTGGAGACCCTGGCGGCGCAGGAAGCTCAGCGCTTCGACGCCGTCGCGGGCGATGTGCAGCCGGTGGGGAAAGTGCGCCTCCTCAAAGGCTTCCTCGGTCAGCAGGATGTCGGCCGGGTTGTCCTCGACCAGCAGGATCTCGATGGCTTTGGGGGCAGGGGTCATGGCGGGGAGGTCTCCTGTGGGCCGGGGGGCGGGCGGGTGGGGGGCGGAAGGGTGAAGGTGAAGGTGCTGCCTGCGCCGGGGGTGCTCTGCACGCGGAACTGGCCTCCGTGCCGCTCGGCGGCGGTGCGGGCGACCGCGAGGCCGATGCCGCTGCCGGGAAACTCGTCCATCCCGTGCAGGCGCTGGAAGACCCCGAAGATCCGCTCAAAATACTGCGGTTCGATGCCGATACCGTTGTCCTGCACATGAAAGGCCCAGCCCGCCGCGCCGCCGTCTTCCCGGCGGCCCACTTCCGGCTCGGCCCAGACCCGGACCTGCGGCGGGCGGCCCTCGGCGCGGAACTTCAGCGCGTTGCCCAGCAGATTCAGGAAGATGTGGCGCAGCAGGTCGGGATTGGCCTGGACGGTGGGCAGCGGCCCGCGCTCGACCGTGGCGCCCGAGGCCTCGACCTCGGCGTGCAGGTCCTGAATGACCCCCTCCACCAGCGCGGCGGTATCGACCTCGGTCAGCGGGCGCTGCGACTGGCGCACCCGCGAGTAGGCCAGCAGGTCCTGAATCAGGTTCTTGAGCCGGGCGGTGGCCGCCGTGGTAAAGCCGATGTACTGGTCGGCGCGGGCGTCGAGCTGGCCGTGGTAGCGCCGCGCGAGCAGCTCGGTGTAGCTGGAGATGGTCCGCAGCGGCTCTTGCAGGTCGTGCGAGGCCACGTAGGCGAACTGCTCGAGTTCGCGGTTGCTGCGGCTGAGTTCCTCGTTGCTGGCGCGCAGAGCCTGGCCCGCTTCCTCCAGCGCCCGCTCGCGGCTTTGCACGGCGTCCGCCATGCGGTGGAACTGGCCGCCCAGCTCGTTGAGTTCGCGCAGCGGCAGGGGCGGCAGCCGGGCGCCGTACTCCCCGGCGGCAATCGCCTCCGCGCCCACCATCAGCTGCGCGGCGCTGCGCGAGAGGGTGTGGGCGGTGCGCAGGGCCGCCAGAATCAGCAGCGCGGTCGAGAGCAGCAGGCCCGCCACCGTGAGCAGCTGCACCCGGCTCAGGGTCGCGGTGCTGGCGGCCACGGCAGCGCGCAGCCGGGCATTCTCGTTGGTCCGCATCTCGCCCAGCACGCTGCGGGCTTCTTCCAGCAGGCGCCGCCCGTCGCTGCCCTCCACCAGCGCCGCCGCGCCCTCCAGCGAGGAGCGCCGCGCGGCGATCTCGGGCTGCCCGGCCCGCTCGTTCCAGGCTCGCGTCAGCGCGCGGATCCGGCCGATGTTGCGGCGTTGCAGGTCGGTCACGCTGCGGGCCTCCAGCTCACGCAGGTCGTCTTCCAGCGCCAGCCGCCCGCGCTCGTAGGGCTGCAAGAACGTCTCGTCGCCGGTGATCACGAAGCCGCGCTGACCGTTTTCCAGCTCGGACACATCCTCGGCGATGGCCTCGATCAGGGTCAGGCGGGTCTGGGCCGCCGTGACCAGCGCCGCGCTGCGGGCATTTTGCTCCACCCCCGCGATCACGGCGGCGGCCACCCCGATCAGCAGCAGCAGCGGCAGCGAAAAGGCCCGCAGCATCAGGGCCGCGATGCTGGGGGCGGGGCGGGGGCGGGCTGGGGGGGCGTTGGCGGGCGCGGGTGGCGCGGCAAGGGGCGGCATCAGGCTGCATTGTAGGCAGAGGCCGCGTCCTGCTGGGGGCGCCGGGGGAGAACCGGGCGAGAAAGGGAGCGGCCGGTTCCTGGCCCGCCCCCTCTCCCTTGCCGCACTCTCCGGCGGGCACCTCCCGGCGGGAGGTTAGGCCCGGCCCTCCAGGGCGGCGCGGGCCTGTTCCTGAAGGGGCCGCCAGGCGACCTTGCCGGTGGCGCCGCGCGGCAGGCTCTCGACAAAGACGTAGTCGCGCGGGACCTTGTAGGTCGCCATCTGGGTTCTGGCCCAGGCCTCAATCTCCCCGGCGGTCGCCTGCTGCCCGGGCTTCAGCACGATGAGGGCGCGGGCGCGTTCGCCAGTGCGGTCGTCGGGCACCGAGATCACGCAGGCTTCTTGCACCGCCGGATGCCCGTGCAGCGTGTTCTCGACCTCGGCGGGCCAGACCTTCATGCCGGACACGTTCACCATGCGCTTGAGGCGGTCGGTGAAAAAGAAGTAGCCCTCCTCGTCCATGTAGCCCAGATCGCCCGAGCGGAAAAAGCGCTGGCCGCCCAGCTGCATGAAAGCCTCCTCGGTCGCCTCGGGGCGGTTCCAGTAGCCCTGCATGACCTGCTCGCCGCGCATCACGATCTCCCCGACCTCGCCGGGAGGCAGCTCCTGGCCGCTGTCGAGGTCCACCACCCGCGCGTCCACCCCGAACAGCGGCACGCCCAGGCATTGCAGCTTCTGGCGCCCCTTGGGGTTGGAGTGCGACTGCGCCATCGTCTCGGTCAGGCCGTAGCCCTCGGCAAAGGTGATGCCCGTCAGGTCGAGCAGCCGCTGCCCGATGGCCGCCGGGAGGCTCGCGCCGCCGCCCGTCACGCTGCGCAGGCTGCCCAGGTCCGCCGGGTCGAAGTTCGGAGACGCCATCAGGTCGATCACCATGGTCGCCGTGTTCGTCCAGAGGGTGACCCCGTGGTCACGGATCAGCTCACGCGCCGCGTCGCGGTCCCAGCGGGCCATCGCCACGATGGTGCCGCCGCCGTTCAGGGGCGCGAGCAGGCTGTTGATAAAGCCGGTCACGTGGAAAAAGGGCAGCGAGGCCAGAAACACGTCCTCCACCGTGCCGTCCACCCAGGCCCCGGCACCGAACACGTTGGCCTGCACGTTGCGGTGGGTGTGCATGCAGCCCTTGGGCAGCCCGGTGGTGCCGCTGGTGTAGGGCATCACGGCGAGGTCGTCGGGGGTGACCTCGGCGGCGGGCGCGGGGGCGGCCTCCAGCGCCTGCTCCAGCGTCACGTCGCCCGCTTGCAGCCCCGGGGTCACGTCCAGCTCGGTCGGCAGGGGGATTCCGGCCCGCGCCGGGTCGGTCCCCGCCATGACGTTCGCCACGACCGCGTGGGCCAGACCGCCTGCCTTGGCCTTTTCGTACAGCTCGGCGCCCACCACTCCGGCCCGGATGCCCGCGTCTTGCAGGAAAAAGCCGAACTCGCGGGCCTGGAGCATCGGCGCCAGCGGCACCACCACGGCCCCCAGGTGCCAGGCGGCGTGCGCGGCGACGGCCCAGGCGGGGCTGTTTTGCAGCCACACGGCGACCCGGTCGCCCTTGACGACCCCCTGCGCGGTGAGGTGCCCGGCCAGCCGCTCGGCCGAGTCGCGCAACTCGCGGTAGCTCAGCTCGCGGCCGTAAAACCACATCGCGGCCTTGTCGGGGTAGCGCTCGGCCGAGACGCGCAGGTTGTGCATCAGCCCGGTCTGCGGCAGCGTCAGGTTGTGCGGTTTGCCGGGAGGCCAGTAGTGCCCCACGCTGCGGGTGGCGGGCGCGACGGGACGGGGGGGATGCAGGGGACGGTGGTGGGTCATAGGGCCTCCGGAGGAGTGGGGGGAAGCAGCCGCCACGGCGGGGCTGCGGGAACCGGGGACAGCGGAACGCTGAACCTGCGGGGAACTGGGCCTGCCGAAGCTGGGCCTGCCGGAAGAAGTGTGTGCCCCGAGTGTAGGACAAACCCCGCCCGCCACGCACGCGCCCCCTCCCTGCTCGTCACGTGACGAGTAACGTCGGCTGCGGGGGCAGCCCCAGACCTGGGCGCTCCACACTCATGAAGGCCAGCTAAATGTAAAAAAACTCACACGGGGCGCAGGATGACCTCGACCCACACAGTTTCCCCCCCCACCGCTATCCTGAGCCTCCTTTCACCGTGGGTTTCCTGGGAGAAGAGATGAAACACCGTGCATCACGCCGCCTGCTGCTGGGCGCCGCCCCCGCCCTGCTGCTGGCCTCCTGCGGGCAGTCCACCCCACTGGCCGGGGCCGACCCTTACGCGGGCGGCGCCAGCTATCCCTGGTCCTACACGGCCCCGGCCGGCAAGCTCACCACCCTGAGCCTGACCCCCGGCGAGAACAACCTTTACTACGAGCCGATTCTGGCTGCCCGCAACGGCTGGGGGCCGGTCGAGATCGACCGCTCCAACGGCGAACGCTTTGCCGGGGACGGCCGGGCGCTCACCCTGAACGGCAAGACGTACCAGCGCGGCTTCGGCACCCATGCCGGGAGCGAACTGCGCTTCAGCCTGAAGGGGACCGGCGGCGCGACCTGCACCCGCTTTACCGCCGATGTCGGCGTGGACGACGAGGTGGGGTCTCGCGGCAGCGTGGTGTTCGAGGTGTACCTCGACGGGGCCAGGGCCTACAGCTCGGGCACCCTGACGGGCGCGGGCGCGACGAAGCGGGTGGACCTCGACATCACGGGCAAGAGCGAGTTGCGGCTGGTGGTCACCGACGCCGGGGACAACATCCACTACGACCACGCCGACTGGGCGCAGCCCCTGATCCGCTGCGTGGCGAGCGGCGCCCCCGCGCCCGGCAGCCTGGACACCAGCTTCGGCCGGGGCGGGCGCAGCGAGGTGGGCGGTACCGACGCGCAGGCCGAGCCGGGCGGCGCCGTATTGATCTCGGACAGCGCGGGGGGCGACTTCGTCCTGAAGCGCCTGTTTCCCGACGGCCGCGTGCAGCAGGTGCAGACCGACCTCGGGGCCGAGGACGCCGCGTACGCGCTGGCGCGCCAGTCCGACGGCCGGGTCGTGGTCGTGGGCCGCAGCGGGAACAACTTCGCCGCCGCGCGTTACAACGCCGACCTCAGCCTCGACGCCACGTTCGGCAGCGGCGGCAAGGTGGTCACCGACCTGGGCAGCCTGGACGCCGAGGTCGCCTACGCCGTGGCCCTGCAACCCGACGGCCAGATCGTGCTGGCGGGGACGACCGTGCAGCCGGTCCCTGAGGGCACCATTCCCTCACGGGACCTCGCGGTGGTGCGCTACACCGCCGGGGGTCAGCTCGACCCGAGCTTCGGCCGGGGCGGGGTCGTGGTGCAGCGCTTCGACGGCCTGGATTCCCTGGAAGCCACCGAGGACGAGGCCCGCGCCGTGGCGATTCAGCCGGACGGCCGGATCTTGATCGCGGGGAAGGCCGACGATCCGGGCGGCGGGCGGCAGGGGCTGCTGACCCGCCTGACGGCGGCGGGAGCGCTGGACCTCACCTTCGCGGGCCGGGGGTTCGTGCGCAGCGGCGCGTACAGTATCTACAACGGTGTGGCGCTGGAGCCAGACGGCGAGATCGTCGTGGTGGGCTACGATGGCCGCTTCTTCTCGCCGGGCCTGGTGCAACGCTACCGCACCGACGGCAGCTTGCAGGGGCAGGCGGCGGTGGAATTCACCGCGCGTCAATTCGGTAACGAGAACATTCTGAGCGATGTGCTGATCCAGCCGGATGGCCGTGTGCTGGTGGGCGGCCGTGCCATCACCAACGACGGAACGGGCCTGAACGGCTACGCACTGGCGCGCCTCAACACTGACCTGAGCCTGGACACCACCTTCGGCACCGGCGGCAAGATCAACACCGGACTGGGCGCCGTGGCCCTGAGCGGGGCGGAAACGCCTCTGGGCGCCCTGGTCCGCCAGGAGGACGGCCGAATCGTCGTCGTCAGCGCCGGAAGCGCCCGCTTCTGGCCCTGAAGGGCTGAGCATCCGGCAAGTGGGGCGAGCGCGGCGAGAGGGTGCGCGCTCGCCCCGCCCCGTGCAGGGTGAAGGTGAAATACTGGCGCCCAAGTCGTCCTGCCCGCTTGCTGCACTTCCCACCCCCGTCCCGGAGGTCTCCCTTGCCCACGCTTCCCGACCGCCCGTCCGAGCACGAAACCCTCTTCACCATCGAGGCCACGCCCGTCAAGTTCGGCCCCGGCGCCGCCGCCGACGCGGGGTGGGAGGCCGCGCGGCTGGGCCTGCGGCGGGCTTTCATGCTGATCGACCCCGCGCTGGTGGGGGGAGAGGCGGCCCAGGGAGTCCTGGAGAGCCTGCGGGCGGCCGGGGTGGACCCGGTGGTCTACACCGACATCCGGGTCGAACCCGACCTCGCCAGCCTGGAGCGGGCCGCCGCCGCCGCGCGGGCGGCCGGGGTGGACGGCTTCGTCGCGCTGGGGGGCGGCTCGACCCTCGACACGGCCAAGGTCGCCAACCTGCTCGTCACCCACGGCGGCACGGTGATGGACTACGTCAATCCGCCCATCGGCGCCGGGCGCGCTCCGCCGGGACCGCTGCGCCCGCTGCTCGCGCTGCCCACCACCTCCGGCTCGGGGTCGGAGGCGACGACCGTGGCGATCCTCGACCTGCCGGACCTGGGGGTCAAGAGCGGCATCAGCCACCGTTACCTGCGGCCCGCCCAGGCCATCGTGGACCCCCAGCTGACCCGCACCGCGCCGGGGGGCGTGATCGCCTCGGCGGGGCTGGACGTGGTGTGCCACGCCGCCGAGAGCCTGCTCAGCCGCCCCTACACCACCCGCCCGCGTCCGGCGACTCCCGCCGAGCGGCCCCCTTACCAGGGCAGCAACCCGGTCGCGGACCTGTGGTCGGCCCAGGCCCTGCGCTACGGCGGCCAGTACCTGCGCCGGGCCGTGCAAGACCCGGACGACCTCGAGGCGCGCGGCTTCATGATGCTGTCGGCCACCATGGCGGGCGTGGGCTTCGGCTCGGCGGGGGTGCATATCCCGCACGCCTGTGCGTACCCCATTGCGGGCCTGCGCCACAGCTACCGCGCGCCGGGCTATCCGGCGGACCACCCGTTCGTCCCCCACGGCTTCAGCGTGATCGTGACGGCCCCCGCCGCCTTCCGCTACACCTTCGCGGCGGACCCCGCCAAGCACGTCTTTGCCGCCAGCCTGCTGACCGGGCAGACGTACGCACCCGACGACGCCGAGGCGCTGCCAAACGCCCTGCTGGCCCTGATGCGCGACGTGGGCACTCCCAGCGGCGTGGCCGAACTCGGGTACGGAGAGGCCGACCTGCCCGCACTGGTGGCGGGCGCACTGAAGCAGCAGCGCCTGCTGGCGGTCGCGCCCAGGGTGCCGACGGCGGAGGACCTGGAAGGGATTCTGCGCGACTCGCTGCACAACTGGGTGTAGGGAGGAAGGCGGCTCACCCCAGCACGTACCCCCGCGCCACCTCGCGGTAACGCTGCACCTGCGTGTTGGCCCAGGCCTGGTCCTGACCCAGCTCCTCGGCCAGGATGGCGGCGGCGCGGGGGGCGGCCTCCAGGCTCGCGCGGGCGTTCAGCAGCAGAGCGCGGGTGCGGCGCGCCAGCAGGTCCTCGACCGTGCGGGCGCGCTCGAAGCGGACGGCCCAGCGCAATTCGGCCTCGCGGTAGGGCAGCTCCGGGTGCAGCGGGCGGTCGGCGCCGGGCAGCGCCTGCACCCGCTCGGCGTCGGTGCCGTAGACCTTCCAGTGGTCAGGCCGGTCCTCCTGCGACCAGCCGTGCAGGTGCAGCCCCGGGGTCACGGTCAGGCGCTCGGGCAGGCCCGCGAGGCGCTCGGCGCGGTCCACCACGTCCTCACCCATGCGGCGGTAGGTCGTCCACTTGCCGCCCGTCAGGGTGATCAGTCCGCCCCCGGAGACCCGGATGATGTGGTCGCGCGAGAGGGCCGCCGTGGCCCCTGCGGCCGTGGACCCCGCCCCGTCAGTCTTCTCGTTCTTCACCAGCGGGCGCAACCCCGCATACACGCTCCGCACGTCGGCGCGGCCAGGCGCCGGGCTGAGGTAGCGCGCGGCGGTCGTCAGGATGAACTCGATCTCCTCGTCCAACGGACGCGGCTCGAAGCTGGCCTCGGGGACCGGGGTGTCGGTCGTGCCGATCACCACGTGGCCCTGCCAGGGCACCGCGAACAGCACCCGGCCGTCGTCGGTGCGCGGAATCATGATCGCGCTGTCGCCGGGGAGGAAATGGCGGTCCACGACGAGGTGCGTTCCCTGGCTGGGCGAGAGCATGGTCTTGGCGTCCGGGTCCTCCATCCGCCGTACGTCGTCCACCCATACGCCGGTCGCGTTCACCACTGCCCGCGCCCGCGCCTCGTACTCGCGGCCCGTCTCGGCGTCGCGGAAGCGGGCGCCGACGACCTGCTTGCCGTCCTGGAGCAGCCCCACGACGGGCGCGTAGTTCAGGGTCACGCCGCCGTGGTCCTCCAGCGTCCGCAGCAGCGTGATCGCCAGCCGCGCGTCGTCGAACTGCCCGTCGAAATACAGGATGCCGCCCATCAGCCCCTGGGGCTGGAGGGTCGGCGTGCGTTCCAGTGCGGCCTCGCGGTCCAGATACTTGCTGCTGCCCAGGTTCAGTTTTCCGGCCAGGATGTCGTAGAGCTTCAGGCCTACCCCGTAAAAAGGCCCGGCCCACCAGTCGTAGGCGGGCACCACGAAGCCCAGGTCGCGCACGAGGTGGGGCGCGTTGCGGCGCAGCAGCCCGCGCTCGCGCAGCGCCTCGCGCACCAGCGACACGTTGCCCTGCGCGAGGTAGCGCACCCCGCCGTGGACCAGCTTGGTCGAGCGGCTGGAGGTGCCCTTGGCGTAGTCGTGGCCCTCCAGCAGCAGGGTGCGGTGCCCGCGTGTGGCGGCCTCGACGGCGGTGCCCAGCCCCGACGCGCCCCCCCCGATCACCAGGATGTCCCAGGGGTCGGCGGAGGTGGCGGCGGCGAGGGCGGCGGGGCGGGGGTCGGTGGTCATGGGAGTCCTTTCGGTGGCAGAGGGGAGGCGGTGGTCCATCTGAACAGATGTTCAGCCTGTTTGCACATCTGTTCAATGGTCTGGAACACGGTTGCGGGAGGCGGGCCGGGGCGGGTCCAGGGTGCAGAGGCGCCCGGAGAGAAACCGTTCCGGGCGCGTTCTGGGGGGCTGTGCTGCTGTTGCTGAAGGGAGGGCAGAGACGGACGGGCCACGCCGCGCCCGCCCCCTCCCGGGGCCTTACGCGGGCGCGGCCTCGACCTGCTCGGCCTCCTCCCAGGCGCGGCTGCGCTCGACCGCCCGGCGCCAGCGGTTCATGCGGTGCTCGCGCTCGCCGGGGTCCATCTGCGGCTCGAAGGTACGGTCCATCTGCCACTGGCGGGTGATCTCCTCCGTGCCCTGCCAGTAGTCCACCGCCAGCCCGGCGAGGTAAGCAGCCCCCAGCGCGGTCGTCTCGGTGACCTTGGGCCGCACGACCGGCACGCCCAGGATGTCGGCCTGAAACTGCATCAGCAGGTTGTTGAGGCTGGCGCCGCCGTCCACCCGCAGTTCCTTCAGGGGCGCCCCGCTGTCCTGGCCCATCGCGGTGAGCAGTTCGGCCGACTGGTAGGCGATGGCCTCCAGCGCCGCCCGGGCGATGTGGGCCGCCTTGGTGCCGCGCGTCAGGCCGACCAGCGTGCCGCGCGCGTAGCTGTCCCAGTACGGCGCGCCCAACCCCACGAAGGCGGGCACCAGAAACACCCCTTCTGAGGACGGCACGCTGGTCGCCAGCGCTTCCACCTCGCCGCTCGACCGGATGATGCCCAGGCCGTCGCGCAGCCACTGCACGACCGCGCCCGCCACGAAGATGCTGCCCTCCAGCGCGTAGGTACGCTGGCCCTGGCCGCCCGCATCCGGCAACTGCCACGCGACGGTGGTTAGCAACTTGTTGTGGCTGGGTACCGCCTCATCTGCCGTGTTCATCAGCATGAAGCAGCCGGTGCCGTAGGTGTTTTTCGCCATGCCGCGCTCCAGGCAGGCCTGCCCGAAGGCCGCCGCCTGCTGGTCCCCCGCGATTCCGGCGATGGGAATGCGGCTGCCGAACAGCCCCTCGGCGGTCGGGCCGTAGACCTCGCTGCTGCTGCGGACCTCGGGCAGCAGGGCGCGCGGCACGCCCAGCAGGCCCAACAGTTCGTCGTCCCAGTCGCCGGTGTGGATGTTGTAGAGCAGGGTGCGGCTGGCGTTCGTCGCGTCGGTGATGTGCAGCTCGCCGCCGGTCAGCTTGTAGACCAGCCAGGAATCCACCGTTCCGAAAGCGAGTTCGCCGCGCTCGGCCCGCTCGCGCGCTCCCTCCACGTTGTCGAGCAGCCAGCGCACCTTGGTGCCGCTGAAGTAGGCGTCGAGGATCAGCCCGGTCTTCTGCTGGAAAGTCGGCTCATGGCCCTGTGCCTTGAGCGTGTCGCAGAAGGCGGCGGTGCGGCGGTCCTGCCACACGACGGCGTGGTGCACCGGCTCGCCCGTGCGGCGGTCCCACAGCACCACCGTCTCGCGCTGGTTGGTGATGCCGATGGCAGCGATGTCGCCCGCCCGCAGTCCGGCGCGCGTGATCGCCTCCTGCGCCACGCCGCTCTGGGTGCTCCAGATTTCCAGGGCGTCGTGCTCCACCCAGCCCGGACGCGGAAAGATCTGCCGGAACTCCTTCTGGGCCGAAGCCCGGATATTGCCCTCCTGGTCGAAGACGATGGCGCGGCTGCTGGTGGTGCCCTGGTCGAGGGCGAGGATGTACTGGGCCATGGGAGAACTCCTTGGGGGCAAGAGGGGAGAGGGGCGTCAGCGCTGGTCGAGGTTGTAGGCCGGGTCCACGCCCTGCTCGCCGACGACCGCCTCGCCCGCGCGGGCCAGCGGCCGACCGATGAAGAAGTCGTAGATGAAAGCGCCCAGCACGCCGCCGACGAGTGGCCCGATCACCGGCACCAGCCACACGCCGTTAGAAAAGCCGGTGTTCTGAAAGCCCGCCACCAGCGAGAAGAGGCGCGGCCCCAGGTCGCGGGCGGGGTTGATCGCGTAGCCGTGCATCCCACCGAAGCTCATGCCGATCGCCATGACCACGAAGGCCACCGCCAGCCCCCCCCAGGCGGCCCCGGCGGGGTTGTTGAGCTTGTCCCCGATGGCGAGGATCAGGCCCACCAGCAGCGCCGTGCCGACCACCTGATCGATAAAGCCGGGCCAGAACCCGGGCACGGCCGGAAAGGTGCTGAACACCCCGGCGGTGCGGGCGAGGTCAGGGTCGAACTGCACCCACCGCGCCGAGTACACCGCGAACACGATGGCCGCGCCCAGAAAGGCGCCGACCAGCTGCGCGGCGATATACGGCAGCACCTTGCTCCAGGGAAAGCGCCCGGTGGCCGCCAGCGCGACCGTGACGGCGGGGTTGAGGTGCGCCCCGCTGATCGTGCCCGCCACGAAGATCCCCATCAACACCCCGAAGCCCCAGCCCAGCGTGATGTTGGTATAGCCGCCGTTCACGACCTGCCCCGGCACGGCCGGATCGGTCGCGGCGAAGATCACCACCATCGCCACCACGCCCACGCCAAAGAGAATCAGCACCATGGTGCCCAGCACTTCCGCCATGAATTCCTGCGCCAGCGTGAATTTCATGTGCCTCCCCCCCACACTGCTCCCGGCGGCCGGGCGGCTTCGGGAGGCGGGGGGTCCAGACGGCCACCGGGGGGGTGCTGCCCCGCCTCCACCGCGCCACATTGTCGGTTCGTTCATCTTTGGAGGCGGCTGAACAGTTGTCAAGGGGTGGCGAACACATGTTCATGCTCGCGGGTACGGGCCAGGAGCCGCAGCGCCGTATCCTGAGCGGCGTGACCGATGCCTCCCATGACGGCCACGCCGTTCTCGCCGTGCAGGTGGCCCGGCTCTACTACCACCAGGGCCTGACGACCGACGCCATCGCCCGTGAACTCGGTCTCTCGCGGCCCAGGGTCAGCCGCCTGCTGACCCTGGCGCGGCGCAGCGGCCTGGTCGAGATCCGCATTCACGACCCGCAGGCCCATCCGCAGAGCCTGGAGGCGCGGCTGCGGGAGCGCTACCCCTTCCTGCGCCCACAGGTTGTCGGCGTGCCGCCCGGCAGCCCCGAGGACCTGTGGATGGAGCGGGTGGCCGTCGCCGCCGCCAGCCTGCTCGACAGCGTGCTGCGGCCCGGGCAGACGGTCGGGCTGGCCTGGGGCAACACCCTGGAGGCCGTCTCGCGGGTGCTGCGGCCCCGGCGGCTGGACGGCCTGGACTTCGTGCAGCTCAACGGCAGCGCCAACGCGCTGGACTTCATGAGCGGCTTCGTGACCGACACCATCACCCGCTTCGCCCAGAACTACGGGGGCCGCGCGCACCTCTTTCCGGTCCCCACCTTCTTCGACGATCCCGAGACCAAGCGGGCGATGTGGCGCGAGCGCAGCGTGCGGCATGTGCTCGACCTGCAAGCCCGCGCCGACGTGCTGCTCTACTCGGTGGGCAGCCCCGCCGCCCGGCGCCCCAGCCACGTCTACGTTTCGGGCGCCCTCGACCCCGCCGACCTCGCGCAGCTGGAGGCCGAGGGCGTGGTGGGCGACGTGGCGACCGTCTTCTACCGCGCGGACGGCAGCTACGGCTCCATCTCGCTCAACGCCCGCGCCAGCGGCCCCAGCCTGGGGCGTCTGGCCCAGGCCCCGCACGCGATCTGCGTCGCCAGCGGGCTGGGCAAGGTGACGGCCCTGCGCGCCGCCCTGACTGGCCGGTTGCTGAACACCCTGGTCACCGACGAGGTCACCGCCCGCGCCCTGCTCGGCCCGCCGGAAGGAGAGGCCGACCCCAGCTCACCTTCCGCCTGAAAGCCTCAGTTTGAAGGTCTCACCGCGGTGACCACCAGACCTGAAACGGCACCCCTCAGGTCTCCTGGGGCGAACGAAGGGGTCACCACGGTAGGCGGCGGCCTGTGTGCAGGCAAAGGGGGTACCGTCTTCCCTGCGGCGGAACTCCGCTGGTCGCTTCTCTGGACGGCCTGCCCACAGCGGGTTCGCCGGGACGCAAGGAGCGGGGTCCTTCAGCCACGGGCCAGCCACAGAGCCGCAGAGAAGGAGAAGCGGCGGGCGAATTACCATCTCCCGTTCGCCGCTTCCCGGTCCAGCTCTGGCTCAGTCGTCCGAACCCGCGCCCGTGCCGCCTCCCGCCGCGCCCATCATCTGCTGGGCCTCGGCGTAGGCCTGCGGCAGCGGGGGCGCCAGCGCCGGCTCCTGGCCCATCGGCTGCGCGGCGACGAGGCGGAACTCGCCCAGGCCGTCCAGGGAGGGTCCCTGGGTCCAGCGGCCCTGGGGGGGCGGCACACCCTCGGTGCCGGTGAACACGTAGTCGTAGCTCACCTCGCGCAGCTCCTCCTCGACCGGGAAGGAGTTGGGGATGGGCAGGGTGCCGGGGTGCCCGCCCAGTTCCTCGATCACGGCCAGCCACTGCTGCTGGTGCATGGTGTCACGCGCGATCAGGAAGCGCAGCATATCCTTCATGCCGGGGTCGTCGGTCAGCTCGAACAGGCGGCAGGCCAGCGCGCGGCCGGTCGCCTCGGCCGTCACGTTGGAATACATGTCGGCGGCGAGGTTGCCGCTGGCGTACACGTGCGAGCCGTTGAAGGGCACGCCGTTGGCGTCCGAGGCCAGCGCCGCCATGCCCGCCGAGAGGTACTGCCGGGGGTCCATGCCGCCCATCACGGCCTCGACGAGCGGGTTGGCCCTGGCCGCCGCCTCCTGCATGCCGCCCGGCGCACCTTCCAGGTTCAGCGCGACGGCGGTCGCCAGCATCTCGATGTGGGCGATCTCCTCGGTGCCGGTCGCCAGCAGCATGTCGCGGTATTTCTTGGGACCGCGCGCGCCGAACGCCTGAAAGAGGTACTGGAGGCACACCCGCATCTCGCCCTCCACGCCGCCAATGGCCTGCTGGAGCATGCGCGCGAAGCGGGGATCGGGCGTCTCGACCCGCACCGGATACTGCAATTTGCCGTCGTAGTAGAACATCTCTGGCCTCCTGCTTGGGGTGCTGCCCACTGGGGGGGGTTGTTGCCGGAGGGCATTCCAACACCTGGCCTGGGCGCCGCCATGAGCTTTGGATGGGCCAGCCCCCTGCCCAATCTGACGGCCACCCTCCAAAGGCATGAAGCCCCCCCGCGCGGGCGGCTCATCTGGGGGGCGGACCCGCCGCCCCGGCGACGGCGCCGGACGTGACCCCCGGCTTTAACGAACCGGAATCCGCCTCATCCCGGCCGCCGAGCAGACTGGAACCCATGACGAAGATCAAGTTGAGGCCCCTGCGCGATCAGGTCATGGTGATCACCGGGGCGTCGAGCGGCATCGGCCTGAGCACGGCGCGGCTGGCCGCGAAGGAGGGCGCGCGGCTGGTGCTGGCCGCCCGCAGCGAAGGCCCCCTGCGCCAGCTCACGGCGCAGATCGTGGACGCGGGCGGCCAGGCCGTCCCCGTCACCGCCGACGTGAGCCGCGAGGAGGACGTGGAGCGGATCGCGCAGGCGGCGCTGGACACCTACGGCAGCCTCGACACCTGGGTCAACAATGCGGGCGTGGGCATGTACGGGAAGCTGGAAGACCTGAAGGTGGAGGACATGCGCCGCCTCTTCGACGTGAACTTCTGGGGGCTGGTTTACGGCTCGCGGGTGGCGCTGCGGCACCTGAAGGCCAGGGGCGGCGCACTGATCAACGTGGGCAGCGTGGTGTCCGAGCAGGCGATTCCGCTGCAAGGGATCTACGCGGCCTCCAAGCATGCGGTCAAGGCTTTTACCGACACCTTGCGGATGGAGCTGGAGCACGAGGACGCTCCGGTCTCGGTCACGCTGATCAAGCCCGGGCCGATCGACACGCCCTTTCCGCTGAACGCCCAGAACTATCTGGACACCGAACCCCAGCACGTCCCGCCCGTCTACGCGCCCGAGACGGTGGCCCGCGCGATCCTCCAGGCCGCCGCCGCGCCCACCCGCGAGCTGTTCGTGGGCGGCGGGGGGCGGGGCATGGCCGCCTTCGGGATGCTGGCTCCCGGCGCCGCCGAACGCGCGATGGCCGCCACCGTGATTCCCGGCACCCACAGCGGCAAGCCGCCGCTGCCGCCCGGGGCGAGTGCCCTCTACCACCCTTCCGGCAAGCTGGCCGAGCGCGGCGACTACCCCGGCCACGTGCAGGCGACCAGCGCCTACACCGAGGCCGCCTCCCGCTCGCGCCTGATCGGCGTGGGGCTGCTGGGGGCGGGGCTGGCGGCGGCGCTGTGGCGCGCCTCGCGGCGGGATTGAAGCTCGGGAAGGGCACCGGCCAGCAGAAGGGGGGGGGGGGGAGGCCCGCGCCGTGGCCTCCCCCTGTCCAATGTGTCGGCGGTCAACGTGCCAGGGGAGGCGTCAGGGCGTCAGGCCGTTGGCCGTATTGACCGCCCCGCGCACATTCAGGAAGTTCAGGCCGCCCGTCTTGCGCGCCCCGTCCTTCAGCGCCTGGCGAATCTGGCCTGCCTTCAGCCTGGGGAAGGCGCCGCGCAGCAGCGAGGCCGTGCCGCTCACCAGCGGGGCCGACTCGCTGGTGCCTGCGCGCAGGGTGTAGCCGCCCCGCGCGGCCGTGGTCAGCGTCAGGATGTCCTCGGGGCTGTTGCTCAGGCAGTTTGAAGTGCCAGTCCCCGCCTGCCCGCCCGGCGCGACCAGATCGAGCGCCCGCTGGCCGGAGAGGGGCCGGGCGCTGTAGCAGGCCAGCCGGTCGTCCTTGCCGACCGCGCCCACTGCGATCACGTTGGGGTCGAGTGCCGGGTAATACAGCCCGTCGCCGGGAGTGTTGCCCGCCGCCGCCACCAGGACGATGTCCGCGCCCGCCGCCGCCTTGATGGCGGCCTGAAGCGCGGGGTCCGGCTGCACGGGTTTGCCCGCCGCGCCCCGGAAGCCCAGGCTCATGTTGATCACCCGCGCGCCCTGCTCGGCGGCGTAGTTCAGGCCCGCGACCACGCTGGCGCTGGTGGCCCCGGTCGTGGTGCCGTCGGTGCCGAAGACCTTGACCGGCAGGATGGTCCCGCCCCAGGTCAGGCCCGCGATCCCCTGCCCGTTGTTGGTGTTGGCGGCGATGAGTCCTGCCGAGCTGGTCCCGTGGCCCACGTCGCCCGCCGTGACCTCGTCGGGCACGTTGTCGCTGCCCCGGCAGGTGCTGCCCTCCAGCCGCGCGCAGAAGTCGAAGCCCTGACGCAGCCGTCCGGCGAGTTCGGGATGAGCGCGGTCCACGCCAGTGTCGAGCACGGCGGTCAGGACCCCGCACTTGGTCTTGCCCAGCGCGTCGAGGCGGTCCCAGCCCCCCAGCGCGTCGATGCGCGTGAGGTAATCCTGGTCGTAGGCCACGGTGCCGACCCGTACGCCGGGGCGGTTGGCGCCTGGGAACCCCGGATCGTTGGGAGCCGCCAGCGCCTCATAGCGGAAATTGGGCTGCGGCCTCAGGCCCGCGGCCGCCAGTCGCCGCGCAAAGGCCGCGTCGCTCTCGCCCGCCGGGGTCGCGGCCAGCAACAGGTCGCTGCCCTCCACGGCCTGAACCCGCACGCCGGAGAGCGCGGCCAGGTTCTGGGCGCCCAGCGCGCCGCCCGGAACGCCCCGCAGCAGCACCTCTCCGGCCACGTGGGGAGCCTGCCACAGCGCGTCCAGCGCCGCAGGGGCCAGGGCCGGACCCGCCGCAACCCCCCCACTGCCCAGCGCCAGCCCCTGACCGGCAGGTGCGCAGACGGCCCCCGGTTGCCCCGGAGTGCCCGGTTGGCCCGGTGTTCCCGGATCAGGCGCGCCCCCACCCCCGCAGCCGACCAGCAGGGCGCCGACCAGCAGCAGACCTGTATGTTTTTTCATACGTCAGTCTGCTCACCTCGCAGCCGCCGCCGGGTTACGGCGAGATGAAGGCGGCGGTCATCCTCCGGTCAGGGGGCAATCAGGCAAGGCGTTTTACCCGCCGGTGCGCCTGTGGGGCGCCTCCACGTCCTTGGACTCGGCCGAGCCGCGCTCGCGCAGAAATATCGAGAGGATGACCATCGCCGCGACCGAGAGAAACTCGCTTTGCCAGTTCTGAAAAGACTGGCTCCAGAACTCGGGGCTACCCAGGAAAGCCAGCGTCGACACCGCCTCGCCGCCGTGCAGGGCCTGCTCGGTGTTGTACTCGGCCGCCCCACCCAGCAGATGAATCACGAAGGACAGCAGAAACAGGCCCAGCAGCGTCAGCGACAGCGAGTGCGAGTACAAGCCCAGCACCCAGCCGCCGCGCCGTACCGGCCAGGGCCGCTGCTCGGGCGGGGTGGGCGGCGCCCCCTGCTCGCCTCCAGGTTGGTCCTGTTCCTCCGGCAGTGGGTTGGACTCCGCCGAGCCGCGCTGGTAGAGCCGGGCCGTCAGCACCACGAAGGCGGCCATCTGAAGAAATTCGCTCTCCCAGTTCTCCCCGGTCGCCTCCCAGAAATGCCCGCTGCGCAGGTAGGCCCCCAGACTCAGGGCCTGCCGTCCGTGTTCTTCCAGATCGCCGTTGTGGACCTCAAACCCGACCGCTGCCTGGGCAGCCCAGAACAGCACGAATAGGGTCAGGGTGACGACCGACAGGCCGTTGCGGTGCAAAAAAGCGCGCATGACTGGGACCCTCCTCAGTCCCCACCCTCTCACGCTGCCGCGAAGGGACGGCTCAGGCGCCATTGACCCAACTTTGGGTGTTCGGGGTTACACTCTGACGCCCGGTCTACTGCGGCCCGCGCCAGCGCAGCAGCCGCAGGGCGTTGGCGGTGACCAGGGCCGTCGCCCCGGTGTCGGCCAGGATCGCGGTCCACAGATGGGTGTAGCCCAGCAGGGTGGTGACCAGAAAGACCGCCTTGAGGCCCAGCGCGAACACGAGGTTCTGGCGGATGTTCCGCAGCGTGGCGCGCGACAACCCGACCAGCTCGGCCACGCCCGTGACCCGCCCGTGCAGCAGCGCGGCGTCGGCGGTTTCCAGGGCCACGTCGGTGCCGCCGCCCATCGCGATGCCCACGTCGGCGGCGGCCAGGGCAGGCGCGTCGTTGATGCCGTCGCCGACCATCGCCACGCCGCCCGCCGCGCCGTACCCGCGCACCAGCCTCAGCTTGTCTTCCGGCAGCAGGCCCGCTTGCACCTCCAGCCCCAGCGGCCCGGCGATGGCCTGGGCTGTGCGCGCGTTGTCGCCGGTCAACATCACCGGGCGCAGGCCCAGGCGGCGCAGCCGCGCGACCGCCTCGGCCGCACCGGGCCGCGCCTCGTCACGCAGGGCGAGCAGCGCCAGGGCCGCCGACCCGGCTGCGCCGTCCTCCTCGGCCAGCACGACCACGGTCTTGCCCTGGGACTCCAGCGCCAGCGCCTGCGCCCCGGCCTGTGGGGTCAGCCAGCCCCGTTCGGCGGCCCGGCGCGGCGAGACCACGTGCAGCGTGCGGCCTTCCACCCGGGCGCGGACACCGTGGCTCGGCTCGGCGTGGGCGTCCTCGGCGGGGGGCACAGCCAGGCCCAGCCCCTGCGCGTGCGCGTGGATCGCGCGGGCCAGCGGGTGATCGCTGGCACCCTCGACGGCGGCCGCGAGGCGCAGGGCTTCCCTTTCTTCCAGCCCGGCCAGCGGCTGCACGTCGGTCACCAGCGGCTTTCCGGCGGTCAGGGTCCCGGTCTTGTCGAAGGCGACCGTCCGCACGCGGGCCAGGGCTTCCAGCGCGGCGCCCCCCTTGACAAGCAGGCCGCGCCGGGTGCCCGCCGCCACCGCGCTGGTGATGGCGGCGGGGACCGACAGCACCAGCGCGCAGGGGCAGCCGATCAGCAGCAGGCTGAGGCCCCGGTACAGCCAGGGCTGCCACTCGGCCCCGGCCAGCAGCGGCGGCAGGGTGGCGACCCCCAGGCTCAGGGCGACCACGCCCGGCGTGTACACCCGGCTGAAGCGGTCGATCAGGCGGGCGGTGGGAGCGCGGTGCCCCTCGGCCTCCTCGACCAGGTGCAGGATGCGCGCGATGGTGTTGTCGCTCGCCTCCCGCGTCACGCGCAGGGCCAGCAGCCCGCCGCCGTTCACGCTGCCCGCGTACACGGGGTCGCCCACCCCCTTCTCGACGGGCACGCTCTCGCCGGTCACCGGGCTGTCGTCGAGCGCCGAGGCCCCGGCCTCAATCACCCCGTCGGCGGGCACGCGGGCGCCGGGGCGCACCTGCACCCGCTCGCCCACCCGCAGGCTCGCGGCAGGGACCTCGCGCACCTCACCGCCCGAGAGCCGCAGCGCGGTGCGGGGCGTCAGGCTGATCAGGGCCTGCACGCCCGCGCGGGCGCGTCCAGCCGCGACCCCTTCCAGCAGCTCGCCCACCGCGAAGAAAAAGACGACCACCGCCCCCTCCGCCGCCTCCCCGATCAGGAGCGCGCCCAGCGCGGCCAGCGTGACGAGCGTGTTGATGGAAAAAGGCTCGCCCAGCCGCGCCGAGGCCAGGGCGCGGCGGGCCAGCGGCCCCACGCCGACCAGGGTGGCGAGGACGTAGCCCCAGGCTCCCAGCGCCGGAAAGGCGAAGGACAGCGCCCACGCCGCCGCCAGCAGCGCGCCGCTGCCCACGACCAGGCGGCCCTGCCCGGTCGCGTACCAGGGGGTAGGCCGCGAGGCGGGTGGGGTCTTTCCCTCCGCGTCCGCCGTGGGGGCCGCCGCCTGCGCCAGCAGCCGGTGCGGCACGTACCCCAGCGCCCGCAACTGCCGCTCCAGCTCGCTGCGGGGCGTCTGGGTCTCGTCCAGGCGCAGGCGCAGCGTCTGGGTGCCGAAGTTGGACTGCACCCCCTCGGTGCCGGGCAGGCGCGAGACCGCCCGCTCGACCTTCTGCACGCAGGAGGCGCAGTCCATGCCGTCCACCCGGTAGCGCAGCTCGGGCAGAGGCAGTTCAGGCAGGGACAGACGGGGAGGGGAGACCGCCGGGTCGCTCACCCCCCCATGATACCTGAGCAGATGCTCAGATGTTAGCCCTCCGGCCCTCTCCCCGTCCGTGGGGCGTGCGGTGGCCCAGCGTCCAGGCCGCCTCCGCCGCCGCGTCGTGCAGGCGCCGCAGCAGGGCGTCGCGCTCGCGCAGGCGCGGGGTGGGCAGGCTGACCCCCAGCGCCGCCAGTACCTCGCCCCCGGCGCCCAGCAGCGGTACGGCCAGCCCGCTGCTGCCCACGGCCCATTCGTCGCGGCTGACGGCCAGCCGGGCGGCGCGGATGGCGGCGGCCTCGGAGGCCCAGGCGGCCGGGTCGCGCCGCGTGTGGGGCGTAAAGGCCGGGGCATTCGCCGGGGGGTCCCACCCGCGCAGCGCGAGCAGCAGTTTGCCGCTGGCGGTGGCGTGGACGGGCAGCTCGAACTGCGTTTCCCCCACGACGGGCGGCCCGTCGCGGCCCTGCACCGAGCGGGCAATGCACAGCACCCGCGCGTCCGCCGCCTGCCCCTCCAGCACGCACACGAAGGCGAGCAGGTGGGTGCCGCGCGAGAGCGCCGTCATCGCGTCGTGCGCGGCGGCGTACCACGGGACACTGCCGTACAGGGCGCTGGAGAGCTTGAGCAGCCGCCAGCCCAGCCGGTAGCGCCCCCGCCCCACCCGCGTCAGCAGCCCCGAGGCCGTCAGGGTGCCGAGCTGCTCGTGAACGGTCGAGGTGGGTTGCGCCAGCCGCCGCGCCAGCGCGCCCAGCGTCCATTCGGTGTGGTCGGCGTCGAACAGCTCCAGCAGCCGCACGGCGCTGTCCACGGTGGCGAGGGTCCGGGGCATGGGGGAAGCCTACGCCCTTTTCCGGACTATGCGGAAAGTCGCCTTGTGGCCTCTGCCGGGCGGGAGGACGATGACTGCACCTCAATCCACCACCCTCTTTCCCCCTCAGGAGTGCCCATGCCCCCAGTCTTTCCCAGTCTGACCGACGCCCCCGTCATCCGTGCCCCGCGCGGCCCGCAGCGCACCGCCAAAGGCTGGATGCAGGAGGCCGCCAAACGGATGCTGATGAACAACCTCGACCCCGAGGTCGCGGAAAACCCCGCCGAGCTGATCGTATACGGCGGGCGCGGCAAGGCGGCGCGCAATTGGCCCGCCTTCCACAAGATCGTGGAAACGCTCGACCGCCTGGAAAACGACGAGACGCTGCTGATCCAGTCGGGCAAGCCGGTCGCGGTCCTCAGAACGCACGAGTGGGCGCCGCGCGTGCTGCTCGCCAACTCCAACCTGGTGCCGCACTGGGCGACCTGGGAGACCTTCGACGACCTCGACCGCGCGGGCCTGACCATGTACGGCCAGATGACCGCCGGATCGTGGATCTACATTGGCACCCAGGGCATCCTGCAAGGCACCTACGAGACCTTTGCGGGCGCGGCGGCCAAGCATTTCGGCGGCTCGCTGAGGGGGACGGTCACGGTCACGGCGGGCCTCGGCGGCATGGGCGGGGCGCAGCCGCTGGCCGTCAAGCTGGCCGGGGGCGTGAGCATCACCATCGAGATCGACCCCCACCGCATCGGGCGGCGCCTGGACACCCGCTACCTCGACGAGGTGGCCGACTCGCTGGAGGACGCCGTCGCGCGGGCGGAAGCGTACAAGGCCGCCGGGGAGGCCCGTTCCATCGGGGTGCAGGGCAACGCCGCCCTTCTCGTGCCGCGCTTGGTGGAGATCGGCTATACGCCCGACCTGGTCACCGACCAGACCAGCGCCCACGATCCCATGTGGGGCTACCTTCCGCCGCTCGCCCCCGACGAGGACGGGGACAGACTGCGGGCGGAGGCCCCGGAGGAGTACCGCCAGCGGGCCTACGACGCGATGGCTGCCCACGTGCGCGCGATCCTGGAACTCCAGCGCCGGGGGGCGGTCGCCTTCGACTACGGCAACAACCTGCGCCACCGCGCGCGGGAGGCGGGCGTCGAGAACGCCTTTGACTACCCCGGCTTCGTGCCCGCCTTCATCCGCGATTCGTTCTGCGAGGGGCGCGGCCCCTTCCGCTGGGTGGCCCTCTCAGGGGACCCCGAAGACATCCGCGCGACCGACCGCGCCCTGCTGGAACTGTTCCCGGAAGACGCGCGGCTGCAAGCCTGGCTGACCTACGCTGCGGGGCAGATCGCCTTTCAGGGCCTGCCCGCCCGCATCTGCTGGCTGGGCTACCGCGAACGTGACCGTGCGGGCCTGCTGTTCAACGAGATGGTGGCCGACGGGCGCCTGAAGGCCCCGGTCGTAATCGGGCGCGACCACCTCGACGCCGGGTCAGTCGCCAGCCCCTACCGCGAAACCGAGGCGATGAAAGACGGCTCGGACGCCGTGTCCGACTGGCCGCTGCTGAACTTTGGCGTGGGGATCGCCTCGGGTGCGGCGTGGATGAGCTTTCATCACGGCGGCGGCGTGGGCCTGGGCTTCTCGCAACATTCCGGGCTGGTGGCGGTGGCGGACGGAACGCCGGAAGCTGCGGCCCGCCTCAGCCGCTGCCTGACCAACGACCCCGGCCTGGGCGTCATCCGCCACGCGGACGCGGGCTACGACCTCGCGCTGGACGTGGCGCGGGAGCGGGGGCTGGACCTGCCGAGTCTGGGGACGCGGGACCGGGAATGACCCTACCGCGCGTCGATCACGCCGCCGTACACGTCCTCCAGCGTGAGGCTCAGGCCCAGGCAGGGAATGTCCACCGTGCCCGTTCCGGCGACCTCGCGCAACTGCCAGTCGTCCTCATCCCGCTGGTACTCGTAGACCCGCCGCTCGGCCTCCTCCACGATCAGGTAGGTCTGGAGTGTCGGCAGCGACGTGTACATCGCGTACTTGCCCACCCGGTCGTTGGCGGCGGTGCTGGGCGACAGGACCTCGACAAGCAGGCAGGGATCGGTCACGTAGTACCGCCCGTCTCCACGTTCGCCGCACAGCAGCATCACGTCGGGGTAGAACAGCGCGTCTTTCACCTGCAAGCGCATCTCTCCTGCGTGCAGACGGCAGCCCTGACGCCTCGCGTGGGGAAAGAGCGTTCCGGCAATGTTCATGACGATCAGCGAGTGCGGTTCGCTTACCCCCGCGTGCGCGTGCAGCGGGTAGACAAACCCAGCCACGTACTCGCGCTTGTAAGGCGTCTCCTCCGAGCGCAGGTACTCTTCCAGGCTCATGGCCTGAAACGCGGCGTCCGTCATGGGGACATGCTAGCCCGGCGGGAGGCTGCGTGACCGTCCCCACCCATCTTCCCTACGGCGGCGTCGCCTCCTTCGCCCGTGCCCCGCTCGTGCAGCCCGACGGCGACTGGCACTCGGACGTGGGCGTGCTGGGCGTGCCCTTCGACATCGCGCTGGGCTTCCGTCCCGGTGCCCGCTTCGCGCCCCGTGCGCTGCGGGAAGCCAGCCTGCGCTACGTACCCCCCTTCACCGGCTTGGACGGCGAGACCCGCTTGGGGGGCGTGACCTTCACCGACGCGGGCGACGTGGTCCTGCCTTCCCTCGAACCCGAACTCGCCCGCGACCGCACGACGGGGGCGGCGCGGCAGGTGCGGGGGCGCTGCCGCGTGCCGGTGTTCCTGGGGGGCGACCACTCCGTCACGTTCCCGCTGCTGCGGGCTTACGACGACGTGCCCGACCTCCACGTCGTGCAACTCGACGCGCACCTCGACTTTACCGACACCCGCAACGACACCCGCTATTCCAACTCCAGCCCCTTTCGCCGCGCGGTGGAGGCCCTGCCCAACCTCGTCCACATCACGACCGTGGGCCTGCGTGGGCTGCGCTTCGACCCCGAGGCGGTGGCGGCGGCCCGGGCACGGGGCCATACCCTGATCCCGGTGGAGGACGTGGCCGCCGACCTTGCCGGAGCGCTGGCTCGGTTGCCCAGCGGAAAAAACGTCTACCTCAGCGTGGACGCCGACGCCCTCGACCCCGCCGTGCTGCCGGGCACGAGCAGTCCGGAGCCGGACGGCCTGACCTACGGCCAGGCGCTGCGCCTTCTGGCAGAGACGGCCCGCCGCAACACAGTGGTGGGCCTCGACCTCGTGGAACTCGCGCCGAATCTCGACCCCTCGGGGCGCAGCGAGCTGATCGGCGCGCGGCTGATCATGGAAACGTTGTGCGAGGTGTTCGATGCGCGGCGCTGAGCTTACGGAGACGCTCTTTACCGGCATCGCCCAGCTGGTGACCCCGGCCCCCGGCCCCCAGCGTGGGGCGGGGATGCGTGAGCTGACCGTGCTTCCCGACGCGGCGCTGCTGGTGCGGGGCGGCGTGGTCGCCTGGGTCGGCGCCGAGCGGGACGCGCCCGCTGCCGCCCACACCCACGGCCTCGGCGGTGTGGCCGTTGTGCCGGGTCTGGTGGACCCCCACACCCACGCGGTCTGGGCCGGGGACCGCCTGAGGGATTTCGAGGCGCGGGCCGCGGGTGTCTCCTACGAAGAGCTGCTCGCGCGGGGCGGCGGCATCCGCTCCACCGTGCGGGCAACGGCGGCAGCCTCGCAGGCGGAACTGGTGGCGCTGGCCCGCCCGCGCCTGCAAGCCCTCCGGGAGTCCGGGGCGACGACGGTCGAGGTCAAGAGCGGCTATGGCCTCGACTTCGGGGCGGAGGTGCGAATGCTGGAGGCGGTGCGCGAGCTGACGGCGGAGTTCACGCTGATGCCTACCCTGCTGATCCACGTTCCCCCGACCGAAGGACACGGCGAGTACGTCCAGGCCGTCTGCGGGGACTTGATCCCCGAGGTGGCCCGCGCAGGTCTGGCGACAGCAGTGGACGTGTTCTGCGAAAAGGAAGCCTTTTCTGTCGTGGAAACGCGGGCCATCCTCGAGGCTGCCAAGTTTCACGGCCTCACCGCCAAGCTGCACGCCGACCAGTTTCATGCCCTCGGCGGGGTGGACCTCGCCTGCGACCTCGGGGCGCTCAGCGTGGACCATCTGGAGGCCAGCGGCGAGGCGCAGATCGCGGCGCTGGCCGCGTCGGATACGGTGGCGATCCTGCTGCCCGGCGTCACCCTGCACCTGGGCCTGCCTGCCGCGCCGGGCCGCGCGCTCGTCGATGCGGGCGCCTGTGTGGCGGTGGGCAGCGACCTCAACCCGGGCAGCTCGCCCGTGTTCAGCGCGCCGCTGGTCCTCGCGTTGGCCGTGCGCCTGAACGGCCTGACCCCCGCCGAGGCCCTGAGCGCCGGCACGGTGAACGCCGCCGCCGCGCTGGGGCTGCGTGACCGGGGGGCGCTCGCGCCCGGCCAGCGGGCCGACTTCCTGGCCCTGCATTCGCCCGACTGGCGCGACCTCGCCTTCGCGTTGGGCGCCCGCCCGGTTCGGGACGTGTTCGTGGGCGGAAAGGAGCTGACCCCGTGATTCTGGACCAAACCCTCAGTCTCGAACAGTTCGTCGCGGTCGTGCGCGGGGGCGAGGCGGTCACGCTCTCGGAGGCGGCGCGGCAGCGTCTTCGGCGGGCACGGGCGGTGGTGGAACGCATCGTGGACGGCGAGGCGGCGGTGTACGGGGTGAACACCGGCTTCGGCAAGTTCGCCAGCGTGCGGGTAGGCCGCCACCAGCTCGCCCAGCTTCAGCACAACCTGATCGTGTCCCACGCGATCGGGGTGGGCGATCCCCTTCCGGCCGAGGTCGTGCGCGGGATGCTGCTGCTGCGGGCGCAGTCACTCTCCCTCGGGCATTCGGGGGTCCGGCCTGGGGTGGTCGAAGCCCTGCTCACGCTGCTCAATGCCGGGGCGCACCCGGTCGTCCCCGCCCAGGGCAGCGTGGGGGCTTCGGGCGACCTCGCGCCGCTGGCGCACCTCGCGCTGGCCCTGATCGGCCTGGGCGAGACCGAGCACGCGGGCGAGGTCCGGCCCGCCGGGGAGGTGCTGCGTGACCTCGGCCTCGCGCCGCTGAGGCTTCAGGCCAAAGAAGGCCTCGCCCTGATCAACGGCACGCAGCTGATGGGCAGCCTGCTCGCGCTCGCGCTGGTTGATGCCCGCACCCTGCTGCACACCGCCAACCTCGCCGCCGCGATGACCGTGGAGGCGCTGTCCGGCTCGCACCGCCCCTTCGGTGAGGGTGTGGTGCGGCTGCGGCCCCATCCCGGCGCGCTGGAGGTCGCCGCCGAGCTGCGCGCGTTCCTGCGGGGGTCCGAGATCGCGCCCGCGCACGCGACCTGCGGCCGGGTGCAGGACGCCTACAGCCTGCGGGCCGCGCCGCAGGTCCACGGGGCGACCCTCGACGCGCTGATGCAGGCCGCGCGGGTGCTGGACGTGGAATTCGCCTCGGTGACCGACAATCCGCTGATCTTTCCGGAAGCCGGGGACGGGGAGCAGGTCGTCTCGGGCGCGAACTTTCACGGGCAGCCCCTCGCGCTGACCGCCGACGCCCTCAAGGTCGCCGTGGCCGAACTCGCCTCGGTCAGTGAGCGGCGCTGCGAGCAGCTGCTCAACCCGGCGCTCTCGGGCCTGCCGGGCTTCCTGACGCCCGAGGGGGGCCTCAACTCCGGCCTGATGATCGCCCAGTACACCGCCGCCGCCCTGGTCAGCGAGAACAAGGTGCTGGCCCACCCCGCCAGTGTGGACTCCATCCCGACCAGCGCCAACCAGGAAGACCACGTCTCCATGGGCGCGCACGGGGCGCGGCAGCTGCGGCAGATTCTGGAACACGCGCGGACGGTGCTGAGCATCGAGCTGCTGTGCGCGGCGCAGGCCCTCAGCTTTCAGCCGCTGCGGGCGGGCGCCGGGGTGCAGGCCGCTTATGAGCGCATCCGGCAGGACGTCGCCCCGCTGGGACAGGACCGCTACTATCGGCCCGATCTGCTCAGGGTGCGTGCCCTGGTGACGAGCGGCGAGCTGCTGCACTGCGCGCGGGAGGCGTAGGCCGCAGCCCCGCCCTGCCGTGCCGCCCCCGCCTTCATTCCCCCTGAAGATTGGTACCGGGCACGGGACAAAGCAGAGCGGTGTGGCAGTCTGGGAGGCGGACTGGGAGAGAGGGCGCCGGGCCTGTCTTCCAGATGCGCCGCCCCCTTCCCGGCACAGGAGGACCCATGAGCGACCACGATCAGCTTCCCGAACACCACACCGCCGTCCAGGGGACGACTCCGGGCCAGGCCGACCAGACCCTCACGACCCGCCAGGGCCATCCGGTGCGCAACAACCAGCAGCAGCGCACGGTGGGCACGCGCGGCCCCGCGACCCTGGAGAACTACCAGTTTCTGGAAAAGATCAGCCACTTCGACCGCGAGCGCATCCCCGAACGGGTGGTCCACGCCCGCGGCGCCGGGGCGCACGGCGTCTTCGAGGCGTACGGCAAGGTGGGCGACGAGCCGGTGAGCAAGTACACCCGCGCCAAGCTCTTTCAGGAGGCGGGCAAGCAGACCCCGGTCTTCGTGCGCTTCTCCACCGTGATCCACTCCAGCCACTCGCCCGAGACGATGCGTGACCCGCGCGGCTTCGCGGTGAAGTTCTACACCGAGGACGGCAACTGGGACCTCGTCGGGAACAACCTCAAGGTCTTTTTCATCCGCGACGCGATCAAGTTCCCGGACGTGATCCACTCCCTCAAGCCCGACCCCGTCACCAACCGCCAGGACGGCGGACGCATCTTCGACTTCATGAGCAACACGCCCGAAGCGGTGCACATGCTCACCCTGCTGTTCTCGCCCCACGGCATCCCGGCGAACTACCGCCACATGCAGGGCAGTGGCGTGAACACCTACAAGTGGGTGAACGACCGGGGCGAGGCCGTGCTCGTGAAGTACCACTGGGAACCCGTGCAGGGCATCCGCAACCTGACCCAGCCGGAAGCCGAGGCGATTCAGGCGAAGAACATCAACCACGCCACCCAGGACCTCTACGAGGCCATCGAGCGCGGCGACTTCCCGCAGTGGGAGCTGCTGGTGCAGATCATGTCCGACGACGAGCACCCCGAACTCGACTTCGATCCGCTGGACGACACCAAGATCTGGCCGCGCGAGCAGTTCCCCTGGCTGCCCGTCGGCAAGATGACCCTGAACCGCAACCCCGAGAACTACTTCGCGGAGGTCGAGCAGGCGGCGTTCGGCACGGGCGTCCTGGTGGACGGGCTGGACTTCAGTGACGACAAGATGCTGGTGGGCCGCACCTTCTCGTACTCGGACACGCAGCGCTACCGGGTGGGCAGCAACTACCTCCAGCTGCCCATCAACGCGCCCAAGCGGCAGGTGGCGACCAACCAGCGCGACGGGCAGATGGCCTACCGGGTGGACACCGCGCCCGGCCAGAACCCGCACGTCAACTACGAGCCGTCCTCCATGAACGGCCTGACGGAAGCGCCGCGCGACGTGCCCGAGTACACCCCCTGGGTGGAGGGCCACCTCCAGCGGGCGCCCATCGAGCGCACCAACGACTTTCAGCAGGCGGGCGAGCAGTACCGCGCCTTCGAGGACTGGGAACGCGACGACCTGATAGGCAACCTCGTGGAGAACATCTCGGCCGCCACGCCGGAAGTGCAGGCCCGCATGGTCGAGCTGTTCACCCAGTGCGACCCCGACTACGGCCGCCGGGTGGCCGAAGGCCTTGCCGCCCACGCTGCCAGCCGCGCCGCCAAGGAAGAGGGCGCCGTGCAGCAGGCCGAGGAGCGCAGCCGGGAAGCCCAGCCCTACTGAGGTTCTGATGCTCCGCAGGTCCGGTCCCTTTCCCGGGGGGCCGGACCTGTTGTCCGGCCGCCGACCCCGGCTGGAGATGGAGCGCGTCTCGCCCGGGGGGCCACAACTCACAGCCTTTAACGCTGCTGAAACTCGTGCCCTGGCACGCTGAGCCATGACGACGCTGCTGGGCATGGTGGTGGGGGCGATGCTGGTGGGCCTGGGCATTCTGGTGCGTCTGACCCGCGCGCAACTGGGCGAGGCCGCCTCGGCGCTGCGCCCCGACGATCGGCTGGGGGACTGACCGGGACAAGCGCCCCCCGCTGAGGTCCGTCTAAAGAACAGCTCTCTTTGCGCTCAGGACTCTCCCAAGCGGCCCGGCTGGAACCC
This sequence comes from Deinococcus budaensis, assembly GCF_014201885.1. NCBI lineage: Bacteria > Thermotogati > Deinococcota > Deinococci > Deinococcales > Deinococcaceae > Deinococcus > Deinococcus budaensis. The sequence goes on along the minus strand of NZ_JACHFN010000004.1, from coordinate 220,340 downwards.
GGCGGCCCGCCCCTCGCAGACTGGAAGCATGGAACTCACGCTCGTCATGGCCCTCGTCACGGCGCTGCTGGTGGCGCTCGGTTTTCTGTCACTGCACGATGAACCCGGCCCGGCCGACCTGGCCGAGCTGCCCGTGACCCGCGACTGATTTTCCGTTGCGGCGGCGCAGCGGACCCCAGCCCGCGTGACAGACGCCTGCAAGAGGCGGCGAGCTACAGTCGGCGGGCATGAACGCCCTGATCCCTGCCGACGAGTTGCGCCGACTTGAGGCGCTGGCCCGCTACAGCGACCTCTCTTCGCTGCCTCAGGAGGCCTTTACCCGCCTGGCGACCCTGGCGGCGCAGCTGTTCCGCGTGCCTATCGCGCTGGTCAATTTCGTGGCCGAGGACAGCACCCTCAGCCAGGCCTGCGTGGGCGTGGACCTGACCCGCCTGGACCGCCAGGTGTCGTTTTGCGCGCACGCCATCTTGCAGGCCGACGTGATGGTCGTGCCCGACGCCCGGCTGGACCCGCGCTTCTCGGACAATCCGCTGGTGGGGGCGCCGGGCGGCTTCCGCTTCTATGCCGGAGCGCCGCTGACCACCGCCGACGGGCACAACATCGGCACCCTGTGCGTGCTGGACACCGCCCCGCGCGCCGAGGTCACGGATACCGAGCGTGAGGCGCTGCGCAACCTGGCCGCGCTGGCCGTGGACGAACTCGAACTGCGCCGTCAGACCGCCGTGCTGGAGCGCGAAGCCCTGGCCCGCGACCAGTTGCTGGCCGAGCTGCGCCGCGTGACCCGCCGTTCCGAAGCGCTGCTGGCGATCTCGTCGCTGCTGGACCTCGACCTGCTGCCCGGCGAACTGGCCCGCCACGCCGCCGAGCAGGTCGTGCCGCTGTGCGGCCTCGACTGGGCGGGCCTGGGGATCCTTCAGGGGGACGCCCTTCAGGTCACGCCCGTGTGGCAGGCGCCGGGCCTGTCGCCGGAGCTGGCGCCGCTGCTCGCGCGCCCGATGCCGCGCGGACGGGGGGCGACCTGGGCCGTGCTGGAACAGGGCGAGGTCCGCTTCGTCGACGATTACCCGGCCCTGCCGAGCGCCCGCCCGGACCTGGTCGCGGGGGGCGTGCGCGGCGCCGCCTGGATTCCGCTGGGCACCTTCCCGGACCTGGGCGGCGGCCCCGAGACGGACCTGCGCTACGTGCTCGTCGCCGTGCGGACGCGCCCAGCGGTGTGGAACGCCGCCGACCGGGCGCTGCTGGAAGCGGCGGGCCGCAGCGTGGCGGGCGGCCTGCACCGCCGCGCGCACCTCGACAGCGTGCAGCGCGACGCCTTTCACGACCCGGTCACGGGCGTCCACAACCGCCGCGCTTTCGAGCAGGCCCTGGCCGCACGCATCGCGGGGTCCGCGCCCTTTGCCCTCACGGTGCTGGATCTGGACGGCTTCAAGGGGGTCAACGACACCCAGGGCCACACCCAGGGCGACACCCTGCTGCGGATGTTCGGGCAGACCCTGCTGGCGGGCGTCACCCCCAGGGGACAGACCTACCGCCTGGGCGGCGACGAGTTCGCCGTGCTGCTGGACAGCGACGGCGAGCAAGACCGCCTGCTGGTCGAGGATCAGGCGCTGGAACCGGTCGATCAGGCGGTAGCGGCGGTGCGCGGCGCCGGATTCGACCTGAGCGGCGCGAGCGTGGGCGTGGCCCTGTGGCCCCACGACGCGTCCTCCGGCAAGGCGCTGCTGCATCTGGCCGACCAGCGCATGTATGTCCACAAGCGCCGCCGCGCCGGGCGGCAGACCCCGCAGCCCGGCGCCGCCCCCATGGCCACCCCGGTCCACTGACGCCGGCCGGTCCCGAACCACGGTCCACAGAGAGGCCTCCCGGACCACCAACGCAAGATTGCCCAGCGCGGTCAGGGTCACCTCCCGCCGCGCTGGGACAGACAGAACTTCCCGCTGGTTCCAGGCGGCCCCTGGTGCAAGGGAGCCGAAATCCCCCGCTCTTCCGGGGCAGGGGCGCAGGCGAAGGGGCGGCCCGCCCCCTGCGCCCCCGTCCTCAGGCGCCGCTGGTGACCTGGAGGCCTTCCAGCACGCGGTCGGTAAAGGCCTGGGTCCCCGCGCGGCCCCCCAGGTCGGCGGTCGGCCCGGCCCGCAGCGCCTGGGCGACGGCGCCGTCGATCTGGTTGGCGAGCGCGGGGCGGTTCAGCCCGTGGCGCAGCAGCATGGCCGCGCTGAGAATGGCGGCGGCGGGATTCGCCACCCCCTGCCCGGCGATGTCGGGCGCCGAACCGTGGATCGGCTCGAACAGCCCCGCCCCGTCCCCCAGGCTGGCCGAGGGCATCAGGCCCAGGCTGCCCGGAATCACCGCCGCGAGGTCCGAGAGGATGTCCCCGAACAGGTTCTCGGTCAGAACCACGTCGTAGCGGCCGGGGTTGGACACCAACAGCATCGCCACGCTGTCCACGTATTCGTGGTTCAGGTGCAGGTCGCGGTACTTGCGGTCGTGCACGTCCTGCACAGCGCTGCGCCACAGTTCGGAGACCTCCAGCACGTTGGCCTTGTCCACGCTGGTCACCCGGCCCCGCCGCTGCGCCGCCGCCCAGAACGCCACCCGCGCCACCCGCTCGACCTCGGCCCGGGTGTAGCGCATGGTGTTGTGGGCCGAGTCGCCGTCCAGCCGCCGGTCGCCGTCGAAGTAGATGCCGCCCAGCAGCTCGCGCACGATCAGGATGTCCACCCCGCGCGCCAGCTCGGGCCTCAGCGGCGAGAGGTGCTCCAGCCCCGGCAGGACCCGCACCGGACGCAGGTTGGCGTAGCAGCCCATCAATCGGCGCAGCGCGAGCAGGCCGGACTCGGGCCGCTGCGGGCGCGGCAGGCGGTTCCAGGGCGAGTCCTGCGGGCCGCCCACCGTGCCCAGCAGCACGGCGTCGGCTTCCCGCACGGCCCCCCGGGTGGCGGCGGGGAAGGGTTCGCCCGTCTGCTCGATGGCGGCCCCCCCGATCAGGTGTTCCTCGATGGTCAGGTCGGGCGCGACCTCGCGCAGCACCTCCACGGCGGCGGCGGTGACCTCGGGGCCGATCCCGTCTCCGGGCAACGTGACGATCTTAGGCATGGGGGTCCTCCTGGGGGGTGGGGCTACCGGGGTGGCCGTGTCCGGCCTCGGTGCTGGGGGTGTTCAGGGTTCCGGCGGCCACCGCGTCCTGCTCGCGCATGTATTCCAGCCAGCCGCCCGCCCGCTGCACGTCCAGCGCGAACTGCGGCACCGGCACGAAGGTGAGCTGCTGGCCGCTGCGGCGGTTGGTAACGGTGCCGCCCGCGAGGTCGAGATCGGCCTCGTCGCCGTCCTCGAAGGCGTCCACGATGCCCGCGCATTCCAGCGCCAGAAAGCCGTTGTTGATCGCGTTGCGGTAGAAGATGCGGGCGAAGTTGGGCGCGATCACGGCCCCCACGCCCGCCCCGCGCAGCGCCCAGACCGCGTGTTCGCGGCTGGAGCCGCACCCGAAGTCGGCCCCCGCCACCACGAGGTCGCCCGGCTGCACCCGCCGCACGAAGCTGGGGTCGTAGTCCTCCATCGCGTAGGGGGCCAGCTCACTCTCCACGTCGCTGGTGAGGTGCCGCGCGGGAATGATCTCGTCGGTGTTGATATGGTCGCGGCCAAAGACGTGGACTCGGGGCATGGAGGCTCCTTGAAGGGTTCAGAAGGGAGGCAGGCCCGCCGCCGTCCGCAGCGGGGCCAGGATCAGCACGGCGAGGAGGCCCGACACGGGCAGCCCCAGCAGCGGCCAACCCCGCGCCCAGTCGCTCCGCAGCAGGAACACCAGGCCAGCGATCAGGCAGAGGGTCAGCCCGGCGGGCCACAGGATCAGGCTGACCGGAAAGGTGAGGTGAGCCGCCAGCGGCATTTCGCGCACGGTGTAGAGGGCCAGCAGCGCGGCCACGATCAGCAGCCCCGCCGCCGTGCCCCACATCGCCGGACGCTCAGCGGGCCGCACCTGCCGCAGTCCGAAGGCCAGCCACACGAGGTTGACCAGCAGGCCGACACCGAACAGGGCGCTCACTGCGGGTTCACCGCGCTGGGGGTCGTCACGGGGGAAGGGGGCACAGCTCATTTTCGCTCCCGCTTCAATCCGCCGCGCCCGGCCCGCCCGCAGCGTACTCGCGCGGGTCCGAGATCACGCCCGCCACCGCGCTCGCCGCCACCGTCGCGGGCGAGGCCAGGTAGATCTGCGCCGAGGGGTCGCCCATGCGGCCCACGAAATTGCGGTTGGAGCTGGAGATGCACACGTCGTCCGGTCCCAGCACGCCCGAGTGCATGCCCAGGCAGGCGCCGCAGCTCGGGTAGCTGACGCTGGCGCCCGCCTCCACGAAGACCTCCAGCAGTCCTTCTTGCGCGGCCTGCTTCCAGATCGCCTGGGTGGCGGGGACCACGATCATCTGCACGCCGTCCGCGACCCGGCGCCCGCGCAGGATGTGGGCCACCTCGCGCAGGTCGCTGATGCGCCCGTTGGTGCAGCTGCCCACGTAGGCGTGCGTGACCGGGATGCGGTCCGTGCCCGCCACCCGCCCGTTGCTGGGGATGTGTGGGTAGGCGACCGTCGGCTCGACCTGTGAAGCGTCCAGCTCGATCACGACCTTGTACGGCGCGTCGGGGTCGGAGGTGTATTCGGTGTACTGCTCTGGCGTGACCCCCCGCGCGGCGAGGTAGGCCCGCGTCGTGTCGTCCACCGCGATCAGGCCGGTCTTGCCGCCCGCCTCGATCGCCATGTTCGTCAGGGTGAAGCGGCCCTCCATGTCCATGCGGTCAATGGTGTCCCCGGCCCACTCCATCGCCAGGTAGTTCGCGCCGTCCGCCCCGATGCGTTTGATGACCTCCAGCACGAGGTCTTTGGGCGTCACGCCGGGCTGCATCTCTCCGGTCACCCGGATCAGCATGGTTTCCGGCACCTTGAACCACACCCGGCCCGCATAGATCGCCCCGGCGAGGTCGGTGCTGCCCACGCCCGTGGCAAAGGCCCCCAGCGCGCCCCCGTTGCAGGTGTGCGAGTCGCCGCTGACCAGCGTCTGCCCGGGCCGCAGCAGGCCACTGTTCTCCAGCACCACGTGGGCGATGCCGCCGCGCCCCACGTCGTAGAAGTGGCGGATGCCCTGCTCCTGCACCCAGGACTTGAGCTTCTGGTACATCTTGGCGGCCTTGATGTTCATGGCGGGGACCGAGTGGTCGGGAATCGCCACGATTTTTGAAGGGTCGAACACCCGGTTCATGCCGCGTTCTTCCAGCATCCGCAGGGCCGCCGGGGTGGTGATCTCGTGGCACAGCACGAGGTCGGTCGCGCACTCGATCAGTTGCCCCGGGACCACCGCCGCGTGCCCGCTGTGCGCCGCCAGAATCTTCTGTGCCATCGTCATGCCCATGTGTCGAAAACCCTCCTGCGCTGTCTGTAGCTCTACGAAAGAAAAAACCCCCCGGGCGGCCGTGGCTGCGGGGGGCAAGAGGTGAACGCTGGGAAGCCGCGCTCATCGCCCCCATCGAAGAAGAAGCACCTCGGGGGCGCTCCCGCTGGCCGTGGTGGCGGTGAACATGCGGCTCAGCCTACCCGGGCATGGGCGCGGGAGAAGAAAGCCTGTCTGCTCAAGCCAGAGGCTCTGCCCCAGCCGGAACCAGGGGGGCCGCAGGAACAGCCGCCCGCTTTCCGGCCTGGACGCGAAAGATACGGCGCCGTCCCCCGAACGGCGGGGCAGGGTGCGCAGGCTGCCCCTCAGCGGTCCGGCCTGGCAGGCCCCCCGCTGGACCTTTCCGTCCAGCGAGCGCAAGTGCCTTTTCTCCGGGTCCCGCCCCAGTGCGCCCGTCGCCGTGGGAACGCACCGGTCGTGCGGGTGGGGTAGCGTGGGTGGAGACCCATGACCCGCGCCGGTGACCGCCGTTTCCTGCTCGCCTTCAACGTGGCCTTTCCCGTCTTTTTCCTGACGTTGGGGCTGCACGTGCTGGTCGGCTCCGCCTTGCCTGACTTCACCGTGGGGGAGAGGACAGGAAGTTTTCAGGCGGTGTCGGGCTGGCTGATCGGAGTCGGGGCGGCTCTGCTGCTGCTCGCGCTGCGGCTCAGGCCGGAGAGCCGGGGAAGGGCCGCCGTGCTCGGTGGAGCGCTGGGGGTGCTCCTCGGCGGCGTGGCGTCGTGGTTGCTGGTGCCGATCTACGTCTGACCGGACTCAGCCATTCGGCGCTGGCCCGGACCTGTCCCCGCTCCTAGACTGCCTCCAGTGAAACTTGATCTGCATTATGTGGACCCCCGCCTCGTCGTGCTGTACGACCGCGACAATCCGCGCGGGGCAGACACCGACTTTTATCTGAATCTCGCCGCCGAACTGGGCGCCCGCCGCATCCTCGACCTGGGCTGCGGCACCGGCCTGCTCACCCGCGAGCTGGCGACTGTTGGTTGGGAGGTGGGGGGCCGCGAGGTCACGGGCGTGGACCCGGCCTCCGCCATGCTCGCCTACGCGTGGCAGCAACCCGGCGCGGAGCGGGTGCGATGGGTCGAGGGGGATTCCAGTGCGCTCGGAACACCGGACGCAGACTTGGCGATCATGACCGGCAACGTCGCCCAGGTCTTTCTGGAAGAGGCCGACTGGAACGCGACCCTCCGCCACCTCCACGCGGCGCTGCGCCCCGGCGGTCACCTCGCTTTCGAGAGCCGCAACCCGGAGGCCCGCGAGTGGGAGGGGTGGACCCGCGAGGCGACGTTCGAGCGGACCGACTCGCCGGACGGCCCGCTGGAATGCTGGTTGGAGGTGGTCGAAGTGGAGGAGGGCCGAGTCCATTTCGTCGGTCACAACCTGTTCACGGAGACGGGCGAGCACCTGGTGGTGAACAGCGAACTGCGCTTCCGCAGCCAGGCCGAGCTGACCCAATCCCTGGTCGGTGCCGGGTTCACCGTCGAGCAGGTGTACGGGGACTGGCGCTGGGGACCGCTCATACCCGCGAGCCGGGTGATGGTGTTCGTCGCGCGCCGGGACTGAAAAGCCCCCAGGTTGAGCAGTGTCTTGCGCCGTTCGACCCCGGGGGATTGGTCAGGACAGAAAGATGCGCCTCAGCCCCGCCCCAGCAACTTGACGCGGAACTCGTTCGCGCTGCCCTCCAGCCGCTCGGTCACCATGACCCGGAAGCGGGCGCCGTCGTGCATCTCCAGCACGCCCTCGTCCCCCTCGCCGGGCATCTGGCCTTCCGGCGCGGGGTCCAGGGCCACCCGCATCAGGCCCCGCCCGCCCTCGAGCGCCACGATTCGTCCGGGGAGGGCTGCCCCGCCGAAGTGAGCCACCACGCTGTTAAACTCTCTGGTCACGTCAGGCGTCGCCCATCATCAGGCCCTCGATGGTGTGGCCCTGCACGATGGGTTCGAGTTCATCGACCACCCGGCAGATCAGGTGATCTTTGACCTCCTGCGGCAGCCGCTCATAGTACCCGCGCGTGAAGTGCAGATCGTGGAACTCGTCGTGCCCGGCGCCCGGGGCGTCCACGCCGAGCACCAGCACGGGCCGGGGCTTCTGGCTGGTGTTGGCGGTGCCCCGGTGGATCGTGAGTGCCGACCGCACCGAGATGTCGCCCATCTTCGGCAGCTTGCGCTGGGCCAGGGCCTGATAGCGCGGAAACAGCGAGACCGGCGGGAACATGCCGTGGTCGTACTCGCTGGGATCGTCCCACTGGGTGCCCGGCGCGATCTCGAACGGCCCCATGTCCTCCTCCACGTCCACCGTGGTGAGGTTGAAGGCCAGCGAGTTCAGGCGGCGGTCAATGAGCGTCTCGGGTCCGGCCCGGAAGTCGCGGTGCCAGGGCTGGTCCTTCGCGCCAGGATTGGGCACGTCGAAGCCGATCTCGACGATCTTGTAGTTCGGCCCCAGCACGCTCTCGCAGACCGTCCGCACCCAGGGGTGGGTCACGAGGTCCAGAAAGCCGCTGATGTCCTCGGGGTGGATCTCGACGTAGTGGCGGTTGGTGCCGCGCCCGACGGCGCCGCCGGGCCGGGCCAGCGCCTCGCGGTAGAGGACCGGGAGTTCCTCCCCGAGCCGGGCGACCCACTCGCGCGGGAAAGCGCCTTTCAGGCCGATGATGCCGTCGCCGTACAGCCCGGCCATGATGGCGGGCACGTCGTAGGGGGTCTGGGTGGGCCGGGGTTCAGGGGTCGTGGTCATGGTGGGTCCTTCCTGTCTGGATGGGCGGAGAGAGGGAGGCGGGAGAGACGCTGGCGTGTGTTCCATGCTGCGCCTTCGCGCTGACCGCTGGGTGAATCCGGGGAGGCGAGGAGGCAGGCTCAGTCCTCGGCGGGGGCGGCGGCTTGCTCGGCGGCCCCCCGCAGCTGCTCCAGGCGCCGCTCGTCGGCCAGGGCGTGGATTTCCTGAAGCACGTCGTGCTGCACGGCGCGGGAAACGCGGGTGGTGATCGCCCGCACCCGCCCGGGGTCGAGCTTGTGGGTGCGGTCCTCGCGCAGCAGGCCGTTGGTCTCCTGCTCGGTGTCGGTGAGCTGGGTGTAGCAGAAGCCCGCGATCACGGGGCTGTCGAGCACGGCCGAGAGCAGTTCCTCGTAGCGCGAGAGCAGCGCGTCCGTGTCGGGCAGGGTGCCGTAGCCCCACCAGCGCTCGGACTCGCCCGGCGCGTGGCTCAGGCCGCCGAATTCGGTCAGCATCACGGGTTCGCCCTGACGGTGGTGCCCGGCGAGGTAGAAGTTGCGCCGCGCGGGCTGCACCGCCCGCAGGGTGTGTTCCAGCGCCTCTTCGGAGCCGTAGCGCTCGCGCAGGGTCGCCCCATCCAGGGCGTAGTCGTGGACGCCCAGGATGTCTCCCTCCACGATCTCCCAGCCGTCGTTGCCGATCACCGGGCGGCTGGGGTCCAGCGACCGCGTCAGGTGGTACAGCCCGCGCACGAAAGCCCGCTGCGCCGGGTCCCCTTCCAGGTTGGGCACCCCCCAGCTCTCGTTGACGGGCACCCAGGTCACCACGCAGGGATGGTTGTGGTCGCGTTCCAGCACGTCCAGCCACTCGCGGGTCAGGCGGCGCTGCGCTTCCGGGGTAAAGACGTAGGCGTTCGCCATCTCGCCCCACACCAGCAGGCCCAGCCGGTCGCACCAGTACAGGAAGCGCGGGTCTTCCACCTTCTGGTGGATGCGGATGCCGTTGAAGCCGAGTTCCTTGACAAGTTCGACCTCGCGCCGCAGTGCCCCTTCCGAGGGCGCGGCGAGGTGCGACTCGGGCCAGTAGTTCTGCGCCAGCACCATCCGCAGGTAGTAGGGCGAGCCGTTGAGCTGAAATCGGCCGTCGCGGACCCCGGCGCTGCGCAGGCCCACGTAGCTGCCCACCTCGTCCACCACCGCGCCGTCCTCGTCCAGCAGGGTGAGGCGGGCGTCGATCAGGTTGGGGCGCCGGGGGGACCACAGCAGCTCCTTGCGCCGCGCCTGGACGCGCTGCACCCCCAACTCGATCTGGCGCTCCACCTCGCGGCCCCCCAGCGCGTAGGTGTCGTCCGCCAGCCGCTCGCCCCGCAGGCTCAGGCGCACGCGCACCCGCAGGTCCTGCCGGGGCAGCTCGTTCAGCCGGACGTGCAGGCCCAGCCGCCCGCGCTCCACGTCGGGCGTCCAGCGCAGCCCCGCGATGTGGGTGGGCGGCACGGCCTCCAGCCACACCGGTTGCCAGATGCCGGTCGTGCGGTGGTACCAGATCGCGTGCGGGGCCTCCTCCCAGTCCTGCTTGCCGCGCGGCTGCGCGAGGTCCAGGGGGTCGTCCTGGGCGCGGACCACGACTCGCTGCGTGTCCTCCGGCCCCAGCGCGGGCGTGATCTCGGCCGTAAAGGGCGTGTGCCCGCCTTCGTGCTCGGCCACCAGGCGCCCGTTCACCCACACCTGCGCCCGGTAGTCCACCGCCCCGAAATGCAGCAGCACGCGGCCCGCGCGGTCCTCCGGGGCCACCCTCACCGTGCGCGAATACCACACGACCGGGTGGTAGCCGCTGGCCCGCAGCCCGCTGGCCCGGCTCTCGGGGGGAAACGGCACCACGATCTGCTGGTCAAAGGCCTCGCCGCGCTCGAACCAGCGCTCCCCCAGGCCCCGGTCCTCGTCGTCGTGGGCGAACTGCCAGACGCCGCCCAGGTCTTCCCAGCGCTCGCGGGTGAGTTGCGGGCGCGGATGCGGCGCGGGGTCGGCGGAGCCGGTGGGCGGGACGCTGGAGAAGGGGTCAGTCATGCGCGCTCCTGAGGGCAACAAAGGGGTGGCGGCCACCTGGGGGGGCGGCGGCAAAGAGGGCGGTGGCTCAGTGTGCGGCCTGCCGGGGGCGCGATCAAGCGGGAGAGCAGAGAGGCCCGGGGGTGCCCCCTTCGTCTGGTGCCCATTCGTCTGGTGCCCATTCGTCTAGGGCGCCGCCTCGCCCCGGCCTCCCTCACGCCGTACTTTGCGGCCATGCCGCCGCGCACCGTCCTCGCGCTCCTTCTTGGCCCCGGGGTTTCTGGAGGCTGAGCGTTCAGGCGCCGCTCCCCGTAAACCCCGCCCCCGAGTTCGAGGGTGGGGTTTTCCGTTCTCAGGTTGCAGCAAGGTCACCGGAGGTCAGAAGATGAGCACCCGTCCCCAGCCCCACCCGCAGCCCCGGAGCCGGCCATGACCCCTCCCAACGGCGCCCAGGCCCTCTGGCAGACGCTCGCCGCGCACGGGGTCGGGACCGTCTTCGGGTATCCCGGCGGGGCGATCATGCCCGTGTACGACGCGCTCACCCTCTTCCCCGACATCCGCCACATCCTCGCGCGGCACGAGCAGGGCGCGATCCACGCGGCCGAAGGTTGGGCCAAGGCGACCGGAGAGCTGGGGGTGTGTCTGGCGACCAGCGGACCGGGCGCCACCAACCTGGTCACCGGGCTGGCCGACGCGATGATGGACTCGGTGCCGCTGCTGGCGATCACCGGCAACGTGGCCCGGCACCTGATGGGCACCGACGCCTTTCAGGAGGCGGACATCACCGGGATCACCCTCCCGATCACCAAGCACAACTACGTGGTGACCGACCCGAACGACCTGCCGCGCATCGTGGCCGAGGCCATCCGCATCGCCCGCTCGGGTCGCCCCGGCCCGGTGCTGGTGGATATTCCCAAGGACGTGCAACTCGCGGCCTTCACGGGCGAGGTTCACGGACCGCAGGCCGCGCCGGAAGCGCCTGCGCCCGACCCACACGCCCTCGAAGCCGCCGTCGCCTTGCTGAAGGAGGCCCGCAAACCCGTCCTGATGGTGGGCGGCGGTGCCCAGGGCGCCGCTGCCGAGGTCACCGCCTTCGCCCGCGCGTGGCGCATCCCCACGATCACCACCCTGATGGGCTTGGGTGCTTTTCCCGCCTCGGACCCCCTCTGGCTGGGAATGCCGGGGATGCACGGCTCGGTTGCGGCCAACCGCGCGATCTCCGAAGCCGACGTGCTGGTCGGCATCGGCCTGCGCTTTGACGACCGGGTGACGGGGCGGGTCAAGGACTTCGCCCCTCAGGCCAGCATCATCCACATCGACCTCGACGCCGCCGAGATCAGCAAGATCGTGCGGGCGCACGTGCCGGTGCGCGCCGACGCCGCGCAGGCCGCCCGGCTGCTGACCGAGAGGGCTGAGCCGCTGAGCCATCCCGACTGGACCGCCACCCTGGCCGAGTGGCGCACGCGCGGCGAGCATCCCACCCACTGGGGCGCGGCGCAGGCGGTGCGGCAGGTGGTGGCCCGCCTCCGCCCGCAGGACGTCCTCAGCACCGACGTGGGCCAGCACCAGATGCTCGCCGCCCAGCTCGCCCGCTTCGAGCAGCCCCGCCGCTGGCTGACCTCGGGCGGGCTGGGCACCATGGGCTTCGGCTTTCCGGCTGCCATCGGCGCGGCGCTGGCCGAACCCGGCGTGACCAGCATGGTGATCGCCGGAGACGGCGGCTTTCAGATGACCGCCCAGGAACTCGCCACCCTGACCAAGTACGGCGTCCGCAACGTCAAGATCTGCGTCGTGAACAATTCGTACCTGGGCATGGTCCGCCAGTGGCAGGAACTCTTCCACGAGCGCCGCTACTCGGAGGTCTACCTGGGCGACTCCAACCCCGATTTCCTGAAGCTGGCGGACGCCTACGGCATCTCCGGCTGGCGGGCCGACAACTCGGCCGATCTGGAAGGCGCCATCGACGCCTGGCTGGCCCACGACGGCAGCGCCCTGCTGGAGGTCGTGGTCCCCAACGAGCACGGCGTCTTCCCGATGGTGCCCGCCGGTGCGGCGCTGAGCGAGATGATCGAGACCGAACCCCAGGCCGTGCAGGGGAGTCGCGCATGACCGCCGACCACCTGGCCGCGCCGCAAGACCATCTGGTCAGCGCCCTGGTGCGCGACGAGCCGCGCGTGCTGACCCGCATCACGTCCCTGTTCGGCCGCCGCGCCTACAACATCCGCAGCCTGTCGGTCGGGAGTACCGAGCAGCCGGGAGTCAGCCGCATGACCTTCGTCGTGACCGGCGACCGCGCCATCGTCGAGCAGGCGATGAAGCAGCTCGAGAAGCTGCACGACGTGCTGCACGTGGTGGACCACAGCCTGGAGAAGTTCGTGGACCGCGAACTCGTCCTCGTCAAGGTCGCCATCACTCCCGAAAGCCGGGTGGAGGTCCGCCAGATCGCCGAGGACTTCCGCGCCCGCATCGTGGACGTGGGCCGCCGCGCGCTGACCTTCGAGGTAACGGGCGACGAGGGCAAGGTCACCGCCTTTATCGAGCAGATGCGGCCCTTCGGCATCCTGGAAACCATGCGGACGGGCCGGGTGGCCCTCACGCGCGGCTCGAACGCCGATATTCCGGGGCACGTCTACCACGGTGAGACGCGGGCGCTGGGGCCGCTGCTGACCGCCACGGCGGCAGAGGACTAGCGCGACTGTCGCCCCGCCGACTTGCGAAGACATTCATGACCCTTTTCTGTTTTTCCGGTCGGGGCGGGGAATGAATACTGAGGGCACCATGTCAGACACCACTGCCCAGAAGGTCGATTCCCGCCACTCGCCCAAGGGTCAAGGCGGCCAGAAGTATCTGGTCAGCGGCAAGTCGCTCTCCATGCGGCTGTGGGAAGACCAGCAGCAGGGCGAGGGCGACGAACCCCACGCCCGCCCCTACGAGACCGTCGGGTACGTGATCTCGGGCCGCGCCGAGTTGCACGTCGAAGGCTCGATGCTGCTGCTCGAACCCGGCAACTCGTGGGTGGTGCCCCAAGGTGCCCGGCACCATTACAAGATTCTGGAACCGTTCACCGCCGTGGAGGCCACCCACCCGCCTGCCCAGGTTCACGGCCGGGACGAGTAGGCCCGCTGCGGGAAGCGGGGCGGGGGAGAGCCGGGGAGGGCGGCCCCTGCCCCGCTCCTCTTGGCCTTCACCTCGCCTAGCCCGCCCCGTCCACCGTTCTGGGCAATGTAGGACAATGCACGTATGGCCGCAACCATGTACTACGACCGCGACGTGGACCTCTCGCCCATCGAGGACAAGCTGGTCGCGATTATCGGCTACGGCTCGCAGGCCCACGCCCACGCCCAGAACCTGCGCGACAGCGGCCTGAACGTGGTGGTCGGCCTGCGCGAAGGGTCCGCGAGCCGCGTCAAGGCCGAGCAGGCGGGCCTGCGCGTGACGACCGTCGAGGACGCCACCCGCGAGGCGGACGTGGTGATGCTGCTGATTCCCGACGAGGCGCAGCCCGGCCTGTACGAGGCGAGCATCGCCCCCCACCTGACGCCCGGCAAGGCCCTCGCCTTCGGCCACGGTTTCAACGTCCATTTCGGGCGCATCACGCCGCCTGAGGGCGTGGACGTGTTTCTGGTGGCGCCCAAGGGGCCGGGGCACATGCTGCGGCGCATCTACGCCGATGGCGGCGGCATGCCCGGCATCTTCGCGGTCGCGCAGGACGCGAGCGGCGGCGCCCGTGCCCTGGCCCTGGCCTACGCGCGCGGCATCGGCTGTACCCGCGCGGGCGTGTTGGAAACGACCTTCAAGGAGGAGACCGAGACCGACCTCTTCGGCGAGCAGTCGGTCCTGTGCGGCGGCGTGACCCACCTGATCCAGGCGGGCTTCGAGACGCTGGTGGAGGCCGGGTACCAGCCCGAGATCGCCTATTTCGAGACGCTGCACGAGGTCAAGCTGATCGTGGACCTGATCTACGAGAAGGGCTTTTCAGGCATGCGCCACTCGATCTCCAACACCGCCGAGTTCGGGGACTACGTGACCGGGCCGCGCATCATCACGGGTGAAACCAAAGGCACCATGCGCGAGGTGCTGACCGACATCCAGCAGGGCCGCTTCGCCGAGCGCTTCATCGCGGACGCCGAGGCCGGGTTCCCCTATATGCAGGAGCAGCGCGGGAAGATGCGCGGCCATCTGCTGGAGACGGTGGGCCAGGAACTGCGGGACAAGATGCCCTTTATCGAGAAGAAGGAACTGGAGGTGTAATTTCCCCCCGTTCCGGCCGCCTGCCCGCTGGCGAGGCGGCCTCTCTCCGTCCATGCTCGCGGAACATTGGCCGTCTCTGGGGGTGGTGCGGCGCAAGTGTAGAGCGCACACTAAAGTCATGAAGACCCCGCAGATTCTGAAAAAACTTCGTCCAGAACGCCTGTTTCGCCGCTCGACGAAGTCCCCCCTGAGCTGGGAGCGTGGGGGAGAGGAGATCACCAGCCGCGCCCTGGTCGTGACCGAGGAAGAGGTTCGCACCCACCACCGGCTGGAGGCGCAGAGCGAGCCGGAACGCTACGCGAACTAACCCCCACTGAGCCGCTGCTCGCTGCGTGCCCCCCGTGCAGACAACTTGCGCTCGGTTCGCGGCCCGGCCCGTACAGTGACCTATGCCCATGTTCAGCGGCCTGCTTCTTCTTCGCGTTCCTCCGGTGGAGTGAGCGGCGGAAAACAGTGCCCGCCCGGCCCCCGGAGGAAAGCCTCTTCCGGGGGCTGCTTCTTTTGTCCCTCTCCCAGCGCCCACAGGAGGACCCCATGACCCAGACTCCCCAGCAAGCCCGCATCCGCATCTTCGACACGACCCTGCGCGACGGCGAGCAGTCGCCCGGCGTGGCGCTGAACCACGGGCAGAAGCTGGAGATCGCCCACCAGCTCGCCCGGCTGGGTGTGGACGTGATCGAGGCGGGGTTTCCCATCGCCAGTCCCGGCGACCTCGAAGGCGTGTCGCGCATCGCCCGCGAGGTGCGGGGGCCGGTCATCGCGGGGCTGGCCCGCGCGGGCCGCGCCGACATTGAGGCGGCGGCGAGGGCCGTGGAGGCGGCCGACAAGCCGCGCATCCACACCTTCATCGCCACCAGCCCGATCCACATGGCCCGCAAACTGAACCTGGAGCCGGACGCGGTGGTCGAGCGCGCGGTGGAGGCCGTGCGGCTGGCCCGCTCCTTCGTGGACGACGTGGAATTCAGCGCCGAGGACGCCACCCGCAGCGACTGGGCCTTTCTGGCGCGCATCTTCCGGGCCGCCGCCGAGGCGGGCGCGACCACCCTCAATGTGCCCGATACGGTGGGCTACACCACGCCCGCCGAGATGCGCGCCCTGTTCGCCCACCTGAAGGCCGAGCTGCCCGAACACGTGATCCTCTCCGCCCATTGCCACGACGACCTCGGCCTGGCGGTGGCGAACTCCATCGCGGCGGCCGAGGGGGGCGCGCGGCAGATCGAATGCACCGTGAACGGCATCGGCGAGCGGGCCGGAAATGCCAGCCTGGAGGAGATCGTGATGGCCTTTCATACCCGGGGGGACGTGTACGGCTTCCAGACGGGCATCCGTACCCGCGAGCTGTACCGCGCCTCGCGGCTGGTGAGCCGCCTGAGCGGCATGCCCGTGCAGCCCAACAAGGCCATCGTGGGCGACAACGCCTTCGCGCACGAGTCGGGCATCCACCAGGACGGGGTGCTCAAGGCCCGCGAGACCTACGAGATCATGCAGGCCGAACTCGTGGGCCGTGAGGCCGCCGTGCTGGTCATGGGCAAGCACTCGGGCCGCGCCGCTTTCCGCAAGGCGCTCACCGACCTGGGGTACGCGCTGGAGGAAGACCGGGTGGGGCCGCTGTTCGCCCGCTTCAAGGACCTCGCCGACCGCAAGGGGCAGGTGTCCGCCGACGACCTGCGGGCGCTGGTGGACAGCCGCAGCGACGTGCCGCAGACCTTCGCGCTGGAGGGTTTCCAGATCACCTCCGGCATGAACATGACCCCGGTGGCCTTTGTGCGCCTGAAGACCCCCGACGGTTCCGCCGAGGCCACCGCGCACGGCGACGGCCCGGTCGAGGCGGCCTTTCAGGCCATCGGGCGCCTCACCGGCATCAGTCCGGTGCTGGAGAGTTACCGCATCCAGGCCGTGACCGGGGGCGGCGACGCGGTGGGCGAGGTCAGCATCGGCGCCCGCTACGGGGAAATCAGCCTGCACGGGACCGGGGTCGCCACCGACGTGGTCGAGGCCAGCGCCCGCGCGTGGCTGCGCATCGTGAATCAGGTCGTGGCCGGCATGGGCAAGAGCCGCCAGGTGACCCAGGCCTCGGTGTAGGGGTATGGCGGTGCGGGGCGCCGCTACCCGGCAGGCTTCGGCGCCGCTTCCAGGGCCGTCGTCTCGGCCCGGCGCCGCTCGACACGCTCCTCCAGCCACAGGTACAGCAGCGCCCCGGCCAAGGCCAGACCAGCGACGACCAGCCACATCGGCCGCGCCCCGTACCCGTCCAGCAAAAAGCCGCCCAGCAGCGGCGCGAGCAGGGCCGACAGGCCGCTCATGCTGCCGACCAGGCCGATGTAGGTGCCCCGCTGTTCCGGCCTGCCCAGTTCGCTGACGATGGTCTTGCCGATGCTGTAGGCGACGATCTCGCCGACCGACCACACGGCCACCGCCAGCAGGTGCTGCCACAGCGCGTCCGCGAAGGCGTGCCCCAGAAAGCCCAGGCCCAGCAGCGCGGCCCCGGCGGCCTGCCAGCGCGGGTGGTTGCGCCGCGCGATCAGCCCGCCGACCGGCAGGCCCAGCAAGATCACCAGCGCCCCGTTGAGGGCGAGCACCTGCCCGTACTGGACCGGCGTGTAGCCCTGCTGCGCAAAGACCAGGGCCAGCAGCTTGTAACTCTGGTAGGTCAGGCTGTAGAGCAGCGTCGCCACGCAGAACAGCCCCAGCAACCGGTCACGCGGCAGGAGACGCGGCCGTACGGCAGAGGCGGCGGCCGGGCGGGGGCGCCGGGGAAACAGCAGGTGGATCAGCAGGGCGTACAGAGCCATGCTGGCGGCGTCCAGGTAAAACAGCAGCCTGTACGACCGCCCCGCCAGCCATCCGCCCAGCACCGGGGCGGTGGCCGCGCCGACATTGATCGCCCAGTACAGCAGCGTGTAGGCCCGCGTGCGCTGCGCCCCGCTGGTAAGCTCCGCCACGGCCGCGCTCGACGCCGGTTTGTACATCGCCGAGAACAGCGAGAACCCCAGCACGCCCAGGACCAGCCACGGAAACGTGCTGGCGGCCGACAGGGCCAGCAGCGTCACCGCCCCGCCCGTCAGCGCCAGCGTCATGGTGAAGGCGGGGCCGCGCCGGTCGCTGAGCGGCCCGCTGAGGCCCTCGGCCACGAAGCGCCCGGCCCCCAGCATGGCGAGGACCACGCTGACCTGGAAGGCAGGCATGCCCCGCTCGGCGGTCAGGTAAAACCCCAGCAGGGGCACCACGAACTCGCCCACCCGGTTGATGATCGTGCCGAACCACAGCACCCAGAACCCCGCCGGATAGGCGGCGTACACGCGGCGCAGGGCGGGCGGCATCCGGGTCACCCGAAAAGGGTAGACCCCACCCACGCGGCGCTCTGGTCACTGCTCTAGAGACAACAAAGACATGTGCCAGCGCCTCAACGCGGCAGCACGCTCGCCCCCATCAGGAACCCGTCCACCGCCCGCGCCGCCTGCCGCCCCTCGCGGATCGCCCACACGACCAGGGACTGCCCCCGGCGCATGTCGCCCGCCGCGAACACGCCGGGGACGCTCGTCGCGTAGCCGCCGACCTCGTCGGTGCCTGCCTGCGCGTTGCCGCGCGCGTCCCGGTCCACCCCGAAGGCGCTCAGCACGCTCCCCACCGGGCTGACAAAACCCATCGCCAGCAGCACCAGGTCGGCCTTCAGGACCTGCTCGCTGCCGGGTACCTCGGTCATTTTGCCGCCTTCCCACTCCAGCCGCACGGTGCGGATGCCGGTGACCTGTCCGTTCTCGCCGATGAACTCCTTGGTGCCGATGGCGAACTCGCGCTCGCCGCCCTCCTCGTGGCTGGACGACGTGCGGAGCTTGTGCGGCCAGTAGGGCCAGGTCAGCGCCTTGTCCTCGCGCTCGGGCGGCATGGGCAGCAGCTCGAACTGGGTCACGTGCGCCGCGCCGTGGCGGTGCGAGGTGCCCACGCAGTCCGACCCGGTGTCGCCGCCGCCGATCACGACGACGTGCTTGCCCCCGGCGTGCAGCTGGTCCTCCAGCCGGTCGCCCGCGTTCACCCGGTTCTGCCCTGGCAGGAACTCCATCGCGAAATGCACGCCGCGCAACTCGCGCCCCGGCACCGGCAGGTCGCGCGGCTGCTCGGCCCCGCCCGCCAGCAGCACGGCGTCGAAGTCCTCTCGCAGCTTCTCCGGCGTGACCGTCTCGCGTGCCAGGTTGGTCACCTTCGACCCTTCCGGCCACTCGCCCACCAGCACGCCCGTCCGGAAGGTGACGCCCTCGGCCTCCAGTTGCGTCACCCGGCGGTCGATCAAAGCCTTGTCGAGTTTGAAATCGGGGATGCCGTACCTGAGCAGGCCGCCCACCCGGTCGTTTTTCTCGAACACGGTCACGCTATGGCCCACGCGGGCGAGCTGCTGCGCCGCCGCGAGGCCCGCCGGACCGGAGCCGATCACCGCCACGCGCTTGCCCGTGCGGAAGGGAGGCGGCTGCGGCGTCACCCAGCCCTCCTGCCAGGCGTGGTCGATGATCGCCCGCTCGATGGACTTGATGCCCACCGGCTCGTCCGCCGTGAGGTTCAGCGTACAGGCCGCCTCGCACGGTGCCGGGCAGATGCGTCCGGTGAACTCGGGAAAGTTGTTCGTCGCGTGCAGCGCGTCGATGGCCGCGCGCCAGTGGTTCCCGTACACCAGGTCGTTCCAGTCGGGAATCAGGTTGCCCACCGGGCAGCCGTTGTTGCAAAAAGGAATCCCGCAGTCCATGCAGCGCGCCGCCTGCACCCGCGACTGCTCGACCGTCAGCTCGTGGACGAACTCCCTGTAATTCTTCAGCCGCGCGTCGATGGGTTCATACGCTTCCCCGACGCGCCCGTATTCCAGAAAACCGGTGACTTTGCCCATCGCCTCGCTCCTTCCCCTCACTTCGTCAGGACGCCGCTGCCCTGCTCGGGACCCGGACGGCCCAGCGCTGCCGACTGACCGGCCCCCTTGGCGAGGTCCCCCAGCGCCCGCTCGTACTCGCGGGGAAAGACCTTGACGAACCTGGGCAGCGCCGCCTCCCAGCCGTCGAGCAGCTCGCGCGCCCGCAGCGAACCGGTCCAGCGGTGGTGGTCTTCGAGCAGCCCCCGCAGCTGCGCCTCGTCGGTCTGCCCCCGGTGCCAGAAGGCGCGGTCGATGGTGGCCTCCTGCTCGGCCCCCGGCACCACGCGGTCGAGGCTCACCATCGCCGGGTTGCAGCGCCGAGCGAAGGTGCCGTCCTCGTCGTACACGTAGGCGACGCCGCCCGACATTCCGGCCGCGAAGTTGCGCCCGGTGCGGCCCAGCACCGCGACCGTCCCGCCCGTCATGTACTCGCAGCCGTGGTCGCCCACCCCCTCCACGACCGCCGCGCCGCCCGAGAGCCGCACCGCGAAGCGCTCGCCCGCCACGCCCCGGAAAAAAGCCTCGCCGGAAGTCGCCCCGTACAGCACGGTGTTGCCCACCACGATGTTCGCCGCCGCGTCCCCCCGGAAGTCGATGGAGGGCCGCACCACCACCCGCCCGCCCGACAGGCCCTTGGCGGTGTAGTCGTTCGCGTCCCCGATCAGGTACAGCGTGATCCCGCTCGCCAGGAACGCGCCGAAGCTCTGGCCCCCGTTCCCCTCCATCTGGATGAAGATGGTGTCATCGGGCAGGCCCTGCGGGCGGCGGCGGATCAGCTCGCCCGAGAGCATCGCGCCCACCGTGCGGTTCACGTTGCGGGCGGCCTCCAGCACCTTGACCCCCTCGCCGCGTTCCAGCGCCGGGCGGCATTTCTCGATCAAGGCGAGGTCGAGCGCACGCTCCAGGCCGTGGTCCTGCGTCTCCAGGTGGCGGCGGGCCACGTCAGCGGGGACGGCGGGCTGGTAGAAGACCCGGCTGAAGTCCAGCCCCCGCGCCTTCCAGTGCTCCACGCCCCGGCGGGTGTCCAGCAGGTCCGAGCGCCCGATCAGCTCGTCGAACCTGCGGAGGCCGAGCGAGGCCATCAGCTCCCGCACCTCCTCGGCCACGAAGAAGAAGTAGTTGATGACGTGCTCGGGCTTTCCGGCGAACTTCTGCCGCAGCAGCGGGTCCTGGGTCGCCACCCCCACCGGACAGGTGTTGAGGTGACACTTGCGCATCATGATGCAGCCTTCGGCCACCAGCGGCGCGGTGGCGAAGCCGAACTCGTCGGCGCCCAGCAGCGCCGCGATCACCACGTCGCGCCCGGTTTTCATCTGGCCGTCGGCCTGCACCCGGATGCGCCCGCGCAATCGGTTGAGCACCAGCGTCTGCTGCGTCTCGGCCAGCCCCAGTTCCCACGGCGACCCCGCGTGCTTGATCGAGGACCACGGGGAAGCGCCCGTCCCGCCGTCGTGCCCGGCGATGACCACATGGTCGGCCTTCGCCTTCGCCACGCCCGCCGCGATGGTCCCCACACCGACTTCGGACACCAGCTTCACGGAAATGTCCGCCTGTGGATTCACGTTCTTGAGGTCGTGGATCAGTTGCGCGAGGTCCTCGATGGAATAGATGTCGTGGTGCGGGGGAGGGGAGATCAGGCCCACACCCGGAATGGAATGGCGCAGCATCCCGATGTACTCGCTGACCTTGCCGCCGGGGAGTTGACCGCCCTCGCCCGGCTTGGCCCCCTGCGCCATCTTGATCTGGATCTGGTCGGCGGAGACGAGGTATTCGGTCGTGACCCCGAAGCGCCCCGAAGCGACCTGCTTGATCTTTGACCGGAGCGAATCGCCGTCCTGCAACTCGTAGTCCGCTGACGCCTCGATGCGGCCCTCGCCCAGAATGTCTGCCAGCCGGGTGCCCGCCGCGATCTGCCCGCCCGCCCGCTCGTCCCGGTAGCGCGCCGGGTCCTCGCCCCCCTCGCCCGTGTTCGACTTGCCGCCGATGCGGTTCATGGCGACGGCCAGCGTGGTGTGCGCCTCGGTGGAGATCGAGCCGAGGCTCATCGCGCCGGTGGCGAAGCGTTTGACGATCTCGGCGGCGGGTTCCACTTCCTCCAGCGGGATCGCCTTCTCGGGGTCCGTCCTCAGCTCGAAGAGGCCGCGCAGGGTCATGTGCCGCCGCGACTGGTCGTTGATGATCGCCGCGTACTCGCGGTACGTCTCCGGGCGGCCCGAGCGCGCGGCGTGCTGAAGCTTGGCGACCGCGTCGGGCGTCCACATGTGGTCCTCGCCCTGCACCCGCCAGGCGTACTCGCCGCCGGGGTCGAGCCGGTCGGCCAGCAGCGGGTCGGGGCTGAAGGCGGCCCGGTGCAGCCGCAGGGCTTCTTCCGCCACCTCGAACACGCCGATGCCGCCGACCTGGGTCGCGGTGCCCCGGAAGTACTTCGTGACCAATTCCTCGCTCAGGCCGATGGCCTCGAAAATCTGGGCGCCGCAGTACGACATGTAGGTGCTGATGCCCATCTTGGACATGATCTTGGACAGGCCCTTGCCGACGCCCTTGATGTAGTTGGACACGGCCTTCTCGGGCGCGTCCGGGTGCAGCGCGGCGAGCGTCTCCAGCGCCAGATACGGGTGGATCGCCTCCGCCCCGTATCCGGCCAGCACCGCGAAATGGTGGACCTCGCGCGCCGAACCCGTCTCCACGACCAGCCCCGCCGTGGTCCGCAGGCCCTGGTGGACGAGGTGCTGGTGGACCGCCGAGAGCGCCAGCACGGCCGGGATGGCGACGTGATCGCGGTCCATGCCCCGGTCGGTCAGGATCAGCAGGTTGTGGCCCTCCCGCACCGCGTCCACCGCCGCCGCCCGCAGCGAGGCGAGCGTGGCCTCGATGCCCTCGCGGCCCCAGGCGGCGGGGTAGCAGATGTCCAGGTCGAAGGGCCGGAACTTGCCGCCGGTCTGCTCCGCGACCGCGCGCAGCCGCGCCATATCGGCGTGGTCCAGAAGGGGCTGCGCGACCTCCAGCCGCATGGGTGGGTTCACCGCGTTGATGTCCAGCAGGTTGGGCTTCGGCCCGACAAAGGACACCAGCGACATCACGACCTGCTCGCGGATAGGGTCGATAGGCGGATTGGTGACCTGCGCGAACAGTTGCCGGAAGTAGTTGTACAGCGGCTTGTCGCGGCTGGACAGCACCGCCAGCGGCGAGTCGTTGCCCATCGAGCCGATGCCTTCCTCGCCCGCGGCCGCCAGCGGGCCGAGCAGGAACTTGAGGTCTTCCTGGGTGTACCCGAAGGCCTGTTGCCGGTCGAGCAGCGTCTCCCGGAAGGCGGCGGCCTCGGCTCCCGGCCGCAGGCTGCCCAGCTCCACCCGCACGTTCTCGATCCACTGGCGGTAGGGCTTGGCCGAGGCGTAGCGCGCCCCCAGTTCCTCGTCGCCCAGGATGCGCCCCTCGTCGAGGTCGAGCAGGAACATCCGCCCCGGCTGGAGCCGCCACTTCTTCAGAATCTGGTGTTCGGGAACCGGCAGCACGCCGGACTCGGACGCCAGAATCACCAGGTCGTCTTTCGTCACGATGTAGCGCGCGGGGCGCAGGCCGTTGCGGTCGAGGGTCGCGCCGATCTGGCGCCCGTCGGTGAACACCACGGCGGCGGGGCCGTCCCAGGGTTCCATCATCGCCGCGTGGTACTCGTAAAAGGCGCGGCGCTGCGGGTCCATCTCGCCGTGGCCCTCCCACGCTTCGGGAATCAGCATCATCGCGGCGTGCGCCAGCGGGTACCCGGCCATGGTCAGCAGTTCCAGCGCGTTGTCGAAAGTCGCCGTGTCCGACTGCCCCCGCAGGCTGATGGGGTAGAGCTTCTGAAGGTCCTCGCCCAGCACCGGGGATCTCATCACGCCTTCGCGCGCCCGCATCCAGTTGAAGTTGCCCTTGACAGTGTTGATCTCGCCGTTGTGCGCGACCATCCGGTAGGGGTGCGCCAGATACCACTCCGGAAAAGTGTTGGTGGAAAAGCGCTGATGCACCAGCGCCAGCGCCGACACCACCCGTTCGTCCTGAAGGTCGAGGTAATACTCCCCGACCTGCCCGGCGAGCAGCAGGCCTTTATAGATCACCGTGCGGCACGACATGGAGGGCACGTAGTACTCGCGCCCGTGCGTCAGCTTGAGGCGCAAGATGGCCAGCGACGCGCGCTTGCGGATCACGTACAGCTTGCGCTCCAGCGCGTCGGGGACCAGGATGTCCGGTCCGGCGCCGATAAAAACCTGGCGAATCACCGGCTCCTTGGCGCGCACGGTGGGCGACATCGGCATCTCGCGGCTCACGGGCACGTCGCGCCAGCCCAGCAGCACCTGGCCCTCGGCACGGATCGCCCGCTCCAGTTCCTGCTCGCAGGCCAGGCGCGAGGCGTGCTCCTGCGGCAGGAAGATCATGCCCACCCCGTAGTCGCCGGGGCGCGGCAGAGTGACCCCCTGGGCCGCCAGCTCAGCGCGGTAGAACCCATCGGGAATCTGAATCAGCAGCCCGGCGCCGTCGCCCATCAGCTCGTCGGCGCCGACCGCGCCCCGGTGGTCGAGGTTCCTCAGGATCTGGAGGCCCTGGGTCACGATGCCGTGGCTGCGCTGTCCCTTCAGGTGCGCGATAAAGCCCACACCGCAGGCGTCGTGCTCCTGCTCACTGCGGTACAGGCCCCGCTGGCTCGCGGCCTCTCTTTCTTGCCGCGTCGGCGGTCGTTGGTCGTCCATCAGGCGCTCCTCTCCTCGGCCGGGCGAAAGGCTCCGGGGATTCAGCCTAGCGGCTCTGCATAAATACAAGCGCGGCTTGTCCATGCGTCTGCGGAGGCGGGTTACCGGCCTAGACAGATCTGGCTCAAGACGGTGGAGGAAAGAGGATCGGCCAGCCTCCGCACCTCCCGCTCTATTCGCCTCCCTGAATAATCATTCGCAACCTCGGCCAGGCCACAGCAGAACGCCTCCCCACCCGGACGGGGGCAGGGAGGCGCCGCGAAAGGTGGTTTAGCGCCGCGCCAGCGTCGAGACGCGCACGTGGTCGAAGCGGGTGGTGAAGCCCTTGCCACCCATCGAGATCAGGCCGATCTTCGCCTGTCCCAGGGTGTGGGTCCAGGTGCCGCCGCGCGTCCAGCTCACGCCGTCGCGGCTGGAGTAGCCGGTGTAGGTCTCCTCGGTGCCGTTTTCCGCCGCGCGGCGCACGATCCTGAGCCAGGTGTCGGGCGCGGGTGAGGCCAGGACCGTGTTGCCGTAGCGGGGGAAGCCGGGCGTGGACGCCGGCACCTCCTTGGCGAACTCGATCTGGCGGGTGTTCCAGTTGGAAAACACGGCGACCTTCACGAAGCGGTCGTCGTCGCCGTAGACGACCAGGCCGCCCTGCGAGAAGTTGAAGCAGCAGCCCTCGTCCGGCAGGTTGATGTTGAGTTTGACCTCGACCATGTAGTCGCCCGCCGGGGCAGGTTGGGTCAGCACCGAGGCGTTGTCGCTGTCCTCGAACAGGTCGGCGTCCTGGGTGTCGAAGCGCAGGGCGCCGCCTTCCAGCGCGGCCACGCCGCTCGCGGGCGGGCGCACCCAGGTCCAGCGCGGCGCCAGCGTGCTGCCGCTGAAGTCGTCGCTGTAGTCGCCCAGCAGCGCCCCGGGGCGGTCGTTCTGCACGGGGGGGGAGGGGGGCGCGGTCCGCTCGCCGGGTTGGGCCGCCGGGGCAGGCTGGGGCGTGTCGGACGCCCAGGCCCCGCCGCGCACGGTGGGCCAGCCCTCCACCCAGTCGAGCGGGTCGAGCAGCATGGGGCGCTTGTTGAGGTTGCGCCCGACGTCGAGGTAGGGGTCGAAACGGTCGATGGCGTGGTACACCGTCCAGTCACGCCCGGCGGCGTCCTGAAAGACCGCGTTGTGGCCGGGGCCGACCCAGCGGTTGCCGTTCATGCTCAGGACCGGCGTGCCGCCCACGCGCGGGTCCAGCAGCGAGACGCCGTCGCGGTCCACGAAGGGACCCGCCGGGCTGGCCGAGCGGCCCACGAACACGCTGTAGCCGCTCAGCGGCCCGGCGCAGCAGTTGGTGGCCGAGAGCATCAGGTAGTAGTACCCGCCGCGCTGCACGACCTGGGCGCCCTCGTAGCGGTTGTCGAGCGCGACCTCGCGCTGGGTGGCGGGGTCGGTCCGGAGTCCATCCGCGCTCAGCCGCCGCACCGAGATGCCGCCGAAGTACGACCCGTAGTACATCCAGTGCTGCCCGGCAGCGTCGGTGACGACCTCGGGGTCAAAGACCCAGCGCCGCGCCGCCGGGTCGCTCCCCCCGGGAGGGGCCTGCGGCTCCACGGCGGGCGCGCCGCTGTCGGTCCAGGGGCCGGTGGGGGTCGGCCCGGTCGCCACCCCAATGGCGCTGCCACCCGCCTTGGTGTCGCTGGCCGTGTAATACAGCAGGTACTGGTTCCCGATCCGCCGCACCTCGGGCGCCCACAGCCCCGCGTCATCCTTGACCCAGCCCGGCTTCCCGGCAAAGGCGTCGCCCACGTAGGTCCAGTTCAGCAGGTCGCTGGACTTCGCCATGCTGATCAGGTGAAACCTGGGGTTGCCGCTCTCGTCGCGCTCGGCGGCGGTGTGCGGGTCGGTGGTGCAGTACAGGTACCAGTTGGGGTCGCCCGCCGGGCCGCGCAGCAGGTCGGGGTCCGCGCACGACTCCACCCGCGTGCCGTCCGCCTTCTGAATCACGGGTGGATTGCTGTAGGTGCGCCCCGGCTGGGGCAGGGCGCCTATCCGGTCACACGAGGCGAGCAGCAGTGGAGCCAGCAGCGCGGGGGCGAGCAGGGTGGGCCGGACACGGGTCAGTGGCTGCATGGCGAAACCTCCGGGATGAGGGGGCGGACGAGGTTGGACGGCGCGAAGTCAGGCGACAGGTTCAGGCAGCGCCGTGGGCCGCCCGCCGGTCCAGCGCAGCGGCGCGGCGTGCAGCTGGCGCCGGGTGCGTTCCTCATTCCAGGCGTGAAAGACCAGCACGTCCTGTTCGCCCCGCCGGGTGACGCTGGCGTGGCCGGGGCCGGTGAGGTGCCCGGCGGTTCTCAGCACGTTGGCGCCAGGCTGCGGCTCGCTCCAGGGGCCGAGCGGGTGATCGGCCACCGCGTGCCCGACCCCGTAGGTCTCGTTGGTCCAGGCGCCGCCGGAGTACAGCAGGTGGTAGCGGCCGCCCCGGTGCAGCACGAAAGGCCCTTCCAGCGTGTGCCAGTCGTACACCGCGCCGTACATCGTCCTGGCCCGCTGGTAGACCTGCCAGTCGCCACTCGCCCGCAGGATGGTCCGGGTCTCGCCCAGCCGGGTCATGTCGTGCAGGGGCGCGACCGCCAGCAGGGTGCCGGGCCGCTCGCCGGTCAGGTCGTCGCGGGCGTAGTAGAGGTACCACGACCCGTCCGGCGCCTGAAAGGGGTGCGGGTCGATGGCGAACGGTTCGTCCGGCGTCAGGTTCAGGCCCCGGTCCACGAATGGCCCCAGCGGGTGCGCGGCCGTCGCCACCCGCAGGTGATGCCCCGCATCCCCCTGCCCCACCGAGTAGTACAGGTAGAAGGTGTCCCCGCTGCGGGCCACCTCGGGCGCCCAGTAGTCCATCCGTTCGGGCGAGAGCGCCTCCAGCACGCCCCCGTGCGAGGTCCAGTGCACCAGGTCCGGCGACGACAGCACCTCGAAGGCCCGCACGCCTGCCTGCCCGTGCTGCCCGGTGCCGTAGGCGTAGTAGGTGCCGTCCACCTCCAGCACGAAGGGGTCCGCGAAGTCGCCCGGGTACAGCGGCGTTTCGGGCAGGGGTCCGGGTGGGGTCGTCCCGGTCGTCGCCCTGCCCAGCTCAGGGTCACCGCTCATGGGGTGGGCGCCCGCTGCGGCGTCAGCGTCGGCCCGGCCACCCGCGCCTTGCCGCCGCTGAAGGTGATGGGGTCGAGGCGCAGGCTGCGGTAGCCCACCGTGTCCCCGATGGCCCCGGTGGTCCAGGCGTGGTAGGCCAGCCATGTACGCCCCGCCCCGTCTTTCACGACCGTCTGGTGGCCGGGTCCAGCCACGGCCCCCTTGGTCACCAGAATCGGATTTTCCGGCGCCTTGCGGTACGGCCCGCCGATGCGCGGGGCCGTCGCGTAGCCCACCGCGTACAGGTCGCTGTCAAAAGGCCCGGCCGAGTACAGCAGGTAGTACACGCCGCCCGCCTTGTAGAGGGTCGGCGCCTCGATGACGTTGCCCTCCCACAGCTGGAAATTCTGAATCAGGGTGCTGGCCTTGCCCGTCAGCCGCAACCCGTCGGCGCTCAGCGGCTGGAGGTAGATGTTCGTCGCCTGGTTGCAGCAGTTGCCGTCGTTCTTCCACAGCAAGTAGCGCTTGCCGTCACTGTCCAGAAAGGGGCTGGCGTCGATGCTGCCGCCCTCGGCGAGCTGGCAGATCAGCGGTTTGGCCGAGGTGTCGCGAAACGGCCCGGCGGGCGAGGCGCCGCTGGCCGCGCCGATGCACTGGCGCCCGCTCTCCTCGTGCAGCGCGGTGTAGTACAGCACGAAGCGCTGGCCCACCCGCGCCACCTCGGGCGCCCAGGTGCGGCCCCCGCCCGCCCACGCGGGCAGCAGCGGCATCGCGTCGCCCCGGCGCTCCCAGCGCACCAGATCGCGGCTTACGGCGTGCGGCACGTTCGAGCCGTCCGTGTTCGTCGCGTAGGCGTGGTACACCCCCCCCTCACGCAGGACGAAGGGGTCCGCGAAGTTCTCGTCCAAGACCGGGTTGCGGAAGGTCTTGGCCGTGGCCGGAGCTTTGGCAGGAGCCGTGGCTGCGGGGCCGCCGCTCCCCCCGGCCAGCGTGGCGCCGGGGGTCAGCAGCGCGGTCAGGGTAAAAGCCAGCGCCAGGCGGGGCCGCACGGGAAGGGGCCGGGCCGGTTGGGGTCGGGTCACGTCTACTCCTTGAGGCCGGTCGTGGACAGGCCCGATTCCAGAAACCGCTGCGCGAGCAGGTAGGCGATGAGGGCGGGCACCGCCGCCAGCGTGGTCGAGGCCATCAGCTTGCCGTACTCGGTCACGTAGCGCTGCGAGAAGGTGGTGATGCCGACCGGCAGCGTCATCTTGTCCACGTCGGTGACCGTGAAGAGCGGCCACAGGAAGTTGTTCCACGACCCCATGAACGCGAACACCGCCAACGTGACCAGCGACGGCACGCTCAGCGGCAGGATGATGCGCCACAGGATTTGCAGGCTGCTGGCGCCGTCGAGCCGCGCGGCTTCCTCCAGTTCACGCGGGATTCCCATGAAAAACTGCCGCAGCAAGAAGACCCCGAACACCCCGCTGATGCCCGGCCAGATCAGGGCGTTGTAGCTGTTGATCCAGTCGAAATTCAGCATCATGATGTAGGTCGGAATCAATGTCACGATGCCGGGAATCATCAGGCTCGACAGGATGAACCAGAACCAGGCGTTGCGGCCCGGAAACTGCATCCGCGCCAGCGGGTAAGCGGTCAGCGCGCACAGCAGCACGTGCCCGACCGTAAAGGCCGCCGCCACGAACAGCGAGTTCCAGGTCCAGCGCAGGATGTTGCCGTCCGGCGAGGTCAGCACCTCGCGGTAGTTGTCGAAGGTGATGTTGCGCGGAATCCACTGCACCGGCGTGGCGATGGCGTCGGCCTCGGTCTTCAGCGAGGTGGAAATCATCCAGTAGACCGGCGCCAGAAACAGCAGCGCCAGCACGCACAGGATCAAAAAGCGCGGCAGGTCGCGCGGCATCCGGCGGCGCCGGGGCGCGGCCGAGCGGGAAGCCGGGGAACTGGGAGGCGTCACGGTGGTCATGCTTCTCAGCCCTCCTTTACGTCACGCGCCATCATGCGGAACTGCGCGGCGGTGAAAATCAGCATGAACAGCCCGAAGACAAAGCCCATCGCGGCGGCGCTGGAATACTGCGCGTTGGTAAAGCCTTCCTCGGTGATGTACTGGATCACGCTCTGGGTCGAGCGGCTCGGCCCGCCGTTGGTGATCACCAGCGACTGGCCGAACAGCTGAAAAGACGCCAGCGCCGTCGTCACGATCACGAACAGCGTGACGGGGGCCAGCATCGGCACGGTGATGAAACGGAAGCTCTGCCAGGGCGTCGCCCCGTCTAGCGAGGCCGCCTCGTAGAGACTGAGCGGCACGTTGCCCAGCGCGGCCAGGTACAGCGTCATGTTGAAGCCCAGCGTCCACCAGATCGTGCCCACCACGATGGGCACCCAGGCCAGGCCCTCGGTCGAGAGCCAGGGAATCGGGGGGGCGCTGAACAGCGCGTCGCGGGCCGCGTTCACCAGGCCGATCTGGTTGTCGAACATCCAACGCCACAAGATGCCCATCACCGATACGGTTAGGATGCCGGGCATGAAAAAGACGGCCCGGAAAAAAGTCCGCCCGACGATGGGGCGGTGCAGCAGCAGCGCCAGCCCCAGCGCCGCCGCGACCAGCAGCGGCACGCTGACGATGGTAAAGAAGGTGGTGTTCCAGAGCGTCTTCCAGAAAAAATCCGCCTGGGGCGTGCCCGGCGTGAAGATGTTGCGGTAGAACTCGCCGCCCACGAACGGCTGGGTTCCGCTCAGCAGGTCCCAGCGGTGCAGGCTGATATACAGGCCGTACCCGATGGGATACACGGTGAAAAGAAAAAACAGCACGGCGTGCGGCAGCAGGTACAGGTAAGGCTCGAGGCTGACGCGCGGCCTCGGTGCGGGCGCCCGGGCCGTGCTGGTCGTGGGCGGGGCTTGCGTGACAGTCATGGCAGGTACCTCGCGCGTGGGGGAGTGAGGAGAGGAAAGAAGGGCGGCGGCCCAGCCTCCTCACCGTCTGGACGTGGTGAAAAGGGGCTGGGCCGCCTGTTCGGGGCCGCCGGGCCGCCCGTTACTGGAAGTTCTTGCGGGCCTGCGCGATCTGCTTGTTGGCCTCACTCACGCCGTCGTTGAGCGCCTTTTGCACGGGCTTCTTGCCCAGGTAGGCGGCCTCCCAGGCCTGGTCGAAGGGCGCCATGACCTGCCCGACCCAGGGGTAGCCGCTGGTCGCGTAGACGCTGTTCAGACGGTCGAACACGCCGTTGATGGGCGCCGAGGCGAACTTGGTGTTGTTCGCCACCGCCCGCTGGGTGGGCAGGCTGCCGGTCGCGGTCCAGGTCAGGTTCTGGGCGGGCTGCGACAGCCACGACATGAACACCAGCGCGGCGCGGCGCTTGTTGGCGTCGTACCCGGCGCGCTGCTTGGGCAGGGTCAGGTGGCTCGATCCGCCCCAGGCGGCGTCGCGGGCGGTGCCGCCCACGCGCGGCATAAAGGTCACGCCGAAGTTCATCTTCTGCTGCTCGAAGCGGTCGAGGTACCACTGCCCGCTGGGAAACATGCAGACCTTGCCCTGACTGAAGGCCGCGAGTTCGGCTTCCTCGGTGCTGTTGGGGCGGGCGACCTTTTGCTTTTGCACCAGATCGACCAGGAACTGCACGGCGCTGACCGCCTGCGGCGAGTTGAAGGCCGCGTTCTGGTTCTTGTCCACCATCGCCCCGCCGTTCTGGAGAATGGCGGCGTAGGCGGCGCGGGCGCCCACCCAGTTGTTGTAGAGACTGACGCCCCAGGTGTCGAGGTTCTTGGCGTCGAACCCTGCCTGGGTGGCGTTCTTGCCACTCTTGTCCACCGTGCACTTCTGCGCGGCGGTCAGGAATTCGGCGCGGGTGCGGGGCGGCTTGTTGGGGTCCAGCCCGACCTTCTTCATCAGGTCCTTGTTGTAGAACATGACGTAGGCCACGCTGGAAATCGGCACCCCGTAGGACTGGCCCTGGTAGTCGGCGGTCTGGAACAGCGGCCCGAAGAACCTAGCCTTGTCGATGCCCGCCGTTTTCAGCTCGGCGGCGGTGAGGGGCGAGACGGCCCCGCGCGCGACGAAGTTGGTGATCTGGTCCTCGTTGATCACGACCACGTCGGGCGCCCGGCCCGAGGCGACCAGCGAGGGGAGCTGCTGCCAGGTCGTGCCCCAGGGCTGGGCCGTGGCGCGAACCTGAATGTTGGGGTAGGTCTCGTTGAACTTCTTGATCAGCGACTCCATCACCGGGCGGTCGGGGCCGGTGAAGCCGTGCAGGAAGGTCAGCTGGACCCTGGGGCCGCTGTAGGTCTGGGCGCTTGCCAGCGGCGCGGCGGCGGTGCCGAGCGCCAGCAGCGCCAGCAGGGTCTTGCGGGCAGGAAACGGGGAACGCGACATAGGTAAAACCTCCTGGGAGAACGTGGCTGCCTGCCCAGAGAGAGGCCGCTCGCCGCTCAAGCCGGGCGGCAAACGGCGGGACTCCAGGCTGACCTGTCTGTACAGGCGCAGCCTACACCCCCGCCAGGACAGCGTCAATCGGTTTTTTGCCGGTCTGATGAGAAGTCAAGCTAAGGTAATGGCCGCGTTTGGCTTTCTCTCAGAAAAGCGGGCCGGGTGCGGGGGGACGGGCCGCTTCCCCCCTCCCGAGGCTCAGCCAGAAAGCTGTCACCCCGCGTGGTGTAGAACGGCGGGCGACATGTCTGCCTCTGCCGCCCCTGCCCCCTGCGACTGCCACGAGATCCGGCCGCCCGACCTCACGCCCCTGACCGGCCTCTCGCTGCGCGGCGCCTCGTCTCACCTGGGCCGTCAGCTGGCGCTGCTGCTGGTGGCTCAGGACCTGCCGCTGGAGGAGCGGGCGGGAGCGTGGTTCATCTCTCCGGCAGGGTTCGGGCGCCTGGAAGCCGTGCTGGCCGCCCTGTCGCCCACCGAGCGGCCCGGGGTGCTCGCAGCGCCCTGGACGGCGGCGGGCGAACTGGACCCCTGGGGGCTGGCGCCGCTGGAGGTCTGGGTGCGGCGGCTGGGCAGCGCGTGGTTCGCGGCGGCGAGCACGGGGGGCCTGCACTTTCACCTCCAGCCGGTCGTCGCGCTGGCGAGCGGGCAGGTGTATGGCTACGAGGCGCTGGTGCGCGCCCACGGCGAGGGAGGACTGATCGGTGCCGGGCCGCTGCTGGAGGCCGCCGCTGCACACGGACAGGCCCGCGCGTTCGACGCGCTGGCGCGGCGCGGGGCGATCCGTCAGGTCTACCCCCGCTTGCAGCCCGGCGAGGTGCTGTTCATCAACTTTGCGCCGGGCGTGGTGTACAACCCCGACATCTGCCTGCGGACCACCTTCGAGACCTGCCAGGAGGTGGGGGCCGACTTCTCGCGCCTGCTGTTCGAGGTGACCGAAAGCGAGGCCTTCCCCGACCTGAGGCTGCTGCGCTCGATTCTGGAGCGCTACCGCGCCCAGGGCGCGCAGGTGGCGCTCGACGACCTGGGCGCCGGGCACACCAGCCTGACCTACCTCTCCGAGTTGCGGCCCGACATCGTGAAGCTCGACCGCGCGCTGGTGCGCGGCCTGCACGGCGCCGACCCCCGGGTGCCGCTGATCACGGCGCTGGTCCGCTACGCCCACGACCTGGGCATCCGGGTGGTCAGCGAGGGCATCGAGACGCCCGGGGAGCTGGAACTGGTCCGGCAGCTCGGCAGCGACTACGCCCAGGGGTACCTGCTGGGCCGCCCGGCGCCGCAACCGCTCGGGGTGGCCGAGGCTGCCGCCCGGCTGTGGCCCCGGCAGGCGCCCTCTCCCTGAAGGGCGTGGCCCGGCCCGTGGCAGACAAGTGCTGCCACGGGGTTCCTGGCCCAGGGACGCCGGGGCCGCTGCCAGCGTTCCGGCCAGTCTCAGCGTCCGGCGGGCGGCGTGAGGGTCAGTTCGCGCTCGACCTCCTGGCCGCCGCGCTCGACGTTGAGGGTGACCTGATCCCCCGGTTCCTTGCCGATCAGCACGCTTTGCAGGTCCTGCACCGAATCGACCGCCTCGCCGTCGATCTCGGTGATCACGTCGCCGCCCAGCCGGATGGTGCCGTCGGGAAACTGCTGGCTGCGCTGGCCGCCGCGCAGTCCGGCCTGGGCGGCGGGCGATCCCGGCTCGACCGACTGGACCAGCACGCCGCTGTCGGGCAGGTCCAGGGCCTCGCGGGCCGAGGGCGTCAGGGCTTGCAGGTTCAGGGTCACCACCCCGATGCGCGGCACGCTGATGTCCTCGCCCGCCCGCAGGCGCGGCAGCAGGCTCTTGGCGACGTTGATCGGAATGGCAAAGCCCACGCCGGCATTCTGCCCGACCCCGGTCGCGGCCCCGGCGGGCGAGAGAATCTGGGTGTTCACGCCGATCACCTCGCCCCGGCTGTTCACGAGGGGACCGCCCGAGTTGCCCGGGTTGATCGCGGCGTCGGTCTGGATCGAGTTTTGCGGGATGTAGTTGACCCCGGTGGGAATCACCCGCTCGAGGGCCGAGACGATGCCCTGCGTGACCGTGAACTCCAGCCCGAAGGGGGCGCCCATCGCGATGGCCTTTTCGCCCACCCGCAGCGAGTCGCTGTCTCCCAGACGCATGGGCGTCAGGCCTGAGGGCAGCCCCTCGGCGCGCAGCAGGGCCAGGTCGTAGTCCGGGGCGGTGCCCACCACCCGGGCCTCGTACTCGCGTTCGTTGCCGTGCAGCCGGACCCGCACGTTGGCGGCGTCCTGAATCACGTGGTAGTTGGTCAGGATGTCGCCCTGGGCGTCGATCAGGAAGCCCGAGCCGCTGCCCGTCACCACCTCGGCGCCGCCCGGGGCCGGGGACGGCTGCGGGGCCAGCGGCGACTCGCTGAACAGAGAACCGTTCCCCACCTGATCCAGCCGGGTGACGAACACCACGCCCTCCTGGTTGTTCTCCACGACCGAGATGGTGTTCTCGTCGTAGGCCAGGCGGTCCGGGTCCTGGGTGCCCGTTGTCCCGGCACCGCCCGCCGCCGTGCCTGAGCCGGAGGACGCGGGCGGCGCCGAGGTGGCCCCGCTGCCCGCCCCCGTCTGGGAGTCCGCCGAACCGGCTGGGGTGGCCGACGGCTGCGCCGCCCCGGTGGAAGAGGTGCCCGTGGAGGTCTCCGTGGCCGTGCCGCTTCCCGCCGAACTGGTTCCGGCCGAGCTGGTCCCGGTCGAGCCAGTCCCAGCCGAGTTTTCCTGGCAGCCGGTGAGCAGCAGCAGGGCCGTCAGGATCATCGTCGTGGCTTTCATCTCTCTTCTCCTCCAGTCGGGCAGTCGGGGTCTTGCTGCCGGAGTCCCGGCTCCCCGCCGCGCCGTGTGTGCCGGGCGCCGTCTATACCGGGTGGCTGGGCGTTGCCCTGGTTGTAATGCGCCGCCGCCGCTTTCCCACTTCATTTTGATGAAGCCGGGTTCAGGCCCCCCCCCCGCCGCTGGACGCCGGAGGCCCACGCCTCTGGGGCTAGCGGGTCTGCGGCAGGGGGTCGGCGGGAGCGTCGGCCGTCTCCCCGCTGGCGTAGCCACGCGCCTGAAGGGCGTAGAGCGCCGCGTACTGCCCGCCCAGCGCGATCAAGTCCGGGTGGCTGCCCGCCTCCCGCACCACGCCGCCGTCCAGCAGGATGATCTGCTCGGCCAGCCGCACGGTGGAGAAGCGGTGCGAGATCAAGAGGGTGATGCGCCCGGCGGCCTGCTCCCGCAGCGCCGCGACCGTCTCGAACTCGGCGCGGGCGTCGAGGGCCGCCGTCGGCTCGTCGAACACCAGCACCGAGGCGTCCCGGAAGTACAGCCGCGCCAGCGCCAGCCGCTGCCACTGCCCGCCCGAGAGCTGCCGTCCCCCCTGAAAGAGCCGCCCCAGCGGCGTGTCGAGGCCCTGGGGAAGGTCGTCCACGTAGGCAGCCCCGGCCTGCTCCACCGCCCGCCCCACCCCGGCGGCGTCACCCAGGCGGCCCACCTCGGCGATCGCCACGTTCTCGCGCGCGCTCATCTGGTACTGCCCGAAGTCCTGAAAGATGATGCTCATCTCGCGCTGCACGCTGCGGGGGCTGAAGCGCGCGGCGTCCTGCCCGTTGAGCAGGATGCGCCCCGAGGTCGGCTCGAAGAGCCGGGTCAGCAGCTTCACGACCGTGGTCTTGCCCGCCCCGTTTTCCCCCACCAGCGCCAGCGCCTCACCCCGCCGCACCGTGAAGCTCACCCCGCGCAGCACGTCGCGCTCGGTCAAGGGGTAGCGGAAGCCCACCGCCTGAAACTCGATGCTCTCGATGCTTCCGCGCCACTCCTCGCCCGCGTCCAGGTCGCGGCCGGGCAGTTCCAGAAAGTCGAAGAGGTTGCGCATGTACAGCAGGTTCTGGTAGATGCCGCTCACGCCGTTGAGCAGTCCCGCGACCGTGCCCTGCACCTGCGCGATGCCCAGCACGAAGATGCCGAAGTCGCCCACCGTGATCTCCCCGGCGGCGGCGCGGCGCAGGATCAGGGCGCTCGCCAGCCCGATCAGCAGGGCCGAGAGCAGCGACGCCCCGAAGCCCCACGCCGAGCGGCGGCGGATGATGTCCTCCAGTTGCCGCCGGAAGCCCAGGTAATACTCGCGCCAGCGCCCCAGCAGGTAAGGTTCGAAGCCGAAGAGCCGCACCTCTTTCACCAACTGGTCCGAGGTCAGCAGCCCGCCCAGGTAGTTCTGCACC
This sequence comes from Deinococcus budaensis, assembly GCF_014201885.1. Lineage (NCBI taxonomy): Bacteria > Thermotogati > Deinococcota > Deinococci > Deinococcales > Deinococcaceae > Deinococcus > Deinococcus budaensis. The sequence goes on along the minus strand of NZ_JACHFN010000004.1, from coordinate 184,558 downwards.
CGCGCGTCGTGGGTCTGCCAGCGCAGCATCCGGTAATTCTCCACGCCGAACTTGTTGCTGACCCACACGCCCGGCAGGCTCGCCAGCAGCACCAGCGGCAGCACCCAGGCCCCGAGCTGCGCCATCAGCGCGCCCACCGACACCAGCGTCACGGCGGCCCCCGCCAGCCCCACGAGCTGGGTCGCCACGCCCAGCGGTCTCGATCCCACCTCGCGGTAGGCCTGCTGCAACTTGTCGTAGGTCTCGGCGTTCTCGAAGGCCTCCACGCTCAGGCCCGAGGCCTTGTCCAGAATGCGGCGGCTGACCGCGTGCTGGAGGCTGTCACCCAGCAGCTGCTGCGAGGCGTTCTGCACGGTGGACATCAGGCTGCCCGCCACGACCAGCGCGACCTGCACGCCCAGCAGCGAGAGCAGCGCGGCGTAGCTCACGCCCGCCGCCGCCGCCCGCGCCACCCCGTCAAGCAGCAGCTTGCCGACATACAGGTTGGCCGCCGGAAGGGCGCTGCCCAGCAGCGTGGTCAGGGCGTAGGTCAGGCTGTGGCGCGGGCTGGCCTGCCACACCAGCCGCAGGGTGCGCAGCAAGTCGGCGGAGCGCAGGGCCAGGGGCGCGCGCTCACCGCCTGCGGGGGAAAGCGGGGGGCGGGAGGCGGGTGCGGTCATCTGGGCGCCAGTGTCGCGCTCTGCCGCCTGCCGGAAGGTAGGGCGCCGCGCACTTCGCCCCCGTCCCCGTCCCCGTGCCCGGCGCCCGGCGTTACCCTGCGGGCCGTGACCCCCGGCGACCCGCCTCCGACCCGGCCCAGCGTGTTCGCCGGGCGGCTGCGTCAGGTGCTCGCGCGGCCTGAGCTGCCCGGCGCGGCGCTCGAAGAGGTCGTGCAGGCCGCCTTCGGCGCGGCCGACCCGCTGGCGGCCCTGGGCGCGGCCCTGCGCGGCCGGGGTGTGCCGCTGGAGCTGCCCGCCCTCGCCGGGGTGGCCTGGGGCCTGCTGGGGGTCACGCGGCCGCGCGCGGTGCAGCTGGGCGCGGCCGCCGACGCGCGCCTGACCCACCTCGCCGAGCTGCACGACGTGGCGGTGCCCTCCGCCGCGCGGACGCTGGCGGCCCGGCTGGCGGGGGAACGGGACCTCGCGCCTGACCTGCGGCGGGTCCGGCCAGGGTGGGTCCCAGACGGAGGGGACACGGCTGCCCTGCTCGAAGCGGTCTTCCGCGAGGAAGGCGCGGGCTTCCTGGCCCTGCCCGGCGAGTTCGGTCCCTGGGCCTACCTGCCGGGCGTGGCCGACCTTCAGGAGCTGTCGCGGGCCTACGGGGCGCTGGTGCGGGCCGCCTCGGCCAGCGGTGAACGCGAGGTGCTGACGGCGGCCTTGCTTCTCCAGGCCCGCGCTCCGCTGGGCGCCGCGCCGCTGCTCGCCCGGCTGGAAGCCGCCGCCTACCGCCCGCAGCGGGGGCCTGCACGCCCCGGCCCGGCGCCCGCCGAACTGGTCGCGCTGGAGGACGCCTGCTGGAGCGCCGCCGCCCGGATCGCGCGGGAGCAGCGTGCCCGCTGGACCCGGCCGCGCCGGGGTTAGTCCAGCGTCACCACGACCTTGCCCCGGACACCGCGCCCCTCGGCGTAGCGGTGCGCCTGGGCAATCTGTGCCAGCGCAAAGGTCCGGTCGAGCGGCACCCTCAGCGCGCCGCCGTCGATCAGCCGGGCCAGCAGGGCGAGGTCCTGCGCGCGTTCCTTCGTCTGCACGCCGGAAAAGCGCGGGCCGGGACCTCCCAGCGTGGCCCAGGCGCTCGCGGGGCTGGTCGGAAAGGGCCGCGTGGAGACGAACACGCCACCCGGCGCCAGTGCCCCGCGCACCCGCGCGAAGTCGAGCGCGGGCGGCGTGTCGAAGATCACGTCCCAGCGCCCGGCGGCCCGGCCCAGGTCCAGCTCGGCAGGGTCCAGTTCGGCGGGGTCCAGCACTTCCTCGGCCCCCAGACCCCGCACGAAGTCGTGTTTTTCCGGGCGCGCGGTGGCCGTCACGCTGGCCCCGTAGTGCCGCGCGAGCTGTACCCCGAACGCCCCGATCCCGCCCGCCGCGCCGTTCACGAGGACCCGCGCGCCCCGGCGCAGATGCAGCCCCGCCCCGGCCCGCAGCGCCTGCAAGGCGGTCAGACCCGCCAGCGGCACCGCCGCCGCCTCGGCGGGGGAGACGCTGACCGGGGCGCGCGCCACCCGCGCCTGCCGCACCTTCACGTACTCGGCCGCGCCGCCCCCGCCGTGCCCCAGCAGCGAGTACACCCGGTCGCCCAATTCCAGCGCCGTCACTCCCGGCCCCAGCCCGACCACCTCGCCCGCCACGTCCAGGCCCACGGTAAAGGGCCGCCGCACCACGAAGCCGGGCAGGTCACCTCGCCGCATTCCCAGATCGGTGCCGTTCACGCTGCTGGCGTGGACCCGGATCAGGACCTCGTCGCCCTGCGGCCAGGGCCAGGCGACCTCGTCCAGCCGCAGGACCTCGGGACCGCCAAAAGAATGAAACCGCGCTGCTTGCATGGGCGCCAGCTTAGCGGGTGGCCTTCAGCCCAGGTGTGCCGCATCCCGCAGGGGGGCGGCGGCCCGGTGCGGCGGGCGATTCAGGTGCAGCACCCGCGCCAGCGAGGACACCCACGCCACCGAGAACAGCGCGCCCCCCAGCACGTCGGTCGGGTAATGCACGCCGATGTACACCCGCGAGGCCATCATGCCCAGCACGTACAGCACGCCCAGGAGCAGCGCCGGAACCCGCCAGCGCGTGCGCCACAGCACCACCACCAGCGCGGTCGCCAGGGCGCTGGCGAACATCGCGTGCCCGCTGGGAAACGAGAAGTCGGGTTCGGGCAGGATGGGTGTCCAGAAGGCGGGCCGGGGGCGGTCGAACAAATTTTTCAGCAGCACGTTGACGAGGGCGACCCCGCCCAGACTGAGCGCCATGAAGTACCCCAGCCGCCGCCGCACCCGGTAGAGCAGGGCGACCAGCAGCAGCGTCAGCGGCACCATGCCCCGCGTGCTGCCGAACAGCGAGAAGGCGGCGGCCACCTGGTCGAGCGCCTCCGAACGGTGGGCGTGCAGCGCCAGCATCAGCGGTTTCTCGAACGCGAAGGGTTCTTTCTCGAAGACCTCCTGCGCGATCTTGGCAAACCCCAGCAGCGGCAGCAGCAGCCCGAAAAACAGCGCCAGCGACGCGCGCCCATGCTGGCGCAAGAAGGCGGCGAGGTGCAGGTGCGGCGCGCGGGGAAAGGTCATGGCTGACGGTCACGCTACGCCCGGCGCTGGGCCGGAGCGAGGGCGCTGCCTTGGCCCGGGGTTCATGGGGCGCCGCCGCCTGTCCGGCGGCAAATCCAGGCCCCCCGGCCAGTGGGGCCAGGGGGCCAGTGGGGAAGAGGGCGCCGCCTCTTCCTCAAGCGCTAGCGGGCCAACCCGGTGTCGGGGGTCGCCAGCCAGTCGTAGAACAGCAGCGCCGCCGAGACCGCCAGCAGGCCGATGGACCAGCCGTTGAGCACGGTCAGGCCAAAGAGGGTCGGCGAGACCAGACCCAGCAGCGCCACCAGCGCGAACGTGACGCTCATCAGGGCCGCGCTGCCGTGGGCGACTTCCGTCGAGACCGTGCCGAACAGCAAGACCGCGCCCGCGATCAGGGCCGCGATGCTCAGGCCGGTGGTCATGGGCAAGACGCCCAGAATCATTCCGCCCGCTGCCGGAACCAGTCCCCAGACGCCCAGCACCACGAAGAGCAGGCCCATCACCAGATCAATCCAACGTGCGGTGCTCATAGACACCCCCTGACGGGCCAGCCGCTACCGCCAGAGCGCGGCGTCGCGGGGCACCTCGGCCCGTCAGCCGTACCCTAGGCCGTCAGCGTTACCGGGGAGTTACCGGCCCGGTCCTTGAAGGGCGGCTGCAACCAGGCCGTCTTTGGCATGCTCCTGCTTGGTGTAGTTGCAATCCTCAGCCGCCTCGAAAGACGGCTGCAACACCGGCCCCCACCTGCACCTGGTTTCAATCCTCAGCCGCCCCGAAAGACGGCTGCAACCCGCCGCGCTGCTGGCCTGGGACGGCTCCGAGGTTTCAATCCTCAGCCGCCCCGAAAGACGGCTGCAACCCTGGGACATGAAGGGCGCGGGCTACTTGCGGTTTCAATCCTCAGCCGCCCCGAAAGACGGCTGCAACCGCCCTCAGGCGGGGTGTAGGAGGGCAGAGCGTTTCAATCCTCAGCCGCCCCGAAAGACGGCTGCAACGTGTTCGTACTCGCGGCCGCGCCAGACACACACGGTTTCAATCCTCAGCCGCCTCGAAAGACGGCTGCAACGCTGTCGGGGTCTATCGGCCCGATATCAGAGGCGTGTTTCAATCCTCAGCCGCCTCGAAAGACGGCTGCAACGCAGGACTTCAATGCCACCGCCGATGTACGGATGGTTTCAATCCTCAGCCGCCTCGAAAGACGGCTGCAACGCGGCCAGATGAAAGCCCGCCGTCTCGGCATAGCGACGTTTCAATCCTCAGCCGCCTCGAAAGACGGCTGCAACCAACCGGGGCGTGCAGTTCGACACCTTCAGCGCCGAGTTTCAATCCTCAGCCGCCTCGAAAGACGGCTGCAACGTCGTCATTGCTATAGCGGAGAGGCAACCATCAAAGTTTCAATCCTCAGCCGCCTCGAAAGACGGCTGCAACGTTCGTGTGCCAGAGGTCGTCCAGCACGCGTTCCGTCTCGCATTCTGCGCGAACCCGGCAGGTGGTGTCCAGCCAGGCGCCGCCACAGCTCCAGCTGCTGCGTCCTAGGCAGATTTCTCGGGCGGCGCGAACCTCCCCAGCTTCTTTCGTCACGCGGGGTTCGCGCCGGGGGGTGCTGGCCTGCGCTCAGCGCTGCACCCGCATCAGCGTCTGCACGACCGGCCAGTAGGTGCCCGGCAGCAGGCGCGCGAGCAGGTCGAGCACCCGCGCGTCCGGGCCGACGATCACGCGGGGGGCGCGGGTCTCCACACCGCGCAGGATCAGCCGGGCGGCCTCGGCGGGGTCGAGCCTCAGCAGCCGCTCGAAGTCGCGCTGGGCAGCGGCGACCTCGCCCGCAGGCACGCCCTGGCCGATCCGGGCGTTGCGGGCGATGCCGGTCCTCACGCCGCCCGGGTGCACCACGCTCAGGCCGATGCCCTGCGGGGCGAGTTCGTGGCGCAGCACCTCCGAAAAGCCGCGCACGGCAAACTTGCTCGCCGCGTAGGCGCTCTGCCCGGCGGGGCCGATCAGTCCGAACAGGCTCGACACGTTGACGATGTGCGCCCCCAGCTCCGAGCGCAGGGCGGGCAGGAGAGAGCGGGTCAGCGCGACGGTCGCCCCGAAGTTCACCGCCATCACCTCTCCGAACTGCTCGGCGCTCACCTGCTCGAAGGTGCCGCCCAGCGCCAGCCCCGCGTTGTTCACCAGCAGCGAGACGCGCGGGTGGGCGCGCAGCACGTCCCCGGCCAGCGCGGGAATCTCCCCGCTGCGGGTCAGGTCGAAGGGGTGGACGCTGACCCGCCGCGCCGGATGCCGCCCGCGCAGTTCGGCGGCCAAAGCCTCCAGCCCCGCCTGGTCGCGGTCGATCAGCGCCACGGGGCTGCCCTTGGCGGCGAGCTGCCGCGCCAGTTCCGAGCCGATGCCGCCCGCCGCTCCGGTGAGCACGGCGGCGCCCTGCCCGAAGAGGTAGGGGGCCAGCACCTCAGGCACTCCGGGCGGCCGAGAGCAGCGCGGGCAGCGGGCGCGGGCTGAGGCGCACCTGGTACAGCGAGGGGTCGAAGCGGCTCAGGGTGCGGCGAAACTGCGCGGCCCGCTCGGGCCACAGCGAGGTGTTGCGGCCCTGGTCGTCGATATACCAGCTGGTGCAGCCGCCCTGCATCCAGACGGTGCCCCGCAGCTTGTCTTGCAGCGCCGCGTTGTAGGCCGCCTGCGCTTCCGGGCGCGGCTCGAGGGCCAGCAGTTCGCTTTTTTCCAGGTAGTCCAGCGCCCCCAGGATGTACCCGATCTGCGCTTCCATCATGTACACCATGCTGTTGTGGCCGAGGCCGGTGTTCGGCCCGATAATCAGAAAGAGGTTGGGAAAGCCCGCGACCGCCGTGCCGTGCAGCGCCTCCATATGCGGCTGCCAGACTTGCGCCAGCGAGCGCCCGCCGCGCCCATGAATCACCCCGGCGATGGCGGGCTGGGTCGCGTTGAAGCCGGTGCCGCCGATCAACACGTCGAACTCGCGCTCCTGCCCGTCCGCCGTCACGACCCGGTTGCCGCGCACCTCGCGGATGGGGTCAGTGACCAGCTCCACGTTCGGCTGCGTCAGCGCCGGGTAGTAGTCGTCCGAGAGCAGGATGCGCTTGCAGCCCAGGCGGTAGTCGGGGGTCAGCTTGGCGCGCAGCGCGGGATCGGCCACCTGCGCTTCCAGGTGCTTGCGGGCCGTCTCCTCGGCCAGCCTGCCGACGCGGGCGCTTGAAAAGCTCAGGAAGCGGGCCTCGGCCACCCCGAAAATCCACTGCCGCGAGAGCCGTTGCAGCGCCGGCAGGCGGCGGTAGAGGGCGCGGCGGCGCCCGCTGGTCGCCTCGTCCATCCGGGGCAGCACCCAGGGCGCCGAACGCTGAAAGACCGTGAGCTGCCCAGCCACCTTCTGCACCTCCGGCACGAACTGGATCGCGGAGGCCCCGGTGCCGACCACCGCCACGCGCTTGCCCCGCAGGTCCACCGCATGGTCCCAGCGCGCCGAGTGGAAGCGCGGCCCGCTGAACGTTTCCAGCCCCTGTACGGCGGGCCATTTCGGCTCGATCAGCGGCCCGTGCCCCGAGATCAGCACCCGGGCGGTGTACGCTCCCCTGTTCGTCTGGATTCGCCACACCCCCTCTGCCTCGTCCCACTCGGCGCGCTCGACCTCGTGCCCAAAGCGGATGTGGGGCCGGATGCCGAAGTCGTCGGCCACCCGGCGCAGGTAGGCCAGAATCTCGGGCTGGCGGGCGTAGCGGTGCCCCCACCCCGGGTTGGGCGCGAAGGAAAAGGAATAGAGGTCGCTTTTCACGTCGCAGGCGCAGCCCGGATAGGTGTTGTCGCGCCAGGTGCCGCCGACCTCGCCCGCCCGTTCGAAGACCACGAAGTCGGTCACGCCCCGGCGCCGCAGCCCGGCGGCCATGCCCAGCCCCGCGAAGCCGCTGCCGATGATGGCGATCTGGTGGTGGAGAGCGTGCGTCATGCCTGCACCGGTCATGCCTGTACCTCCCGCAGAAAGTCGAGAGCCAGCCGGGCAAAAGCGTCCGCGCGTTCCAGCTGCGGCGCGTGCCCGGTGTCGGGAAAAAGGTGGATGCGGGCGTGGGGATGGTGCTCGCGGGCCGCCTCCAGCTGCCGGGCAGGCAGGATCAGGTCGCGGTCGCCCCACACGATCAGGGTAGGCAGGCGCTGCGCGGCGAGGCGGCGCTGCAAGTCCTCCCGCCACGCGGCCCGCACCCCGCGCCAGTCGCCCAGATCGCGCAACACCCGCAGGAAGGCGCGGGCCGCCCCCGGTTGCCGCGACAGCTCCAGCGCCTGCGTGACCCGCTCCTCAGTGGCAAAGGCCGGGTCGTGAAAGAGCGACTGCACCGTCTGCCGGGCGTTGCGCGGGGTCGGCCTCAGCAGCAGCTCGCCCACCCCCCGCACCGAGAGGGCGCGCAGGACGCCCGCCACCTCCGGGCCGAAGCCCGCGCTGTTCACCAGGATCAGGCCGCGCGCCCGGGCCGGGAACATCACCGCGAAGCGCTGCGCGACGGCGCCCCCCAGCGAGTTGCCGACCAGGGTGACGGGCCGCGTCTCGCCCAGCGCGTCCAGATAGTGCCCCACGAAGCGCGCCAGTCCCGCCAGGCTGTAGGGCACATCGGGCTTGTCGGTGTACCCGAAGCCGATCAGGTCGGGGGCGTAGACCCGCTGCCCCGCCCCGGCCAGCGCCTCCACGGTGGGCGTCCAGTCTTCCAGGCTGCGGCCGATGCCGTGCAGCAAGACCACCGGGTGGCCTTCCCCCGCCAGCACGTGCCGGGTGCGGACCCCGCCCACATCGACGAAGCTGGGGGCCACGAAGGTGGGGACCACGGCGGTGGACGTGGGGGCCGTCACGCGCCCTCCACCCGTACCCGCAGCGCCGCCGGACCCCGCAGCACGAAGTTGGCCTTGTAGGTCGGTTTGCGGTCCAGCACCTCCAGCCGGGGAAAACGCCGGGCCAGCGCCGCAAAAGTTTCCGCGATCTCCAGCCGCGCGAGGCTGGCCCCCAGGCAGTAGTGCGGCCCGGCGGCAAAGGCGAGGTGCCGCGCCGCGCCGGGCCGGTCCCAGCTCAGCCGCTGGGGGTCGGCGAAGACCGCCGGGTCGCGGTTGGCCGCCGCCAGCATCAGCTGGACCTGGGTGCCCGCCCGCAGCGTCCGGTCTCCCACGGTCAGGTCGGCGTCCAGCGTGCGCCCGTCGAGCTGCACCGGCGCCACGAAGCGCAGCAGCTCGTCGGCCACGCCGGGATGGTCGGGGCGTTCCAGCAGCGCCTCCCAGGCCTCCGGCTGCTCCGCGAGCGCGATCAGCGCGCCCCCGATCAGGTTGCCGGTCGTCTCGTGCCCGGCGGCGAGCAGCAGCACCGCGTTGGAGAGCAGCTCGTCGCCGCTGAGGCGCTCGCCCCCGTCCTCCACGGCGGCCAGGGCGCTGAGCAGGCCCGGCTGCGGCCGCCGCCGCAGTTCTCCGGCCAGATCGCGGAAAAAAGCGCGCATCTCGCGGGCGTCCGCGTCGATGCGGCCCATCAGTTCGGGCGACTGGGTGGCGCCGCCGATCAGCTCGGCCACGCTCAGCGTCCAGCGCAAAAAGCGGGCCTCGTCCTCGCCCGACAGCCCCAGCATGCTCATGATCACCCGCACCGGCAGCGGGGTGGCGAGGTCACTCACCACGTCGCCCTCGCCCCGCCGTGCGAGGTCATCCAGCAGGTCCCGCAGCGTTGCGCGCACCAGTTCCCGCTGTTCTTCCACCACCCGGGGGGTGAAGGCCGCCTGCACCAGCGAGCGCAGCCGCGCGTGCGAGACGCCGTTGTGAAACAGCATCATCGGGCGCAGCAGGGCCGTCGCGTCGCTGACCGGCACGTCCGGGCCGCTGAGCCACGCGCCGCTGCGGGCGGCGGGCGAGCGCAGCACAGCGTTGGCCGCCGCGTGGCCGGTCACGAAAGCGGCGTTCCACTCGGGCACGGCCAGCACCCCTCCTGCTCCCAGCGCCCGCAGGCGCTCGTAGCCGGGATGCGGATCGGCCAGGGCCTCCCCGCTCCAGAGGGCTTGTACGGCCAGCAGGGTCGTCGGGGGCGTCGCGGACGCGGAGGGCAACATGTCCCAGGGTGCGCCGACCCCTACTCGACTCGCAAGCGGGCCGGTCGAGTAGAGCGGCCCCGGGGGCAGGGGTAGTGTGGGCCTATGGCCTCTGACTGGCAGACCGTCACCCAGCCCGCCGCCGTCCGGGTGCTGCTCTCGGCGCGCTACCAGCCGGTGCTGCGGCGCCTGATGCTGGGCGAGTGGGCGGTCGCGGACCTCGCCCGCGCCTGCGGGTTGCCGCTCAATGCCGCGCACCACCGCGTGCAGACGCTGGTCAAGCAGGGCCTCGTCGCGGTCACCCGGACCCGGCCCCGGCGCGGGCGCCCGGTGCGGCTCTACCGCGCGGCGGCCGAGGCCTTTTTCGTGCCCTACGCCGCCACGCCCGCCGCCTCGCCCGAGGCCCTGGTCGCCCAGCGCGAGCAGGACTTCACCCGCCGCTTCGACCAGGCGCTGCTGGCGCTGGGGCAAAGCCTCGTGCGCGACGAGCGTGAGATCGGCGTGCGGCTCTACCGCGAGGGCCATCAGGTCGTGCAGGACCTCACCCCCCAGGCCGGGCACTTCGACCCGGCGGCCCTGCTTCAGCCCCAGCAGCCTGCCGTGGCCCTGATTTCCGAACCGCTGCGCCTGAGCCGCGAGGAGGCCAAGACCTTGCAGCGTGAACTGGCCGAGCTGTACGGGCGCTACGCCGGGCGCCCCGGACCGGGAAGCTACCTGCTGCGCCTGCACCTCATGCCCGCCGCCGGGGACCCCGAGGACCGGAGCCGCCTCTGACAGCCTCCGGGCAAGGCGCGGCCGCAAAGCAAAGAGGGCGGCCTGGAGTCACCCAGGGCCGCCCTCTCGGGGGTCGGAAAAGCGGGTCTCAGCGCGCGCCCACCACGATCCCGGCGGCGGAGAGTTTGCTCTGCCAGCGCACAAACTCGGCCTGCTCGCTGTCGAGCGTCTGGGTGCCCAGCCCGGCGTTGTTGGCCGTCAGCGACCCGTTGGTGGAGCCGTTGGGAAACCACCAGTTGTTCTGCGAGGTGGTGCCGGTCGCGGAGACCTTGGTCCAGCCCGACGTGTTGTTCTGCATGACGTGGCCGCCGAAGGCCGCTCCGGAGCCGTACATGTCCCAGACGTACAGCCCCACGTTCTGCGCGGCGATGCGCGTGCCGTCCGGCGTCCGCCCGCTGGAGATCACGCGGTTGTTCTCGATCCGGTTGCCCCAGCCGCCGATGATCGCCATCCCGTAGTTGGTGGTGGAGATGACCGTGTTGCCGTAGGCGTGCTGATAGCCGTTCGTCTCGGGGTTCCCGGTCACGCCGTCGCCCAGCAGGATGCCGCCGCCCGAGTGCGCGCCCTCGGTGGGGTTCGCCGGGTAGGACCCCTGGAGGTAGTTGTCGTGGATCAGAATCGGCTTGTCGGGCGTGCCGCTGGAGGCGTACATGTTGATCAGGTCCTCGCCCGCGCTCCTGCCCGCCTCGTTGATGTTCTGGTTCCAGGCGATCTCGGCGGTGGGGATGCGCGTGACGCCATTGAACTGCACCATCTGGCGGATGACGCTGCCCGAGTACCCCCCGGCGCCGTCACTCTTGCGCCCGTCGATGTTCACGAAGTTGTTCTTCAGGATGCGGATGCCCTGCCCGGCCGCCGGATCACCGATGAAGTTGTGAACATAGATGCCGCCGCCCGTGAAGGTGGACCCTTCGACGCGCAGGTTGCGGGCGTCGCCGATCTTGATCGCCATCTCGGCGGCGCGGCCCAGGATGTTGGGGGTGAGGGAGGTGCCGCGGACATTCCGCACGGTCAGGTTGGCCCCGTAGCCGTGAATCAGCGGGCCGCGTCCCCGGATGTTCGCGTTCTCGATGGTCACCGGCTCGCTGGTCTGGATCGAGACGGCGGGAGTGGTGTCGGTGCTCTCCCAGTTGCCCGAGTAGGTGCCGCCCCGGGTGACCACCAGCTTGCCGCCGTAGACCACTGCGCCGGGCGTGGGGGCGGGGGCCGGTGCGCTCACCGTCACGGTCGCCGTGCCGAACTTCGAGGCGTCGGCCGTGCTGGTCGCGCGGATGGTCGCCGTACCCGCCGTCACCCCCGTGACCGTTCCGTCGGCGGCCACCGTCGCCACCCCCGGGGTGCTGCTGCTCCAGGTCACCGCGCTGCTCGCCCCGCCGCCCGTCACCACGGTGGCCGTGAGCTTGCCCGCCGCGCCGGTCGTGAGCGCCAGGGCCGAGGGCGAAACCGTCACGCTGCTGACGCTGGGGGCGGGCGCGGCGACCGTGGTGGGGGCCGTGCAGCCCCGCAGCGTGGGCTGCACCCAGTCGGCGTGGTCGAACTGGTTGCCGTCCCCGGCGTCGGTCACGACCAGCCGCAGCTCGCGCTTTCCAGCGACCGACACGCTCAGCGTCCTGGTGGCGCTCTTGCCGGTCATCTTGCCGCTGTCATACAGCTTGACGCCGTCCGCGTACACCTGGAAGAGCACGCTGCCCCGGTCGCCCACCTCGTCGTCCACGCCCACGCTCGCCGTGAAGGTCGAGCAGCGCCCGCCCAGGTCAAAGGCCATGCTCGACCCGGCGTGCGTGCCGAACCCCCGCCCGAAAGTCTGGCCGTTGAGGGTCAGGGTCCGCCCGTCGCCCGCACCCTGCTCGCCGTTGCTGCGGTCACGCTCGACCGGACCCCAGGCGTTGCTCACGCTCACAAAAGGCTCCACGCTGAGGGTGTTGTCCCCCTGCCCCAGCTGCTGAGGCTCGACCACGGTGCCCACCGCCGCCCCGGCAGGCGCCTCAGGCGCTGGCGGAAGGCTCCCCTGACCGCCGCAGGAAGCCAGCCCCAGCGTCAACAGCAGCAGCGTTCCCTGGAGTCCCGCCCGGCCCTTCTTGTTGTTGCCCCACACCGCGTTCTGTCCCATATCCACTCCACTGACTTCCTCAAGGGAAGATTTGACTAAAGTAACGGCTGCCTTAAGGCAGGCTCATCCTGTTGCCAGACTAGTGAGCGCGATGCAAACAAAACTGTGTATTTTTTGGCAGGTCGAATGCCGATTTTCCAGCACAGCGGGGGCGTTTCTCGGGGGTATGAGAGCTGTAAGGAAAAAGTAAGAGTTAATTAAAGAAAATCGTGAAACTCAGCCGACGGGGTGGGGATTCTTTGGCTGCTCCTGGTTGGAACAATGCAAACGGCGCGGCGGGGGAACTTCCCCCGCCGCGCCTGGGTGATTCGGGTGGCGCGCTTTACCGCAGGCCGCTGCTCAGCACCGCCGCGAGCCGTTTGGTTCCGGCTCCCTGAAGCTCGTCGAGGCTCTGGGCCGCCTCGCGCGACATGGCCTTCCAGCGCTCCAGGCTGCGGCCCTCGCGCCCGCTTTCGCGCACGATGGCGGAGCTGACGGCAAAATGCGCCTCGGGCAGGCGGTCGAGCGCGCTTTCCGCGCCGCTGTGCCGCGCGCCCAGCAGCGCCCCGAGCATGCCCACGCTGTTGCTGCGCTCCATCAGTTCGCGCTGAAAGTTGCGGTCCCTCACCCGGGTAATCACGTCCCAGGCGGCGTCCGCGAGCGCTGTGGCCGGCGAGGCGGGGCGGTGGACCTCCACGGCGAGGGTCTCGCCCTGGCGCCAGGTGCGCGTCCAGAAGCCGCCACGTTCCGGCGTCCAGTGCGTTTCAAAGTCGCGCGCGTCCTCGATCAGCACCCGCAGCTGGGCGCTGCCGCCCTTCAGGGCCGCGCGGTGGCCGTCGGGCAAGACTCCCCATTCGCTGAGGCCCTCCGCGCCCAGCGCCTGCATCGCCGCGTAGGTGCCCGCCACCGCGCGGGCGCCCTCCGAGACCCGCGCGCGGGGCGTGCCGTCCACCAGCAGCGCCACGTCGGCCGTCCCCTCGGCGTCCCGCACCACCTGCGCGGCGTGGCGCAGGTGCAGCAGCCCCAGCCCCCAGCGGTCATGGGCCAGCTCCCACTCGCGGGTCAGCGCGGCGTTCAGGGCCGCCTCGTCGGCGCCTTCGTCCTGAAGGGCACGGACCTGGCTTTCGACCCCCGCCGTGCCCACGATTCCGGCGAAGCGGGTCAGGGCGTCCTCCTGGCCGCGTGAGGCGCTGGGTATTTCCTTTTTCTTACTCGTCTTGGTCATGGGGTTCCTCGGTGGGTCGGGATGACTCCGGCAGGGTCCGGAGACGGATTCTTGTGCCTTTGTTCTGTTCTGGACAGATTAGCGCCCGGCCCATTATGACACAGGCCGAGCCAAAAATTCCCGTGCCTCACGGCGTCGGTCGGGCGCAGCGCGAATGCGGAGGGTGCCGGAGGCGGGACTCTGGAGCGCCCCCAGCCGGACGGGGTACAGGTCCAGGTGACCCCGGAGCGGCGACTTCGTTATGGGCCTCGGCACTTTGCCGGACCTCCGTCGCCACAACCTGCCGGGCACCGGTTCCGGAGGTCTGGCGGCCCTCCACGCCAGTTTGCGCAGACGGTGGCGCCGCGCCCGGCCAACGCCGCCGAGGCGGAGGCCGGGGGAACGCCCAGGCCGGAGGGGTTTTTCAAACTAAGTCCGATTGTCTTGAAAATGCTAAGCTGACAACAATGGATGTGGCTCAGGTGTGCCGGACCTGTGGTCTAGAAAAATCTCTTGGTGAGTTCTATGCCATGCAGTTCGGCTGGACTCACAAGGATTGCAAGTCATGTTCTAAAGCGGCAGGTGCACGAAGGAACAACGCGAGATACCGCTCTGATCCTAGAGCCAGGGCAATGCAGATCGTTCACAGTCAAAATAATCGTTCGAAAAAATTGGGTGATGTGGGAATCCATGAACCACGAGTCATGGCTCGGCAACTCGTGGAGGCACCTGGTTGCCTCTACTGCCATCAGCCCAATCTGGCCCAGGGTCAGGGATTTTGCCTTGATCACCGAACGCCATTGATCCGCGGAGAGAGGAATGAGATGGAGAATATCGCTATCGTATGTGAATCTTGCAACAGAGCAAAATGGGACAAAACAGAGATGGAGTATAGAGACTGGCTCAACCAACTGGTACGGCGTCTCTCCGCTGAAAGTTGACTGCCAGGTGGAGAGAGAGACCCCCTTGACCCTGGTCCGGCCCTCCAGCGCCCTCGCCCTGGCCAGTCTGACCGACCCGGCGCTGCGGGTGCGGGCGGTGCAGGCGGCCAGCACCTACGACGTGGGGGACCTGGTGCAGGTCACCCACGCCTACATGCTGGCGGGGAGCCGCCGGGGTGCGCGGACCAGCCCCAGGACCCTGGAGGCCTATGCCCTGGCGGTTCGCGACTTTGTGCCCTGGGCGCAGGAGGCGGGCGTGCAGTTGCTGCGGCCCGGGCGACGCGACGGCGGGCGCTACGTGGCGCAGTTGCAGACCCGAAGGTCGCTGGGGCGCGGCAAGCGCGGCCAGCTCTCGGCGGCCACCGTGGCGCAGTACGTGGCGGGGGCCCGCGCCCTGTACCGCGCCCTGCGCTGGGCCGGGGCGACCGAGGCCCAGCCTTTCGAGGACGCCCACGTGCCCCCGGACCCCACCTCCCCCATCGTCAGGAATCCCCCCTACACCCGCGAGATCGACGCGGCGCTGGCGCACTGTGACCCCCGGCTCGCGGCGCTGCTGCTGCTGTGTGCCCACGCGGGGCTGCGGGTCAGCGAGGCGCTGGGTGTGCAGACCCACGACATCGGGGGCACGCGGCTTACCGTGCGCGGCAAGGGGGGCAAGGTGCGGCGCGTGCCGCTGGGCCGGCGCGTCCGGTCGGCCCTGACTGACCTGTCCCCGGTCGGACCTGACGGCGCCCTGTTCGCCTGGAACTACGCGCAGGCCACCTACCGCATGGGCAAGGCCTTCCGCGCCGCCGGGCACGCCGACGCCTGGCGCGGCTTTCACGCAGCCCGCAAGCATTCCGGGACCCGGCTCTACCGCGCGACCCGCGACTTCACGCGGGTGGGCCTATTCCTGGGACACAGCAGCGTGGACACCACCCGCCGGTATGTCGCGGTCGAGGACGACGACGTGCAGCGTGAGGTCGAAGACTTCTAGCCCCGGGCCTGAAGCGCGAGGAACAGAGGCCAGCGCGCGGGGAGCAGGCTCCCTCCCCTGCCCCCCGGCCGCCTTATTCCTCCTGCCCGCGAGGCGCCTCGCGGGCGGGTCAGTCGTGTTCAAGTTCCGCGAGCAGCAGGCTGTCTTGCCCGACTTCCGGGCCGCGCGAGGAGTTGCCGTAGGGGTTGAGCTGCGCGTCGAAGGTCATCTCCCGGGCGCTGCGCTTGCCCCGGGTGCTGCGCGCCAGCTTGAAGAGGTCCGCCTTGGGGGTGCGGTCCTCGTAAAGCAGGCCGTTTTTCTCCTGAAAGGTGTCGGTGAGCTGGGTGTAGCAAAAACCCGACAACCCGTGGCACTCGTGGATGGCCTCCAGCAGCGCCACGTAGTCGGCCAGAAAGTCGCTCTCGCTTTCCGACTCGCTGTAGCCCCAGCCGCGTCCCTGGTCGGGGATGTAGGCGATGCCGCCGAACTCCGAGAGCACCACCGGCTGCGTGGTGGCCTGAAAATCCCCCAAGGTCAGCGCCCGGTCGGCGGGCTGCTGCTGCTCCAGCGAGAGCCGGGTGGATTCCAGCGTGCCGTAGCGCCGCCGCAGCATCTCGGGGTCGTCGGCGTAGTCGTGAATGGTCACGATATCGGTCGCCA
This sequence comes from Deinococcus budaensis, assembly GCF_014201885.1. Classification (NCBI taxonomy): domain Bacteria; kingdom Thermotogati; phylum Deinococcota; class Deinococci; order Deinococcales; family Deinococcaceae; genus Deinococcus; species Deinococcus budaensis. The sequence goes on along the minus strand of NZ_JACHFN010000004.1, from coordinate 168,638 downwards.
CGTGCTCCCAGCCGTCGTTGCCGATCACCGGCCGCCCCGGGTCCAGCGTCTTGGTGAGGTGGTACAGCGCCCGCACGTAGTCGCGGTGGGCGGGGTTGGTGGGCAGGTCCGGCACCCCCCACGACTCGTTGAACGGCACCCAGGCCACGATGCAGGGGTGCGACATGTCGCGTTCAAGCACCTCGGTCCACTCGCGCACCAGATTCTTGACCGCCCCCGGCGTGAAGCGGTAGGGGCTGGGCATCTCCTCCCACACCAGCAGGCCCAGCACGTCGCACCAGTACAGCCAGCGCGGACTCTCGATCTTCTGGTGTTTGCGCGCCCCGTTGAAGCCCAGCTGCCGGGTCAGTTCCACGTCGCGGCGCAGTTCCTCGTCGGTGGCGGTCATCAGGCTCTGCGGCCAGTAGCCCTGGTCGAGCACCATCTTGAGGTAATAGGGCCGCCCGTTGAGCATGAAGCGGTTGCCCGCCACCCCCACCGAGCGCAGCGCCGTGTAGCTCCGGACCCGGTCGATCACGGTGTCGCCCACCAGCAGCTCCAGTTCGGCGTCGATGAGTTGCGGGTGCTTGGGACTCCACAGCAGGTCGTTGCGGAAGTCGTCGATGCCGGGGTCCGCCAGCGCCATCTTGCGTGACAGCTCGCTGTGGCGCAGGCTGTAGCGGTCGTCGACCAGCAGTTCGCCGTTGCGCGAGAGCCGCACCCGGACGCTCAGGTCCGGGCGCAGCGGCCCGGCGATCTCCAGCTCCATCCCGATCTGCCAGCGTTCCATGTCGCTCGACCAGCGCAGCTTGCGTATCGAGGTCTCCGGCACCTGCTCCAGCCAGACCGTCTGCCAGATGCCGGTGGTGCGCGGATACCAGATCGAATGCGGTTCGCGCTGCCAGTCCTGCTTGCCGCGCGGCTTGGCGAGGTCGTGGGGGTTGTCCTGCGCCCTGACCACGATCTCGACCGTCTCCCCGGCCCGCGCCTGCTGGGTGATGTCGGCGGCAAAGGGGGTGTGCCCGCCCTGATGCTGCGCGACCAGGCGCCCGTTGGCCCACACGGTCGCCAGATAGTCCACCGCCCCGAAATGCAGCAGCAGCCGTCCTTCCCGCTCCTGCGGGGTCGTCGTGAGCGTCAGGCCATACCACACGACCGTATGGAAGTTCTCGTCGTGCAGGCCGCTCTGGCGGCTTTCCGGAGCATAGGGCACCTGAATCTCGCGGTCGAACACCACCTCGCTGGGATGGTGCCAGCGGGCCTCGTCGTCGAAAGAAAACCGCCACAGGCCATTGAGTTCGCGCCAGTGTTCCCGCTCCAGAAGCGGGGTGGGGTGGTGAGAATACTTCACGGAGGCTCCTGCAAATCGCAAAGAAGGTCGGGGAGGGGGGACAGAACCCCAGGAGCCGGGAAGGCACCTCTGGGCGGCAACGGCCCACAGTATGGCCGAGTCGAACGCTCCAGGGTCAAGAGCTGGGGAGACAGCGGGTGACTGACCTTTCCCTCCGGCTCCATCACCGCATCAGGGGAGTCGCAGTATATAGAAAACGAAATTTCGGTCCCCAACCCTCTCACAGTTTCAAAACTCGTCCGAAACACAGCCATCCCCGTCTAACCAGAACGCCGCCAGCGAACGCCCAGGCATACGCCTGATCCACCTCCATTCACCACAGCGAGGAAGGTCACACGCGGTCACTTGCCTGCTCTAGCACAGGTGGAAGCTGCGGGGAAAGAAGGCTGGAGAGGCGGAACGAGGTGGGAAGCGACGGCAGTCGAAACATCCAGACCGCAGGGACACACAGCGCCATATCGCTCGTATATACTGGTCATCATGAGTCAGGAAGCCTCTCCGGGGCCGGATGCGCGGGTGCTGCGGCGGTTGTTGGAACGGGAAGACCTCGACGGCTTCGTGGACGCCGTGGCGCCGCTGTTGCCGGGGCAGGCGGGGGACCGCACGCGCCAGAACAATGTCAGCGGCGTACGGATTTACCTGAAGTGGTGCGCCGCCCAGGGGCACCCGGTGCTGCATCCCAGTGACGCGCAGGCCGCCGCCTACCGCAGCTGGCTGGAGGCCCACCATGCCCCGGCCACCAGCAAAAACCGGCTCAGCCAGGTCCGCCACCTCTACGACGCGCTGGGCCGCTGCGGGGTGACCCAGGAGCAGCCTTTTCGCGGCGTGCGGGGACCGGTCAACCGCCCGGAGGAACACCGCGACCACTATTCGGCGGCGGAGCTGACGCGGCTGCTGACCCACGCGAACACCGAGGAGCGCGCGCTGGTGCTGCTGGGCGCGCACGGGGGCCTGACCGGGCCGGAGGTGCTGGAGCTGCGCTTCGAGGCGCTGCGGCTGTGGCAGGGAGACCTGGAGGTCGGGGGCCGGGTGATTCCCGGCAGCGCGGAGCTGCTCGAAGCCCTGGCCAGATGGGGACATCAGCGCGGGCATACGGCGCTGTTCAGCGCCCAGGGACCCGTCTTCGACCTTGCCAGCGCCTTTTTGCTGCGGCAGCGGATTTTCCGGCTGTGTCGGCGGGCCAATGTGCCCTACCGGGCCTGGCAGGCCCTGCGCAACGCGGCGGGACTGCGCCTGCTGGGGCTGGTGGAGCGCGAGGAAGCGCAGGCGCAGCTGGGACTGGCGGGCAGCGAGTCGCTCCGGCCGCTGGTCAAGCTCAGCGGGCAGCCCCAGCGCCGCCGGGGGCCGAAGCGCCGGGGGGAGCACAGGGAAGAGGAAGGGCCGCAAGCGGCGCCGGGGCACCCGCGCGGAGCGGAAGGTCAGTGAGCGGCGGAAGCCTTGCGGGGACGCAGGTGCATGACGCCCACAATGACGGCCCCGATCAGCAGGCCGACCAACCCCGAGCCGAGCGTCTGGACCAGCCACTCGGCCACGCCGGACACGGCAGGCAAGGCCCCACCCGCCGCCACCGCGAGGTCGTGCAGCAGGTGGGCCGGAGCGGCGAGGCCGAACTCCTCCAGGCCGTGCAGGATAATCTGGCCGCCCACCCACAGCATGGCCGCCGTGCCCACGACCGACAGCGCCGACATCACGACCGGCATGCCTTTGACCAGCCCGCGCCCGAAACCGCGTGAGAGGCCCGAACCGCTGCGGGCCAGCCGCACGCCGAAATCGTCCATCTTCACGATCAGGCCGACCACCCCGTAGACCAGCGCCGTGATCAGCAGCGCCACCACCAGCAGCGTCACCCCGCGCAGCGCGAAGGGCTGGTCCGCCACCTCGGCCAGCGAGATCGCCATGATCTCTGCGGACAGGATGAAGTCGGTCCGGATCGCGCCCGTCACCATCTGCTCCTCGTGCGCCTCGCTCGACAGCTTGATCTCCGGCTCGCCGGACGCCTCGTGGTGACCGGAAACCGCCTCGTAGACTTTCTCAGCGCCCTCGTAGCAGAGATAAGCGCCGCCCAGCATCAGGATCGGGGTGATGGCCCACGGCAGAAACTGGCTGAGCAGCAGCGCGGCGGGCAGGATAAACACGACCTTGTTGCGCAGCGATCCCCGGGCGATGCGCCAGATGATCGGCAGCTCGCGGTCGGGCGAGAACCCGGTGACGTAGCGGGGCGTCACCGCCGTGTCGTCCACGACCACCCCGACCGCCTTGGCCCCCGCCTTGCCCGCCGCCGCGCCGATGTCGTCGATGGAGGCGGCCGCGAGTTTGGCGATGGCCGCCACGTCGTCGAGCAGGGCGACCAGGCCGCCGCTCATCGGCCCTTCCTGGCCGGGAGCCGTTCAGGGGGCGGGGCGGCCCACAGCGGCGCCGCCAGACGGCCTGGGCCGGAAAGGACGTGAGGGTCGCGGCAACAATCGCGGGAAGCCATCAGGCGGACAGCCTATCAAGCCCGCTGCCTCCACGGAGGACGGGGCCTGAGGGCCGGGCCGCCCCGCAGCAGGCCGCAGAGTGGGCCGTAAACCGCTTTAGCTTCTCCTCTCCTTTGGCCTCCCCTCCTTTGGCGCCCCGAAATGTGGCAAGATACGGACTACTCACCTGCTTCAGCGCCGACGTCGGCCCGCCGTCCGCCTTTCTTCCGTTTGAACCCTGGAGGTCAGAGCATGTTGAACCGCAAGACGGCAAGGCAGCTGATCCGCTTCGGTGCAGGTGCGGCGCTGGGTGGCCTGACCCTCGCGGTGGCGACCGCGCCCGCCGGGAACACGGCGGGGCCGAGCTTTACCCGTGTGCAGGCCACGTTCGGGCAGCAGGTCTACACCACCTCCTGCCAGGGGTGTCATGGGGCAAACTTGCAAGGCGTTCGCGGCCCGGCGCTGGTCGGTCAGGCCTTTTTGAGCGAGTGGGCGAATGGCAAACGCCCCGCTGCCGAGCTGCACGCCTACATCGCCGAGAAGATGCCGCGCAACAAGCCCGCGAGCCTGACCCCCGCCCAGTACCGCAACGTGACGGCCTACGTGCTGTCCAAAAACGGCTACCCGGCAGGGAACCGGTCGCTGTCGGCCGCCACGCTCAAGACGCCGCTGGTTCCGCCGCCCGCCCGCTGAGCACCCCCGCAGGGGACCTGCTTCGCTGCGGTCACCCCACGCGGGACCCTCTTCGGCTGGCAGAGGGTCCCGCGCGTGTCCTGCGGCTTTAGCGTTCCGTTGATGTTGTCCGCGGCAGGCTGAGGGCCATGAGCAACCAGCCCACCAGAGATCGGCGCGGGGTCAACGGGCGCGGGACCAGGGGCGCGGCGGCTGGAGGCGAGGCCGCCTGCCCAGGTCCCCACGCGGAGACCACATGCCGTTGACCCGCACGCTGAAACAGACGGTGCCTGTGACGTTCCGGTATGCCGTCCACTTCACGCGCGGGGTGTTCGACCCCGGCAACCCGGTTTTCCGGGACGCGCTGGCCCCCAGCGGCGGCGACCCGGTCCGCGGCCCCGTCAAGGTGCTGTGCGTTCTCGACGCGGGCGTGGTGGGGGCATTCCCCGGGCTGCCCGCGCAACTGGGCGCCTATTTCGGGGCGCACGCGGACGCCCTGCGGCTGGTCGCGCCCCCCCTGACCGTACCGGGGGGCGAGGGAGTCAAGGGGGACCTCACCCACGTCACACGGGTGCAGGACGCGATTCACGCGCACGGCATCGACCGGCACGCGTACGTGGCCGTGGTGGGCGGCGGCGCGGTGACCGACATGGTGGGCTTCGCGGCGGGCACCGCGCACCGGGGCGTGCGGCTGGTGCGGGTGCCGACCACGGTGCTGGCGCAAAACGACTCGGGCGTGGGCGTCAAGAACAGCGTGAACGCCTACGGCAAGAAAAACTGGCTGGGCACCTTCGCGCCGCCCCACGCCGTGCTCAACGACCTCGACTTCCTGACCGCGCTGGAGGACCGCGACTGGCTGGGCGGGCTGGCCGAGGCGGTCAAGGTGGCGCTGCTCAAGGACGCGGCCTTCTTCGGGTGGCTGGAGGAACACGCGGCGGCGCTCGTGGCCCGTGACCCCGGCGCGATGGAGTACGCCGTCTACCGCTGCGCCGAACTGCACATGGCCCACATCGCCGGGGGCGGCGACCCCTTCGAGACGGGGTCCTCGCGGCCGCTGGATTTCGGGCACTGGGCGGCGCACAAGCTCGAGAGCCTGACCGGCTACGCGCTGCGTCACGGCGAGGCGGTGGCGGTCGGGTTGGCGCTGGACTGCACCTACGCGGCGCTCAGGGGCATGTTGCCGGAAGCCGACTGGCGGCGGGTGCTGGAGTTGCTGCTCGCGCTGCGCCTGCCCGTCTATGTCCCCGAGCTGGGCACCTCCGCCCAGGACCCCGCCGACCCCCGCAGCGTGCTGAGCGGCCTGAACGAGTTCCGCGAGCACCTGGGCGGGCGCCTCACCATTCCGCTGCTGACCGCCGTCGGGCAGGCGACCGAGGTTCACGAGATGGACTTCGGAGAGCTGCGCCGCGCGGTCGGCCTCCTGCAAGACCTGCACGATCACCCCCAGAAAGGACCCTCATGGCTTTCTACCCCGGCACCTGCCTGCTGACCCAGACCGAACTGCTCGACCTCTCCTTTATGGAGCACCGGGCGCAACTGCTCGCTGTGGCCGCCTTTCTCGACCGCTTGGACCGCGCACGCGGCGGCGCGGCCGGGGTGCAGGAGGACTTCCGGCTGCGCGCCTTCCGCGAGGCGCTGCACGAGCTGACCTCGCCCGAGCCGGGGCGGGTGCGGCGCGCGCAGATGCTGCTCAGTGACCAGAACCTCGGTCTTCTGGACCTGCGCGACTCGCAGAGCGCCTTCGGGGCGTCGCGCCGCGTCCACACGAGCCTCGGCAACGAGGTGGAGCAGTGAACTACATCGACCTGCACGCCCACATGATCTCGCGCACCACCGACGACTACCACCGCATGGCGCTGACCGGCTGCCTGGCCGTGACCGAACCCGCCTTCTGGTCGGGGCGCGACCGGCTGGGGCCGCAGGCGTTCGCCGACTACTTCGACCACCTGACGACCTTCGAGCCGGAGCGGGCGCGGCAGTACGGCATCGCGCACTACACCTGGCTGTGCCTCAACCCCAAGGAGGGCGAGGACCGCGAGCTGGCCCGGCAGGTGCTGGCCCTGATTCCGGATTTTCTCGACCGCCCCAACGTGCTCGGGATAGGCGAGATCGGGCTGAACCGCGTCACCCGCAACGAACTCGCCACCTTTCGCGACCACGTGGAGCTGGCGCTGGAACACGGCCAGCTGATCCACATCCACACGCCGCATCTGGAAGACAAGTACAAGGGCACCCGGGTGATGGTGGAGGCGCTGGCCGCCGACCCCCGCATCGACCCCGCCCGCGTGCTGATCGACCACGCCGAGGAACACACCGTGGAGATGATCCTGGGCCACGGCTTCTGGACTGGGCTGACGCTCTACCCGAAGACCAAGGCGTCCCCCGCCCGCGCCATCGACATGATCGAGATGCACGGCCCGGAGCGTTTGATCGTGGCCTCGGCCTGCGACTGGGGTCCCAGCGACTCGCTGGCGGTGCCCGAATTCGTCCTCGAAGCCCGGCGGCGCGGCCATGACGACGCGCTGATCGGGCGGATCGTGCTGGAGAACCCAGCGCGCTTTCTGGGCCAGTCGCCCAAGTTCGTGCCGGTGGGGACGGGGCGGGGAACGGTGGCGGCGGACTGATGCGGCTTCCGGGCGGCGTGCAGCTCACCTACTGCACCAACATCCACCCGTCGGCGGGGATGGGCGAGGTCCGGGCCAATCTGGAGCGGTACGCGGTGCCGCTGCGGGCACGGCTCTCGCCGGACGCCCCCTTCGGCGTGGGGCTGCGGCTCTCGGGACCGGAGAGCGCGGAGCTGCTGGAAGGCACGGCGCTGGCCGACTTCCGGAGCTTTCTCGACGAGCGCGGACTGTACGTGTTCACCCTGAACGGCTTTCCCTACGGCCCCTTTCACGGCCAGCCGGTCAAGGCGCAGGTTCACGCCCCCGACTGGCGGGACGAGGAGCGGGTCGCCTACACCCTGCGGCTCGCGGAGATTCTGGCCGCGCTGCTGCCGGAGGGGGAGGAAGGCGGCATCTCGACCAGCCCGCTCTCGTACCGGGAGTGGGTGGGCGAGGAGGACTGGCCGACGCTGACACGCAACGTGGTCCGGGTGGTGGCGGCGCTGGTGCGGCTGCGGGAAGAGCGGGGGCGCCTGATCCACCTCGACCTCGAACCCGAGCCGGACGGGCTGCTCCAGTGCAGCAGTGATCTGGCGCGCTTCTTCACGGAGCAGCTGCTGGAGGGGGGCGCGCGGGACCTCGCCGCGCAGCTGGGGAGTGGTCTGGAGCAGGCGCGCGAGCAGCTGCGCGAGCATGTCCAGGTCTGCTTCGACACCTGCCACGTCGCGGTGATGTACGAGACCCCGGCGGCGGCACTGCGGACGTACCGGGCGGCGGGCATGCGCGTCGGCAAGGTGCAGATCAGCTCGGCGCTGCGGCTGTCTCTGCCCGCGGACCCGGAGGCGCGGCTGGAGGTGGCGCGGGCGCTCTCCCCTTTCGCGGAGGCCACCTACCTGCATCAGGTGGTCGCGCGGGGGCGGGACGGCTCGCTGAGGCAATACCCCGACCTGCCCCCCGCGCTGGCGGACCTGGACGACCCGGACGTGCAGGAGTGGCGGGTGCATTTTCACGTCCCCGTCTTTCTGGAGCGCGCGGGGGTGTTCGGCTCAACCCAGCGGGAGATCGTGGAAACCTTCGCGCTGATGCGGGAACGACCCTTTACCCGCCACCTGGAAATCGAGACGTACACCTGGGACGTGCTGCCGCCGGAGCTGAAGCGCCCCCTGCTGGAGTCCATCGAACGCGAGTACCGCTGGGTGCAGGATGTCCTCTAGCATCCCGCGGCCCGGCTGGTCCCGGCGCCTGCACGGGCACCTGTCGCTGGCCCGCGTCTCGAACAGTCCGACGGTAGTCACGAATGTGCTGGCCGGGGCGGCGCTGGCGGGTGGGGGCGGCGTCACGCTGCTGCCGCTCGCCGCCGCGCTGGTGCTGTTCTACACCGGGGGGATGTACCTCAACGACCTGCTGGACCTCGGGATAGACCGCCGCGAGCGGCCCGGGCGTCCGCTGCCCTCGGGCTTGGTCCCGGTGAAAGAGGCGTGGACCGTCACCGCCGCGCTGTTCGGGATGGGGTTGCTGCTGCTGGTGCCTGTTGGGGGAGCCACCTTCCTGGGCGGGCTGATTCTCGTCGGCCTGATCGTGTTGTATGACGCCTGGCACAAGACCAATCCACTCAGCCCGGTCGTGATGGCCGCAACGCGGGCAATGGTGTACGTCACGGCGGGGCTGGCTTTCTTTCCATATCTAACAGCTCTACTTGTCTGGACTCCCCTGCTGGTGTGGGCCACGCTCCTCGCCCTCTACATCGCGGGCCTGACCTACGTCGCCAAGACCGAGAACCGCCGGGGCACCGCGCGGTTCTGGCCGGTGGCGCTGGTGGCCGCGCCCGCCGTGTACGGCCTTACAGGCGGCTTCGGCCCCGGCGCAGCTCTCCTTTCCCTGCTGCTGGCCGCCTGGGTGGCCCACAGCCTGACTTTTGTCTACGGCAAGACCCGCGATATCGGCGGCGCGGTGGGCCGATTGATCGCCGGGGTCTGCCTGCTCGACGCGCTGGTGCTGGGGGTGGCGGGCGCGTGGACGCTGCTGCCGCTGGCGCTGGCGGCTTTCCTCCTCACGCGCTGGTGGCAGCGCCACATCAAAGGAACCTGACATGCCTGCTGAACCCAAGCGAACTGCCGTCATCAACATCGTGGGCCTCAGCCCGGAGCTACTGGGACCGGGGCTGCCGCGCCTGACCGCCTTTGCCGGGCGCGGGAAAATGGTGCCGGTGGGCGAGGTGCTTCCTGCCGTGACCTGCTCGGTGCAGGCGACCTACCTCACCGGAAAGTGGCCGGACAAGCACGGCATCGTGGGCAACGGGTGGTACTTCCGCGACGAGTGCGAGGTCAAGTTCTGGCGGCAGTCGAACAGGCTGATCGAGGCGCCCAAGCTCTGGGACGTGCTGCATGAACTCGACCCGGCGGCGACCGTCGCCAACATCTGCTGGTGGTACAACATGTACTCGGAGGCCGACTACACGGTCACGCCGCGCCCGATGTACCCCGCCGACGGGCGCAAGCTGCCCGACTGCTACACCCAGCCCGCGAGCCTGCGCGACGAGTTGCAGGCCCGGCTCGGCACCTTTCCGCTGTTCAGCTACTGGGGACCGAACGCGGGCATCTCCTCGAGCCGCTGGATCGCGGACGCGGCGCGGTACGTGGAAGAAAAGCACTCGCCCACGCTGAATCTGGTGTACCTGCCGCATCTGGACTACGGTCTCCAGAAGCATGGACCAGACCTCGGCGCGATGCGGGAGGACCTCGCCGCCATCGACGAGGTGGCGGGCGACCTGATCGACTTCTACGAGGCGCGGGGGGTTTCCGTGATCGTGGTGTCCGAGTACGGGATCGAGCGGGCGTGGCGGCCCGTCCACCTCAACCGGGCGCTGCGCGACGCGGGCCTCCTGGCCGTGCGCGAGGAACTGGGCCGCGAGCTGCTCGACGCCGGGAGGAGCGCGGCGTTCGCGGTCGCGGACCATCAGGTCGCGCACGTGTACGTGAACGACCCCGCCCGACTGGAGGACGTCCGCGCGCTGCTGGAGGGCCTGCCGGGGGTGGCCGAGGTGCTGGGCGCGGAGGGCAAGCGCCGCCATCACCTCGACCACCCCCGGGCGGGCGAGCTGGTCGCTGTGGCCGACCCCGGCGCGTGGTTCACCTACTACTACTGGCAGGACGACGCCCGCGCGCCCGATTTCGCCCGCACGGTGGACATCCACCGCAAGCCCGGCTACGACCCCGCCGAACTGTTCATGGACCCGCACTCACCGGCCAAGCTCAAGGCGGGCGTGGCGCTGGCGAAAAAGAAGCTGGGCTTCCGCTACCTGCTCGACGTGATCGGCCTCGACGCGGGTGTAGTGCGCGGCTCGCACGGGCGGGTGACCGGGGACCCGCGCCGGGGACCGCTGCTGATCTCGTCGCGGCCGGAGCTGCTCACGCAAGACGACCTGGCTCCCACCGACGTGTTCGGGGTCATCCTGGCGCATGTCGGGGCCGGGCCGGCCGGGCAGGAGGCGGCGCCTTCCGGCCGCAGCGCGGCACGCTGACCCCCTGCGGCCGGAGGGCGACTCAGCCCTCCTCTCCCCCGCCCTCGTCAGAGACGCGCGCCCGGGGGTCGGAGGGAGACAGGCTGCCGCCGCTTCCGGCCTCGGTGCCCGTGCTGTAGGCGTTGCCCTGCTCGGGGGCGGCGGCGGGTTCACCGGGCGCGCGGGTGCCGCCCAGCAGGGTGGTCATGTCGGCGCCGAAGGGACCCTCGCCCTCGCCCCGGTGCTCGTTCACGGCGTCCTGGTCGGGGGGCTGGGGGGTACGGCGGGGCGGAGCCGGATCGTCGGTCATGGGCAGGCCTCCTGGGTGCCTTCCAGCATCGGCCCTGCGGCCCGCCGGGGCATGAGGAATCGCTCAAGCCGGGGGGGCACGCGGACAGTTGCCGGGAGTGCCCCCGGAGGCGCAGATTGCGGCCACCGCCCCCCTTTGCTTCTCGCCGCCGCCTGCTGCGCCGCCCTCTCGCCACGACCGGAGGCCGCCCCTTGCCGTCTTTCGATGCGTCCGTCACCGTCAACGGAGTCCCGTACCCTGCCCGCAGCGGCGAAGCCCTGCTGGAGGTGCTCAACCGCGCCTCGGCCGAGCTGCCGCAGGTGTGCTACCACCCGCAGCTCGGCCCCCTCCAGACCTGCGATACCTGTCTGGTCGAGGTGAACGGCGAACTGGTGCGCGCCTGCGGCACCCGCGTGACTCCGGGGCAGGTCGTGCAGACCGAGACGGCCGCCGCCCGCCACTCGCGCGCCGCCGCCTTCGACCGGCTGCTGGGCAACCACCTGCTGTACTGCACGGTCTGCGACAACAACAACGGCAACTGCGTGGTTCACAACACCACCGCCCTGCTGGGGGTCGAGCACCAGGACACGCCCTACCGTCCCAAGCCCTACCCCAAGGACGAGACCAATCCGTTTTACCGCTACGACCCCGACCAGTGCATCCTGTGCGGGCGCTGCGTGGAAGCCTGCCAGAACCTGCAAGTCAACGAGACGCTCTCCATCAACTGGGAAGACCCCCACCCCCGCGTGCTGTGGGACGGCGGCTCGGCGATCAACGAGTCGAGCTGCGTGAGCTGCGGGCACTGCGTCACCGTCTGCCCCTGCAACGCCCTGATGGAAAAGTCGATGCTGGGCGAGGCGGGGCTGATGACCGGGCTGCCGCTGCCGGTCTTCCAGTCGGCGGTCGAGCTGGTCAAGGCGGCCGAACCCAGCATCGGCTACGGCCCGATCCTGCAACTCTCGGACACCGAGTCGGCGGTCCGCGAGGGGTCGGTGAAGCGCACGAAGACCGTCTGCACCTACTGCGGGGTGGGCTGCTCGTTCGAGGTGTGGACCAAGGAGCGCCGCATCCTCAAGGTCGAGCCGACGCACGGCCCGGCCAACGGCGTCTCCACCTGTATCAAGGGCAAGTTCGGCTGGGACTACGTGAACAGCCCCGAGCGGCTGACCACCCCCCTGATCCGCGAGCACGGCCGCTTCCGCGAGGCGAGCTGGGACGAGGCGCTGGCGCTGATCGCCCGGCGTTTCACGGAGATCCGGGCGCAGCATGGCCCGGACGCGCTCTCGTTTATCGCCTCCTCGAAGTGCACCAACGAGGAAGCCTGGCTGATGCAGAAGCTGGCCCGCGCGGTGGTCGGCACCAACAACATGGACAACTGCTCGCGCTACTGCCAGAGTCCGGCCACGATGGGCCTGTGGCGCACGGTGGGCTACGGCGGCGACTCCGGCTCGATCCACGACATCGAGGCGGCCGGGCTGGTCATCGGCATCGGGACGAACACCGCCGAGTCTCACCCGGTCCTCGCCACCCGGGTCAAGCGGTCGCACAAGCTGCGCGGGCAGCGCCTGATCGTGGCCGACCTGCGCGAGCACGAGATGGCGCGCCGCGCCGACCTGTTCGTGCGCCCGGTGCCCGGCACCGATTTCGTGTGGCTGACCGCCGTGGCGCGCTACATCCTCGACGAAGGGCTGGAGGACCGGGCCTTCCTGGAGCAGTGGGTGAACGGGCTGGACGAGTACCGCGCCAGCCTCGCGCCCTATACCCTGGCCCACGCCGAGGAAGTGACGGGCATTCCCCAGGACACCCTGCGGCAGATCGCCCACGAGATCGTGCGGGCCGACGGCACCTGCATCCTGTGGGCGATGGGCGTGACCCAGCAGTGCAGCGGGTCGGAGACCTCGACGGCGATCTCGAACCTGCTGCTGATCACTGGCAACTACATGCGGCCCGGCGCCGGGTCCTACCCGCTGCGGGGGCACAACAACGTGCAGGGTGCGTCGGACATGGGGGCCATGCCCGGCTTCGTGGGCGGCTATCAGAACGTCGAGGACCCGGCGGTGCGCGAGAAGTTCACCGCGCAGTGGGGCGTGGACCTGCCGCAGAGCAAGGGTCTGGACAACCACGAGATGGTCCACGCCATCCACGGCGGCACCCTCAGGGCGATGTATCTCAAGGGCGAGGAGATGGGGTTGGTGGACGCCAACGCGAACTACGTGGACGCCGCCTTCGAGAAACTGGACTTCTTCGTGGTACAGGACGTGTTTTTCAGCCGCACGGCGCAGTTCGCGGACGTGGTGCTGCCCGCCAGCCCCAGTCTGGAAAAGGACGGGACCTTCACCAACACCGAGCGCCGGATTCAGCGCCTCTCCCGCGCGCTGGAGCCGCTGGGGCAAAGCAGGCCCGACTGGGAGATCATCCGGGATGTCGCCAACGCGCTGGGGGCGGGCTGGACCTACGCTCATCCCTCCGAGATCATGGCCGAGATCGCCGCGCTGGTGCCGCTGTATTCCGGCGTGACCTACGGGCGGCTGGAGGGCTTTCGCTCGCTCCAGTGGCCGGTGCTGCCCGACGGAAGCGACACGCCGCTGCTGTTCACCGAAGGGTTTCCCTTCCCGGACCGCCGGGCGCGGCTGTATCCGGCCGAGTTCATCGCGCCGGTCGAGCCGCCCGACGGGGAATTCGACCTGCACCTCAACAACGGGCGGATGCTGGAGCACTTCCACGAGGGCAACATGACCTTCAAGTCGGCGGGAATTACCCAGAAGGTGCCCGGCTCGCTGGTCGAGGTCTCGCCCGAGCTGGCCCGCGAGCGCGGGCTGGAAAGCGGGCGCTTCGTGCGGCTGGTCTCGCGGCACGGGGCGGTGCGGGTGCGGGTCCATGTCACCGACCGGGTGGCGGGGAGGCAGCTGTACATGCCGATGAACAACCCCTCGGCGCGGGACGCGGTGAACCGCCTGACGGGCAGCCACACCGACCCCTCGACCCACACGCCCGCCTACAAGGACACGGCCGTGCGGCTGGAGGTGCTGCCCGAGCTGGGCGACAACCCGCTGCCGCGCGTGAACCACCGCTACGGCCACCCGACCCCGCAGCGCGGCGTGGAGGTCGAGCGCAAGTGGCAGCGGGCCGACTACCGCTTTCCGGGGGCGCTCTATAACCGGCTGGCGGCGCAGCGCCGGGCGCCGGAGACCCTGGGAGGCGACGACTGATGGCCAAGGCGATTGACTTCGACGCGCGGAGCCTGCGTCCCACCCTGCAGGAGCAGGTCGCGGCAGGCACCGCCCAGAGCGCGGACGCGCTGCTGGAGGCGCTGGCGCTGCTGCGGGAGCTGCACCAGCACAAGGTGCTGCACACCCTGCTGCGGGCGGTGCAGGGCGGCGAGGGCCTGAGCGTTCAGGCGCTGGAGGTGCTCAACGAGCCGGGCAGCGTGCGGGCGCTGCGCAACCTGCTGGAACTCGTCAAGCTGCTGGGCAGCATCGAACCCGAAGCGATCAGCACCGTCTCGGGCGCGCTGGCCGACGGGGTGCGGGCCGGGGCCGAGCGGGTGCGGCAGCGCGAGCCGATCGGCCTGGGGGAGCTGCTGTCCCTGAGCCGCGACCCGGACCTCGGCCTGGCGCTGGGGGCGCTGGTGGACGTGCTGCGCGGCTTCGGCCGGGGCCTGCGCGAGCGCGAGGCCCACGGCAACCCGCCGCCGGTTCCGCATACCTGAGTCCTGCCGTGACGACCGCCGAGCCTGCCCTCCACCCCGTCCTGCGGTACGCGGGGGGTGCCCTGACGCCCGGGGCGGATCAGGTCGCCGCCGAGGAACCGCTGGAAATCCGGCTGGTTCACGGCGGGGAGGAGCGGCCCCTGGGCGTCACCATGCGCACGCCGGGCGCCGACCCCGACCTGGTGCGCGGCTGGCTGTACGCCGAGGGGGCGATCCGGGAGGCCGGGGACCTGCTCGACCTCTCCGAGTGGCGGGAGGGCGAGTTGGCGACTCCCAACGTGGTGCGGGTGCGGCTGCGGTCGGGCTTCGCGGCGCTGGAACGGCTCTCGCGCCAGACTTTCACCTCCAGCGCGTGCGGGGTGTGCGGCGCGGGCAGCATCGAGCGGCTGGCGGTGCGGGCGCGCCCGGCACTGTGGACGCGCCCTCCCCTGTCCCCGGAGCTGGTGTGCAGCCTGCCGGGACGGTTGCGGGCCGGGCAACCGCTGTTCGCCGTGACCGGCGGGCTGCACGCGGCGGGCCTGTTCACCCCGGACGGCGAGTGCCTGGCCGTGCGCGAGGACGTGGGGCGCCACAACGCCGTGGACAAGGTCATCGGCTGGGCGCTCACGGGGGGGCGGCTGCCCCTCGGCGACCATATCCTGACCGTCAGCAGCCGCGCGGGCTTCGAGATCGTGCAAAAGGCCGCGCTGGCGGGCGTGCCGGTGGTGTGCGCGGTCTCGGCCCCGACCAGCCTGGCCGTGCAGGTCGCCGAGAGCTTCGGCCTCACGCTGCTGGGCTTCGTGCGTGGGGAGCGCTTCAACGTGTATTCCGCGCCCGAACGCCTCCAGCCCTAGCCCACGCCGCCCCGCCCTCGCCCCGCCCGGCTCAGTCCAGCGGCGCGTCTGGGGCGGCGTCCTCGCGTTCGAGCACGCGCAAGAAGCGCTCGACCAGCTCAGGGTCGAAATGCTGGCCCGCCTGGGCGCGCAATTCGGCGCGGGCAGCCTGCGGGGTCCAGGCGGCCTTGTAGGGGCGCGGGCTGGTCAGGGCGTCGTACACGTCACACAGGGCAAAGAGGCGGCCTTCGAGGCTGATCTCGTCGCCCGATTTGGCGGCCGGATACCCCGCGCCGTTCCAGCGCTCGTGGTGGTCCTCGATGACCCGCAGCGCGGCGGGGGGCAAAAAGCGCAGCGCCCCGGCAAAGCGCCGTCCCTCCTGGACGTGGGCGCGCATGGTGTCCCACTCCTCGGCGCTGAGCTTGCCCGGCTTGAGCAGCACGGCGTCGGGAATGGCGATCTTGCCGATGTCGTGCAGGTAGGCCCCCCAGCGCAGGGCCTGCTTGCGGGCGGGCGGGAAGTCCAGCTCGTCGGCCAAGCGCATGGCGAGGCGGGTGACGCGGTCGGTGTGGCCCTGCGTCTCGCCGTCGCGCGCCTCGAGGGCCAGACCCAGCGCCCGCAGCGCGGCCTCGCGCGCCTGAAGCGCCTCTTCCTCGGCGGCCAGGCGCCCGGCCAGCGCGGCGATGGTGCCTGAGACCATGCTGAACAGCGCGGCTTCCTCGGCCTGCCAGACGTGGGCCTCGAAGGTGTGCATCAAAAAGGCGCCCAGCAGGTCCCCGCCCGCGCTGCGCACCGGCGCGGCGGCCAGACTGACGACCCCCAGGTCCGGAAACCCCGCCGTCTCGGGGTGCGCCCGCGTGTCGTCGAAAAACAGCGGGGCGGCGCTGCGCTCCAGCGCCCGCATCAGCGGTGTCTCGGCGGGCAGACCGTGGGCGGCGATGGCCTGCATGCCGGGCGTCTGCGGCAGGTCCCCCCAGGCGGCCCGCACCTGGTAGGCCAGGACCTCGTCGCCCCCGGCCTGGAAATAGGCCGATCCCACCGCCGCCGTCTGGCCCACCAGATGCTCCAGCGTCGGCGTGATGCCCGCAGCAAGGTCCGGGGACGCCAGCGCCACCCGGGTCAGCGTCAGGACCGACTGGGCCGCCGAGGTCCGCGAGTCCTGCGCGGGGTCGAGGTCGGAGAGCCGGGGCGCCGGGGCGTGGGGAGACATGGCCGCAGGGTAGCGGCCCCACTCTTTCAGTCCTGTAACAGCAGCCGCCCGCCCGGAAAGGCGGGCCTGGCGCTCAGCCGGGGACGGGGGAGCCGACGTACTCGCGCAGCACGTCGGTGACGGTCACGATGCCGACCACCTCGTGCGCCCCGTTGACGACCGGCAGGCCGCCGATCTTGTGGTTGAGCATGGTGTAGGCGGCGTCCTGAAGGGGCGCGTCCTCGGAGACGGTCAGCACCGAGGTGGTCATGATCTGGCGCAGCGGCATCCGGGCCAGCAGGGCCGTGATCTCCCAGATGCTGAGGGTGGTGGCCTGCGAGGGCATCGCTTCTTTGAGGTCGCGGTCGGTGACCATGCCGACCAAGCGGCCGTCCTCGACCAGCGGCAGGCGCCGGATGCCCCGGGCCTTGAGCAGCTGCACCGCCTCGGGCACGGTCGTGTCGGGGTGAGCGGTGACGGGTGGGTGGGCCATGACCTGCTTGACCGGGGTGTTCATTGCTGTTCCCTCCTCGGGTTCGGAGCGTTCCTGCCAGGCATGACGGGGCCGTATCCCTCTGCTGGCGCCGTCAGTTCAGCTGCAACAGGTCGCGCAGGCCAGCGGGACAGCGGCCCTCGGCCAGCAGCGGGCAGGGGTGGGGGTGCGCTCCGGGGACGCCCTGGGCGCGGGTGCAGATGTGCTCGCCCGCCTTGATGCGCCCGGCCAGCGCCACCGTCTCGGGCATGGGGGTGTCGCCCAGGTCGTCGCGCAGGAAGCGCAGAAAGCGGCGGTAGTGCTCGGTGGCGGCGTAGGGTCCTCCCACGACCGACAGGCAGGTCATCAGCCGCTGGTGGTGGTTCTCGCCCAGATAGGGGTCGGCCCGCAGCGCCCGCGCGAGGTCGGTCACGGCGGCGGCGCACTCGGCCGCCTCGCAGTGCAGGGCCGAGATTTCCAGGCAGGCGTGGACATAGGCGGCGCGGTGTTCTTCCCGCGCCTCGCGCACCCACTCGGCGCGGACCTGCGGCAGATACTCGCCGCGGTAGACCTCCAGCACCCGGCGGTAAGCCTGGAGACGTTCGGGCGGCGTGGCGGCGTGTTCGGCCAGGTGCAGCGCCCGGTACAGCTCCCCCACGTCCGAGGCGCGGATGACGGCGGGCGCGAGGTGGTAGCGGCCGTACTTCTCGGTCAGGGCGCCCGGGAAGCCCAGCGCCGTCCGCACCCGGTGAACGGTCACCCGGAAGCGGTTGCTGCTGGCCGGACCGGCCTCCAGCCCCCACAGGTTCTCCAAAATCTCGCTGCGGGTGCGGCCCTCGGGAAAGGACAGCAGGTAGAAGAAGAGGTCTTGCGCGCTCGCCGCGTGCCACTGCACCGGGCGGCCCCCCACCTCGGCCCCCGGGTGACCGAAGGTCCGCACGCTCAGGGAAGGCCGCAGCGCGGCAGGCTGGCCCGCTGGCCCCTCGCCGGGGCGCGGCGCTGTGGCGGCCGGAGGGATCGCAGTCATGCTTCAGCGTGCGCCGCCCCTGTTACGGGGGCATTACGGGAGGAAAGTGGGCGGGCCACGGCCAAGGCGTGACCCCGCCCCCAGCTTGCCCGCCCCAGCCGAGTGGCGCCGGGGCAAACGGGTCAGGCGTGGTCCGGCTCGTGCTCGCCGTGCTCGCCCAGCAGGCCGCGCAGCACGTCGCTGATGGTCACCACGCCCAGCAGCCGCCCGCCCTCGCTGATCACTGGCAGGCCGTGGACATCGGCTTCGAGCATCCGGGTCACGGCGCTGTGGAGGGGCGCGTGGTCCAGCACATAGCCCCCCGGCAGGCGCATCAGGTCGCGGGCCGCCTGGCCCTCCAAAAAGAACTGGTCGCCCAGCAGGGTATCGCCGTGGCCCGCCTTGGCGCGCTCCACACGCTCGGCGAGGTCGCGCTCGTGCAGCACGCCCACCAGGCGGTCACCCTCCAGCACCGGGAGCACCTTCAGGCCGCTGACGCGCAGCTTGGCGGCGGCCTCGCTGGCGGGCGCCTCTGCGGGGGTGCTGACTGTGGTCTCGGTCATGTGCTGGCGCACGGTGCCCCAGCTCAGGCGCGGCTCGCGGGCCACGGCGCGCAGCACGTCGGTCAGGGTCAGCATGCCCAGCAGCTGGCCGTCTTCCTCGCCCACCACCGGCAAGCCGCCCACCCGCCGGGCCAGCATCACGCGGATGGCCTGCGCGAGCGGCTCGCCCGGGGCCGCCGTCAGGACCGGGTGCAGCATCGCGTCGCGCACCCGCACGCTTCCGGCCCGCACGGCAAACTCCCAGGGGGTCAGCCCCTCGTGCAGCGCGGGCAGCTTGCGCCGCACCTCGCCGTCGGTGAGCAGGCCCACCAGTTGGCCGTCGTGCAGCACCGGCAGGCGTTTGACATTCAGCATCTGCATCTTCACGGCGGCGTCCACCACCGACTCGTGGGGGTTGGCAGTCACGGCGCGCGGATGCATGGCGTCTTTGACAAGCATGTCTTCCTCCTGAGGCCCAGACTCGGCGTGGACCATTACAGAAGCATTATCGGGGGTCGGCGGGGAGGAGAAGGGCAGGGCGCCCTGGAGGGACGCAAGCAGAAGGCGGCGCTGGACGCCGGACCTGGGAAACGTCCGGCGCGCGTGGCGCAGGGCCGTGCAGGACCGGCGGGCGGGGGGCCTGGGGAGAAACGCCGCTTTGCGGGCGATAGTAGGCCGGGGCGCGGGGCCGCTCCTGGAAGGGCGCCGACCTGCTGGAGGCGGCCGCCGCCCTGGGTGACGCCGACCCCGCGCGCCGGACGGCCCTGGTGGGTGCCCGGTGCCCCCCCCGCTGCACCGCCCGGGGCGTCACGCTTCAGGCGCCCGCGCCGCGCAGCTGAGGGTGCCCGGTCGGGCCGCCTCCGTCTCACGTCTGGCTGCTGGCGCCTTAGCCGTCGCCCTTCCCGCCCCAGCGCTCCCGCAGCATATGGGCGGCCAGTTTGGGGCGGCGGTCGCGGGTGAAGACCCCCTTGAAGTTCATCCCGGCGGCCCGGCTGGTGCCCTGTCCGGTCTTGAAGTCGGCGAAGTTCCACACCTGCATCCCCGCCACGAAGGGCCGCTCGGCGGCGGCGTCCAGAAAGCCCCGCAGGAATTCGCTCTGGTACTCCTCGGTCCACATCTCGGGGGGGGTGGCGTGGACGCCGGGCAGGGTGTCGGTGCCAAACTCGGTGACCATCAGCGGTTTGCCGAACATGGCGTGCAGTTCGTCCAGCTCGCGCGCAAAGGCCCGCGCCCCCTCTTCTAGCCGCCCGCCGTGCGTGTACCAGCCGTAGTAGCGGTTGATCGCCACCACGTCGAACAGCCCGTGCCACTCCAGCGGCCCGCCCTGCACGCCCACCAGCGTGACAGGCCGGGTGGGGTCCAGCCGCCGGGCCTCGCCGTACAGCTCACGGAAAAAGGCCAGGCCGGACTCGACGGCGGCGGGCACAGGGTCCCCGGTGCCGAGCAGGGGGCCGCCCATGGGTTCGTTCGCCACACACCACAAGACCGTGCTGGGGTGGTTCTTATCGCGGGCGATCAGCTCCCGCAGTTGCTGAAGACACTGCGCCAGGCGGGCGTCGGTCAGCTCCTGCGGGTCTTCGAAGTTCAGTCCGACGGCGGGAATCTCGTTGATGACGAGCACGCCGAGGCGGTCGGCCAGAAGCATCGCCTCCTCCGCGTAGGGGTAGTGCGTGGTGCGGTAGGAGTTGGCTCCGACCCAGCGCAGCAACGCGTAGTCCCGGATCCACATGGGGAGGTTCAGCGCACGTCCCGACAGCGGAAAGTCCTCGTGCTTGCCGAAGCCCTTGAGAAAGACCGGCTCGCCGTTGAGGAGAAGCTGATCGCCCCGCACCTCCACCGTGCGGAGGCCGATGTCGAGCGTGTAGGCGTCGGTGACGCGCCCGTCCTCCTCGAGCGTGACCGTCAGCGGGTACAGGTGCGGGTCCTGTGGACTCCACAGCCGCGCGGCGGGAACGCGCAACGTCGCTGCCGCCTCACCGTTCTGGAAGCTGAGGTCGGCCTCCAGATCGGCCAGCCGAAGCTTGCCCTGGCCCTGGCCCGCGCCGTGCCAGACCGACTTGACCCGGACATGCACCACCCCGTCGGTTCCCTCGATGCTCGTCCGGGCGGTCACGTCGTCGATGTATCCGGCTGGAGTCGAGTAGAGAACGACCGCACGGTGCAGTCCCGCGTACGGGAAAAAGTCGTAGGTCGTCGCCGGGTAGCCGCCCAGCACCCCGGCCACCCCGCCGCCGCTCGGCCCGGGTCCCGGCGGCACCCGCCCAGGCAGTTGCAGGTTTTCGACCCGGATGGCGACGGTATTCGGGCGGTCCCACGTCAACTCCTGGGTAATTTCGACCACAAAGGGCAGGTGCCCGCCCAGATGCTCGGTGACCAGGGCGCCGCCCACCCACACCCGCGCCGCGTAATTGGCGGACCCGACCCGCAGGAAGACACGCTGCCCCTGCCAGCCGGGGGGCACCCAGAAGTCTTTGGCGTACCAGGCGGGGCCGAGGTAGTCGCGGGCGTCGTCGTACAGGTCGTTCCAACTGCACGGCACCGGGATGGGGCGCGGGGCGGGGAGCGCCGTGGACCAGCCCTGCGCCTCGCCTTCCTCCCCCGGGTCGAGCTGGAAGTGCCACAGGCCGGAGAGATCCAGCAGGTTGCGGTGCTGGTTTTGCTGGGGAAGCAGTAAGCCGCCAGCGGGGGTCCCAGCGGGGGTCAAGGGGTCCGTCATCATGCCTCCTGCAAGGTCGTGGGTGAGGCGTCCGGTGCCTGCTCGGTGAACTGCGGCCCCGCAGTACCCCCCTCGCCGCCGCGCGGGGAGCGGGGGGCCGGAGCGCGCCCTTCCCGGCCCGGCCGCCCAGCTCGCAGGTGCCCGGTCAGCTCTCCGGTCAGCCCCCGGGTCAGGGCGCCGGGAAGGGCGGCGCGGTCCGTGCCGAGCAGACCACCCCTGCGCTGGGCAGAGACGGTAGCGAACCTGTCTTCCGCTTGCTTGAGGCCACAACCGGTCGCCGGACAACGAAATGGACGGGTTCGCGCCATCGTTCCTGCTCCTTCTCGAGAAGACGGAAAAGAGTTGGGCGGAGTGACAGGCTGACGAGGAGGCCCGGCCATCCTGAGCGCCAATCCTGTCTGAAAAGTGAGAGTTCGCTGGACGAACGTCAACCTGTCATCCCCCGCCGGGTCGACCTGGATGAAGTTCCCGCCGTCAACCGGATTGGGCTGGACCGTGCCGTATTCGATAGAGCAGGCTGGCCCCAGGGACGTGAAGGCATTCTCCGGAGGAGCCTGGAGAGGACCGGCGCCACGTCGGCGGGCAGGCGGTGAAGCGTCACTGTTGGTGCAAGCCCCGCTCGGCGCGCAATGCCCCTCACAGGAAGCTGGATGGCTCGCGCCGTGCTTCTTCCCTTCACGTCTCTTTTCCCGCTGCGGGGCGGCGACAATTTGAATACGCCCGACGCCGGGCTTGAGGCGGCACCGAGCCTTCCATGTCGTCCACGTAGGCACGCCGCCGCCTTTTTGCAAGCGCTCTCAGCTAGACTGACCGCTATGTCCCACGTTGTTCTCCCACGTCAGGCGGTGACGCTGGCCGAGGTCGCCAGGGAGGCTGGGGTTTCGGCCAGCACCGTCTCCCGCATCCTCAACGGCACCGCCCAGGTCAAGGCGGCCAAGGCCGCCCGGGTCAAGGCTGCCATCGAGAAACTGGGCTACAAACCGAACGCCTTTGCGCGTGGCCTGGTGACGGGCGCGTCGGGCAGCGTCGGGGTGCTCACCCAGGACATCGCCAGTCCGTTTTACGGGGACGCGCTGAGCGGCATCGAGAGCGGCCTGATGGGCAGCGGCTATTCGCCCATGATCATCAGTGGCCACTGGCGCACCGACGATGAGGAGCACGCCGTCGAGCTGCTGCTGAGCCGCCGGGTCGAGGCGCTGATCGTCCTGGGCGGGCAGCTTCCCGAAGACGAGCTGCGGGAACTGGCGGGTGGGCTGCCCATCGCGGTGCTGGGCCGCCGGGTGGAGTTCGCCTCGCCGACCAGCACCAGCCTCGCGCTCGACAACCAGCGGGCGGCCTACGACCTCGTGAACTATCTGCTGGACCGGGGCCACCGCCGCATCGGGCATATTTCGGGACCGCAGGAGCATGTGGACGCGCGTGACCGTCTGGCAGGCTACCGCCAGGCGCTGGAGGAACGGAAGCTGCCTTTCTTGCCCAGCCTGGTCGCGCAGGGCGACTTCCACGAGCCGTCCGGGCTGATCGGCACCCAGCAGCTTGTCGCGGGGCATCCGGACATGACGGCGATCTTCAGCGCGAACGACCAGATGGCGTACGGCGCCCGGCTGGCGCTCTACCGGATGGGCCTGCGTGTCCCCGAGGACATGTCGCTGGTGGGCTTCGACGACCTGCCCGGCTCGGCCTACACCACGCCCCCCCTGACCTCCGTCCGGCAACCGATGGCCGAGATGGGGCACTGGCTCGCGCGCTTCGTGGTGGCGCAGCTCACCGGGCAACCGATCGAGCCTTTCGAGCCGCAACTGAAACTGCACCTGCGCGAGTCCGTCGCCACCCGCCGCTTTCCCTGAGCCGGATCGGGCGGGCGGCGGTTCATCCACAGGGCAGAGGGCCGGGCGGCGTTCCCCCGGCGGGCCTGCACCCCAGCGCAGGGTCACCCCGGCCTCGCGGCGCCTGCCCCCTCAGGTATTCTTGACATACGCTTTCAAAACAGTTTAAAGTGGCGTCAAGCAGAACCTATTTGTCTCGTGGCCTCGCCGGTTGGAGGTCGGCGGCCCCTCCCCCGCGCAAGGGAGCGTCGTTCTGCGGCCAGTTCGCGGTTTTTCCGCCCTCAGGAGGTTCACCCATGCGTCCGATCCTTGCCTTGACCCTCGCCCTGAGCGCCTCGACCCTGGGAATGGCCGCCGCCCAGGGCAAGACCATCACCGTCTCGGCGTTCCCTGATCTTGACAGCGTTATCAAAGCAGCGCTGCCGGGGTTCAAGAAGCTGTACCCGAACGTCACCGTGAGGGTGAACTCGCTGGCCTACGCGGACCACCACACGGCGATGACCACGGCGCTGTCCACCGGCCGGGGGGCGGGCGACGTGATCGCCGTGGACTTCGGGTACATCGGGCGCTTCGCCGAGGGCAACGGGCTGGTGGACCTCCGGGCGGCGCCCTACAACGCCGGGCAGTACCGCTCGCAGTTCGTGGCGTACACCTATCCCCAGGCCACCGCCCCCGACGGCCGCATGGTCGCCATGCCCACCGACATCGGGCCGGGGTCGATGTTCTACCGCAGCGACATGCTGAGCAAGGCCGGCGTGAAGCCCGCCGAGCTGAACCGCAGCTGGGAAAGCTACATCGCGGCAGGCAGGAAGGTCGTGGCCGCCAACCCCGGCAGCTTCCTGATTCCGGACGCGGGGCAGGCCGCGCAGATCATCCTGCGCACCGGCCTGAAATCGGGCGAGGGCCTCTTTTTCGACAAGGCGGGCAAGGTGCTGGTCAGCCCGGCCAATCCCCGGTTCGTCCGCGCCTTTACCATCGCCAAGCAGATCCGCGACGCGGGGCTGGACGCCCGCGCGGGCGGCGCCTTCTCGCCCGAGTGGACGACCGCCTTTCAGAAGGGCAACCTCGCCACCGAGTTTTCCGGCGCGTGGCTGGTCGGCCACATGCAAAACTGGCTGGCGAAGGACTTCAGCGGCAAGTGGGGCGCGCAGAACCTGCCCGGGGGCACCTACGCGAGCTGGGGCGGGTCCTTTTACGCGATTCCGCAGCAGAGCCAGAACAAAGCCGAGGCCTGGGCCTTGATCCAGTACCTCACCACCAACCGCGCCCAGCAGGTGCTGGCGTTCAAGACCACCGGGGCGTTTCCGGCGCTGAAGGCGGCCTCCAGCGACGCGGTCTTTACCCAGGGCGTGCCCTACCTGGGCGGCCAGAAGGCCCGCGTGCTGTGGCGCGACGCCGCCGCCAGGATTCAGCCTATCGACGTGAACCGGCTTGACCCGGTGGCCGAGCAGATCGTCAACGACGCGCTCAACACGGTGCTCGACGGCTCCAAGGACATCCGCACGGCCCTGGCCGAAGCGCAGACGCTGATCACCCGCCGCGCCCGCTGAATCGCCCCGCACCTCGCCGGGCGCGCGGCAGAGCGATCCATGCCGCGCGCCCGGCTTCCCGCCTTGAGGTTCCAGGATGCTGACGAGTCCGCGCGTGTCCCCGGCCCGCAGGCGTGGTGGCTGGACCGAGTTCCAGCGCCGCTACGCACCCTACATCTTCATCAGCCCCTTTTTTCTGCTGTTTCTGGTGTTCGGGCTGTTTCCGATCCTGTTCAACGCCTACCTCTCTTTTCAGGCGTGGCAGCCGGGCACCGGCCTGGGCGAGATGGAATTCGTGGGGCTGCGCAACTACACCGACAACCTCACCGACCCCACCTTCTGGCAGTCGCTGAAAAACACCGCCGTGCTGGCGCTCCTCTCCGGCCTCCCGCAGCATCTCTTGGCGATTCCGCTGGCGTTCGCGGCGGCGGGCGTGCTGCGGCGGATGCAGCACCTCGTGACCGCCGTGTACTTTCTGCCCTACATCACGTCCATCGTGGCGATCTCGGTGATCTTTTTCACGCTGTTCTCGTGGCAGTACGGGGTCATCAACGCGGCGCTGAACGCCCTGAGCGGCCTGCCCTTGATCGGCGGCCTCTTTCCGGCCGAGAAGATCAACTGGCTGGGCCAGAAGGAGTACGTGCAACCGGCGATCGCCCTGGTGGTGATCTGGCGGTACGTGGGCTGGAACATGCTGCTGTATCTGTCGGGCATCCAGTCGATCCCGCGCGAACTGTACGAGGCCGCCAGCGTGGACGGCGCGACCGGCTGGCAGCAGTTCCGCTTTATCACCCTGCCGCTGCTGCGCCCGATCATGTTCGTCGCGGTGACGCTGAGCCTGATCGGCGGCCTGCAACTGTTCGAGGAGCCGTTCATCCTGACCAACGGCACCGGCGGCGCGGGTCAGGCGGGCCTGACGACCATCATGTACATGTACCGCACCTACGCGAACTACTCGGACGCCGGGGTGGCGGCGGCGATGTCCTGGCTGCTCTTTCTGGTGATCGGCGGGCTGACGCTGGTGAACAACCGCCTCTTCGGGCGCAGCGGCCTGGCGGGGAGGGACTGAGATGACGACCGCGAACGTGACCGAGCTGCCCGCCCCCGGGCGCCGCCCGCCCCGGCGGCCCTCCCCGGCCCTGCCCCGGCTGGGCGCTTACCTCCTGATCGCCTTGGGGGCATTCCTGACGGTCGCGCCCTTCTACTTCATGTTCGTGTTCGCGACCCACACCCGCTCGGACATCTTTCAGTTGCCGCCGCCGCTGTGGTTCGGCAGCAACCTGGGCGAGAACTACGCCAGCCTGCTGGAGCGCCTCCCGTTCTGGCGCAGCCTGTGGAACAGCCTGTACCTGGCGGTGCTGACCACCGTGACCACCCTGTTTTTCTGCACGCTGGCCGGGTACGCCTTTGCGATGTACAGCTTCAAGGGCCGCGAGGTGCTGTTCGGGCTGGTGCTGGCGACCCTCTTGATCCCCTCGACGCTGAACATCGTGCCCTTCGCGCTGATCATGCAGGCGCTGGGCTGGATCGACCAGCCGCGCGCCCTGTGGGTGCCGGGGATGGCGAGCGCCTTCGGCATCTTCCTGATGCGGCAGTACATCGGCTCCTCCATCCCGCGCGAGCTGGTGGAGGCCGCCCGCATCGACGGCGCGACCGAGTTCGGCATCTTCCGCCGGGTGATCGTGCCGCTGACGGGTCCCGCGATGGCGACCCTGGGCCTGGTCACGTTCGTGCAGTCGTGGAACGGCTTCCTGGGACCGCTGATCATCTTCCGTTCGGCCGAGACGTACACCGCGCCCCTGGCCCTGCGGACCCTGCAAAGCGTCGCCAACACCGACTGGGGCGCGCTGATGTGCGGCGTGGCGCTGACGGTCGTGCCGCTGCTGATCCTCTTCGCCCTGGCCTCGCGCCAACTCATCGAGGGGTTGACCGCCGGTTCGACCAAGGGCTGAGCTTCCCTTTCCCCACACCCCCGTCCTTCACGCTCGCCCCGGCCCCGCGCCGTGGCGACCGGGGCGCCGTCTGCCCCCGAGGTTCCCATGACCCAGACCCGCATCACCCAGACCCGAGCTGCCCAGACCTGGCCTGCCCCCGGCACCCTGCGCCGCGCCGACTTCCCGGCGGGCTTCACCTTCGGCGTCGCCACGTCCTCCTACCAGATCGAGGGGGCCGCCGCCGAGGATGGCCGGGGACCCTCCATCTGGGACACCTTCTGCCGCGAGCCGGGGCGCATCCGCGACCGCAGCAACGGCGACGTGGCCTGCGACCACTACCACCGCTGGGAGGCGGACCTCGACCTGATCGCCGCGCTGGGGGTGGACGCCTACCGCTTCTCGGTCGCCTGGCCGCGCGTGCAGCCGGGCGGGAGTGGCCCCATCAACGCCGCCGGGCTGGACTTCTACGAGCGGCTCACCGACGGTCTGCTCGCGCGGGGTGTCGAGCCGCACGTCACCTTGTACCACTGGGACCTGCCGCAGCCGCTTCAGGACGCGGGCGGGTGGGCGAACCGCGACACGGCGCACCGCTTCGCCGAGTACAGCGCCGCCGTCGCGGAGCGGCTGGGCGACCGGGTGAAGAGCTACGCCACGCTGAACGAACCGTGGTGCTCCTCCATCCTCTCCTACGAGATCGGGGAACACGCGCCCGGCCTGAGAGACCGCCGTCTGGCCCTGGCCGCCGCGCACGGGCTGCTGCTGGGGCATGGGCTGGCCCTGCCCGAAATCCGCCGTCACGCGCCGGGCGCCGGGGCGGGCATCGTCCTGAACCTGGGGCCGCAGATGCCCGCCAGCGACCGCCCGGAGGACGTGGCCGCCGCGCGGCTGGCCGACGGACGGCTCAACCGCTGGTTTCTGGGTCCCCTGCTGCGCGGCGAGTACCCGGCCGACGTGTGGGAAGCCTGCGGGGCGGACGTGCCGGAAGTGCAGGGGGGTGACCTCGCCCCCATCGCGGCGCCGCTGGACTTTCTGGGGGTCAACTACTACACGCGCGGCGTGCTGGGCGCGCCCGGGGGCGGCGTGCCTACGGGCGCGCCCGTCACCGACATGGGCTGGGAAATCTACCCCCAGGGCCTGACCGAGCTGCTGACCCGGCTGAAGGCGGACTACCCGAACCTGCCGCCGGTCGTCATCACCGAGAACGGCGCGGCCTTCGCGGACCGGCTTCAGGACGGCCGGGTACATGACGCCGGGCGGGTGCAGTACCTCCAGACCCACCTGGAGGCCCTGCGCCAGGCTGTGGAGGCGGGCGTGGACGTGCGCGGCTACTTCGCGTGGTCCCTGATGGACAACTTCGAATGGGCCTACGGCTACGAGAAGCGTTTCGGGCTGGTGTACGTGGACTACGGGACGCAGGAGCGTGTGCTCAAAGACAGCGCCCACTGGTACCGCGAGTTTCTCGGCTGACCCCACGGCCCCCACTTCCCAGGAGATTCCCCGCCAACAGGGTCCTGATCGCCGTGCTGCTCCTCCCGCGGCTGGCAGGTGGCTCGCGGTCTGGCCCCGCTGGACGGCGCGCCCGGCCAGCGCCAGCAGGGCGATCTCCGGGGCCGTGCCGAAGCCCAGGCCCATCAGGAAGCCCGGCGACAGCACCTGCCACGGGCGGCCCACGAGCCGCGGGAGGGGCGCGGTCAGGCGCACGAGGAGAAGGTGGCAAGAGACTGGGCAGCCAGCGGCCCGAACTTCAGGTGACCTCCGCTCCTCCGGCGGCGCTTCCTCGAAGCGGGCAGTTTGCCGCAACCCCCGCGCACTCCAGAGCGGTCAGGAGAGGCTCGTAGACCGTGGTCAGGAAAAACGCTCCTGTATTCGGGAGGTCCGCTTCACCTGGGGCGCCTCCTGATCAGCACGCGCTGCGTCAGCCAGAAGGCCACGAGGGACGAGACGGCGACCAGAGGAACGTCAACCAGGACAAAAGCCCAGCTCAGCCGGAATTCTCCGCTCACAACGGTGGCATAGAGGCCGAGTGCCACGGCCAGAAGAGTCCCCACCGGGCGGCGCCGCGCGGGCGGACACACGCTGAGGACCAGACCAAGCAGCAGGCCGCTCAGGACAGGCAAAAGCTCGCCCGGCATCACTGACCGCCTCCCCGGTCCCGCTCAAGAGCAGGGGGCGCCAGCGTGGTGTCAGGTGCGGCTCCGGCGCTCCTGGCCGCTTCCACCCGGTCGCTCTCAGCGGTGAAGGGCTGTGGGGCACCCTCCGGCGCCGCCCCCACAGGGCTGGTGCCCTGGGCGCCGGGCGGTGCGGGGGCAGGGCCGCCATCGCGGGCGCCCGCCCGGTCACCCGGGGAGGTGTCCGCTGGCTGCTGGAGGTCGGGGCGCCCCTCGCCTTGCGGCGAACGCTCCTCAAGCGGAGGCGTGACCTGGGTGTCCCCACCCCTGATCTCGATGCTGACGCGGATGTCACTGTGGGGCATGGTGCAGCTCCTTTTTGCCGTTCAGCTCAGGACGGCGTAGCGCCCTTCGAAGGTGACGGGGTTCGCGGTCAGGTTCTTGACCGTGATCCAGTACGTACATTTGTCGGCGCTCGCGCGCTCCACGGTGACGTCCCAGTCCAGTTGCGGCGCTCCCGCTTGAGGGGACGTGGGCATCATGTACCACACCACGTGCCAGCCGACCGGCCAGCTGTGCGTGAACCACCGTTGGGTGGTGTTGGCGCCGACGGTTCCCGAAAACTGCACGCCTGTCCACATCAGCGGCCTCCCTTCAGTAACGGCTGAGAATGCAGTACCGACCCTCGAAGGTCAGGGCCTGCGGCGTCAGGTTCTTGACGGTCATCCAGTAGGTCACCCGTTCGGCGTCCGCCCGCTCCACCCTCACGGTCCAGCTCACCTGCGGCGCGCCGGGACGCGGCGTGGTGGGCATCACCGTCCAGACCACATGCCAGGTGGCGGGCCAGCTGTGCGTGAACCAGCGCCCCTCGGCGTTGGGACCCAGGTTGCCGCTCCACTGCACCCCGCACTGCGGGCGGGTCATCCAGCCGTCCACTGGAATCTCCCACACGCCCCGGTTGCGCGTCCCTACCCTCAACACCCGGGCATGCGGCTGAAAGAGCAGGTCCCCGACGAACATGTTGGGCAGGCCATTGGAAAAGGAGGTCCACGAGGCTCCCCCGTCCAGCGACTGGTACACCCCCAGATCAGCGGCCACCCAGATTCGCTGCGGGTCGCGGTCATCGACCTCCACGGCATTGATCGGCAGCGTGGGCAGCCCCGCCGTGCAGTCGGTCCAGGTGCTCCCGCCGTCGTCCGAGCGAAAGACCCGGCCGCCGCCCACCCGGCGGGACGTGACCCACATCCGGCGGGTGTTGGACGGCTGAACGAAGATGTCGCTCAGGAAAGCGCCTGTCCGCGGTGGGGTGAGGGCCACCAGACCCGACCAGGCCGTCCCGCTCCAGGTGCTGCGGTACAGGCGGCCATCGGTGGTGCCCACGTAGACCGAGTCCGCGTCGGGGATGGCCAGCGCGCTCGAGCGGGCGGCACTCGGGAAGACCAGCCGGGTCCAGGCGCCGCCGTTGCGGGCGATGTAGAGGGCGTCTCCCCCCATGGCGACCGTGTCTCCGGTGGTGGCGCTGCACTCGAAGGGTGGGTAAAACGCGCTGCCCTCCCCTGGAGGCACCGGCGGCGCGATGCCCGCCCAGGATCCCCAGTCGCCGCGACTTTCTGACCGCTCGGGACTCATCCCGAAGTACGTGTGAAAGACCCGGCGCGGATCGTTGCGGTTGACCCCGCAGTCGCCGCCATCGCCGTCGGCGACGTGTTCCCAGGCCGCCGCCCCGCTCCAGCGCTGGGTGCCATTGTCCTGGGTCCCGCCGATCAACCAGCGGGAGGAGCCGTAGTCCTGCGCCAGATACTCGAACTCCGAGATGATGAGGCCGTTGTTGCAGTGCTGCCAGTTCAGGCCCCGGTTGTCGCTCCGGAAGAGTCCGCCGTCATTCCCCACGTAGAGGCAGTCCGGCCGCCCCGGTTCAAAGGCGATGGCGTGCTGGTCCGGGTGAATGGAATCGCCGCTGGTCCCCTTATTGGTCAGGTTGACCCAGGTCCAGGTCGTGCCGGACAGGTCCCCCCGGTGGACCTCGATGGCGCCGCAATAGACCTGCGTGTCGCGGTCGGGAGAGACGGCCAGAAACCAGTCGTACCAGGCCTGGCCGGTGTTCACGCCTGGCGGCGAGGCGACCTGCGTCCAACTTCCGGCAGCACGGCGGTACAGATAGGACGCGGCCCCGCTCGCCCCCCAGACGTAAGCCACCTCTGGATTGGAAGGAGCGATGGCGACGGCGAGGCGGTTCCAGGAGGCGGGGGCACCGGGAAGGGCGTCGGCCGCCCAGTTCACGCCGCCGTCCACCGAGCGGTACACGCCGTCCGCCGCACCCACCAGCAGCTCGGCCGCGGCGCCCGGGGGCGCGAGCGTGACCGACCAGTGGGCGCCGCTGCGCCGCTGGGTCCAGGTCACGCCACCATCATTCGAGGTGTACAGGCCTTCCGTGGTGGCGGCCAGCAGACGCTGTCCATCCGCGTGATCCACCCTCAGGTCGTAGAAGCCCTGCCCGGTAAAGGGCGCGCCGCACAGGGTGGCCCAGGTCGTGCCGCCGTCGGTCGAGCGCAGGAGGCCCGCCCCCAGGTATGACCACCAATTGCCCTCGCCGGTTCCGCAATACACCGTTCGGGGATCACTGGGATTGAAGGCCAGGGCGCCCACCGTCAACGTGGCGGCGTAATCGGTGCGGGGTGCCCAGCTTGCGCCGCGATTCAGGCTCTCCCAGACGCCCCCGTGGGCCGAGCCGCACAACAGATGGTCCGGGCGACGTGGGTCGATGGCGATGGCCGATACCCGGCCCGAAACGTTGACGCGGCTGGCGCCGTAGGTCTGACCGTTGGGAATGGTCCACGGTCCGAGGCACCGCCACTGCGGTCCAGCCGTGGTGGGTGGCCCCAGCCGCTGGGCGGCCGCGATGTACCGTTCAGCGATGGCGGGACCGCCCCCGCCCTGAGTGTCCCCGGTGAAGGGGGCGGGGTGGCCCGGCGGCCCGGCGCCCAAGTCCGCAGGTGGCGCCACGGTGAAGCGCGCCGCACGTGCCCGGAACTCTGCACGGCCCTCGGGAGACAGCACCCGCTGAAGCGTGGCCTCTGCCTGGCCATTCAGCCCCGCTTCCTCGAGAAGCGACAGCAACCGCAGCAAAGCTTTTCCCCCGGGTGGGCGCGCCCGGCCGGTCTCTCCCCCCTCCGGTGACGTGACTTGGCCTTCGATCTCGCGGTCCGCCGGTCCACGCATACCAACCTCCCTGCGCCGAGGTGCCCATGCTGGCGACGTGGGCTATTCCCCGGTTGACTCCTCCCGCGGCGTCTCCTGCTGGGGGGGCCGCGCCTCCGGATCAGGCGTTGGCGGGTCCAGTCCACCCGGCAGCGTCCCGGGAAGACCCTCGGGGAAGCGCTCCTCGATAAATTCACGCAGTCGCTCGGCGGCGCGTCCGCCTGACGGCTGATCGCGGTGATCTTCCGGCTTGCGCTGCATCTCTCGCTCCTTTCTGCCCCGGCGCAGACTTCACCGCGCCCTGCTCCCCAGGAGAACCCTCAGGTCCATCCTGAAAAGGCCATGGCAAGGGCCAAATGCACCGGGGTCATCCGTGAAGTGCAGGTGGAAACCAAGTGCTTGGAGGGATGAAAAGAGACCAGAATGCAGGTGCCAGAAATCGAACTGGAATACCTTATCTTCCGTCCGATCTGTTCTGAAACGTGACAAAATACTTCATATGATCTTCAGCAACGCAGGATTAGAAGCGCGGCAGTGTGAGGCGCAAGAGGGTCTCTCCTCGTAGGGAGATCAGGCGCCGGGCAATCACGCCCGGGTCGGGCCAGGCCCCGGCCATCCTGGTCAGCCCCAGGTTGAGGCCGTCGGCCTGCGACCGGACGGCGGCTGAGAAAGTGCGGCGACAACGCTGAAGACCTCAGGATGCTCTGAACCTAAAGGCACACAGCCACCGCAGCCCTCTTTGACGTGCTGGTCCTCACCCCCCCGGCCGACGGGTTGAAGGCGCTGATCGTGGCCTTGCTCCGTGAAGCCCTTCACCTTCAGCGAGTGGGTTCAGCGTGATCCGCACCCCCGCTCCCGTGTCGGTGTTGAACAGCCTCAGCTCGCCGCCGTGCGCTTCGATCAAGGATTTCGAGATGGCCAGCCCCAGCCCACTTCCGCCGCGCCCACGTTCCCGGTCCGGGCCGCTGTAAAACCGTTCGAAGGCCCGGTTCAGGGCTTCGGCGGTGAACCCTGTGCCGGTGTTGTGAATCTCGATGTGGACGGCCCCCGCTTCCACCGCAAGCTTGATCCAGACTGTGCCGTGCGGAGGCGTGTGGCGCAGGGCGTTGGTCAGCAGGTTGTGGACGACCTGCTGCAACCGGCGCCGGTCGCCGATCACCCGGACCGGTTCGGCGCAGAGGTCCAGGAGAAGTTGGGCGCCCTGTGCCTGGGCTGCCTTCAGGTGATCGGCGTGCAGACGGATCAGGACATCCCGCAGTTCCACCGGGCCAAGTTCGAGCCGCAATTCGCCCGCCTCGGCCAGCGAAAGGAGCTGGAGATCTTCGATCAGTCTGGAGAGCAGGTCGGCGTGGCCGATCAGTTTCTCCAGTTCCTGCGGGCTGGCGGGCAAGACGCCGTCACGCAGACCCTCCAGTCGCCCGCGCAGCACGGTGACCGGCGTGCGCAGTTCGTGGGCAATGGCGGCCACGCCGTAGCGCCGTTCCCGCTCCAGCCGTTCCAGGGACGCGGCCATGGCGTTGAAGTCCCTCAGGAGCCTCGCCGTTTCGTCGGTGCGGCGGGTCAGACTGCGGCTGAGTGCGGCGCGGGCGGTGAAGTCTCCGGTGGTCAGCCGGTGCGCGGCGGCAGACAGGAGGGTCAGGGGGCGGGCAAACCGCCGGGCCGACCACCACACGAGCAGCGACAGCAGGGTGAAGAGCAGCACCAGGGCGAACACGAACAGGCCCCGGATTTGATCCACATTCAGGGTGGTTTCGGACAGCCGCCTGGCCTGTGCCAGCAGCGGGTCGAGTCGATCCGGGGAGACTTGCAATTGGGCGGTGAGCAGTTCCCTGGTCTGGCGCTGCACCTCATCCATGAATGCCGACCAGGCGTAACTGAGGACGACGAACACGGTGAGAGAGGTCAGCAGCACCACCCCCAGCATGGCTTTGTAGAGGTCGGCGGCCAGGGAGTTCCAGCCGCGCCACACGGCCTGCCAGGGCGTTCCCCGCTGCGGCTTCATTCGTCCGCCAGTCGGAAGCCCAAGCCGCGCACGGTCTGGATGAGGCCCGGTTGACCTGCCCGCTCTAGTTTCCGGCGCAGGTTCCACAGGTGGGTGTCGATCACCCGTTCCAGCGCGTCGGATTCAGGCAGGGCCACGTCCAGCAGTTCCGCGCGGGAACAGACCCGGCCCCGGTGCCGCAGCAGGTGTTCGAGGAGGCGGTACTCGGTCAGGGTCACGTCGAGGCGCTCACCGGCCACCCGCACCCGCACGGCCAGCGGGTCGAGTTCCAGCCGGGCAAAACGGAGCGGTTGCCCCTCAAGCCGCGTTCCGGCGCGGCGCAGCACGGCCCCCACGCGGGCGACCACCTCCAACGGGCTGAAGGGCTTGACCACGTAATCGTCCGCGCCCATCTTGAGGCCCAGGAGTTTGTCCAGGTCTTCCGCGAACGCCGTGACCATGATCACGGGCGTCCCCGCCGTCTCCCGGATGCGCCGCAGCACCTCGAAGCCGTCGAACTCGGGCAGATTGACGTCCAGCAGCACCAGGTCCGGCCGGGCCGCGCGGTGCAGGTGCACGGCCCCTGGGCCGGTGCTGGCCCGCTCGGTGCGGAACCCCTCGCGGCGCAGATACACCTCCAGCACCTCGGCAATATCTGGCTCGTCCTCCACGATCAGCACGAGTTGACCCCGGTTCACGCCTCCCAGTGTAGGGACCCCTGTCAGGACCACGCCCGGGGTGTGTCGAGAAATCTTGTCAGTGTCCCGAACGCGTCTTGTGGGGCGCCACGCACACTTCATGCAGGGCGGCACGTCGCTGCCCAGGGAGTGAGCTTTACCGGACGAAGGAGCAGAACATGACACGACCTGTCCCCCTCCACAGCGCCCCCAAGGACCCGCCGATCCCCGTGCGGGTCAAGCTCGCCGCCGCCTGGACCAGCTTCATGTTCCTCTACGTCTACGTCGACATCCTGAATTTCTACAAGCCCGGCGTCGTCGACGGCATCCTGGCTGGCCTCATCTGGAAGTTCGACATCAGCTCGGCGCTCTTGACCATCTTTCTCGTGTCCGTGTCGATCCCGGCCATGATGGTGTGGCTCTCCATGACGTTGCCCGTCCGGGTAAACCGCGCCACGAACCTCGTCGTCGCGTCGCTCCTCATCCCCTACTCGGTGTTCAACGCGGCAGGGGCGACCTGGGAGTGGGCCGCCTTCTACGGCCTCTCCATCGGCCTCGAGGTGCTGCTGCTGGCCTCCATCCTGCGCTCTGCCTGGACCTGGCGCCGACCACACGAAGGCGCGGCGGATGCCGCAGCAGCAGCTTGACGCCTTCCCTCATCTTCTGCGTCGCGGTCGAGGTGAGCCGCATGGGCACCTTGCTCCGGGACGCCTGGGAACCGCTGCACGCACAGGGGCAGAACGCCAGTTTTGAGAGGGCCAGTTCTTTCGAGGATTCGGCCTGAAGCGCCGCCGTGGCGGCTCGCTGGTCGGTCCTCTTCGCGCTGGTCATGGGCAAGGCCGGCCGATCTGGTTGAGCCGTCTGCCGTCCACGGGGCCGCGTCGCGCCTGAACAAGCTGGGTCACGCTGACCCTCCGTTGTCAGGTGCCGGGCCGCCGAGCCGGCTTTCCCGGAAACGCTGACGCCAGCCCCCCGCTGCCCGCCCGGTCACTCATCCGTTCGGCTCCCCGACCTGCGTTTGATGGTTCAGGGGTCCAGGCGCGCGCCAGTCTGGGGGCTGGCCAGTTTTCCCTGGACCGCCGCCGGGCGCCCCGTCAGGAGGCCCATGACAGACGTGCCGGCGCAGCACCTTCAGGTCGTGATTGCGGACGACGGAACGATGGACCCGCGAAGCCGGGCGCCCTTCGCCGCCTGGGCCGCCGCCCTCCAGCAGGCTCAAGACGGGGGCGAGGTGCCCCGGGTGGTGCTCGCCTGTCACGGTGGGCTGGTCGGAGAGGCGGCCGGGAGGACCTTCGCCGCTCAGGTGGCGACGACCTTCCCGGACGACTGGTCGCTGACCTTTCTGACCCGGACAGGCCTGGCGGACACCCTCGGCCAGCTGCTCGGCGGCCCCGTCTTCGCCTGGTTGCGTGAGGGTGTGCGGCGTGTGCTGGCGGCCTTCGAGGCGCTGAACCCGTCCCTGGTTCCCGCAGGAGAGCCGGTCACGCTCCAGTCCCTGCGGGGGCCAGTCACCGTCCAGCCGCTGAGGTTCGGGGAATCCGGCACCGGCCCCGTCCCCGATCAGACCGTTGACGCCGTGTTGCAGCGCGTCACGGGAGAGGAGTTCGAGCAGCACCGGGAAGCGTGGGCCGCCCTGGGCCGCCCGCAGGATGTGCCGAACCGGGCGGCCCTGCGCGCGGGCCTGCTGCGCGCGGCCAGTGAGGCCCGGCGCCTGACCGCTCGCCGCGCCCGGCGCCGGGCGCCGTCGTGGGTGGGGCGTCTGGAACCGTTCGCCGCCGCCCCCCAGCCGGCGCCGGACCACCTGACGCTGCTGACCCCGTCCGCCGTGCTGGACGCGAACGCCTGGGACGCCTACATCACCGAACAGGTGATCCGGGAGCTGTTTCCGCTGCCCCGGCTGCTGTGGGCGCGGATGAAACAGCGGATGGCCGCCATGCTGGAGGCCGGCGGCGCGGGCGACCTGGTGGTGAGCGCTCTCGGGCCTCTCTCCGGCATCCGGGTGGCGCTGCTGGGGCACAGCCTCGGCGGCATTCTGGCCGACGGGCTGATCCGGGCCGGCCAGCGGCGCGCGGCCTTCGGCCAGCGGATCGGAGCGGTCATCTTCCTCGCGCCCGCCAACACCCTTGGCGCCGTGCTGGCCGCGCCGCCGCTGCCCCACGCGCGGTACGCCCTGATGGGCCTGGTCGACGCCGAGGAGCGCAATGAGACCGGCCAGTTGCCCTGGCTGCTCTCCGGCCTGTATCCCCGCACCCTGCTGTACCTCATCAGCAATGCCTTAGAAGCGCGGCGGGAGACGCCCCTCTTCGGCATGGAAAAGTACGCCGGGAGCAGTCCGCAGCTGCGCGCTCACTTTGGGCAGCGCCTGACCCTCGCCTGGGTGCCCGACCCGCTGCTGGGGGTGGATCAGCGGACCCATAGCAACTTTATGGGCAATCCGGATGTGCAGGCCTGGATCAAGGCGCAGCTCTGAAGCCCCGGCGCGCCCGTTTGCCCGTTCCGCCACGTCCTGCGCCGAAGTGCCCCTGGAGGTGCGGCGGCCCTTCGGGAGCGGCCGTGAAGAGCGGGGCCGCGCCCGCCGCCGGGGGGGGAGGCAGGGTCGGCGGGCGCGCAGCGGGGCGGCTCATGTCGGCCGCCCCAGGGGAAGACCAGCCGGGTGGCCGGAGGACTGCGCCGAGGACTGCGCGGAGGCGAGCAGCTCGCCCAGCCGCTGCGCGGGCACCGGGCGGCCCAGCAAGTAGCCCTGGACCAGGCCCACCCCCAGTTCCTCCATCAGCGCGCGCTGGGCCTCGGTCTCGACGCCCTCGGCGACCATGTCGAGGTTCAGCGCCCGCGCAAAGGCGACCAGCGCCTGCACGACCTGCCGCTCGTGGTCGCGGTCCAGGGCGCCCTGCACGAAGCGGCGGTCGATCTTGAGGACGTCAACCGGAAAGGCCAGCAGGTACAGCAGCGCCGCGTGCCCCATGCCGAAGTCGTCCACCGCGATCCGCACCCCGGCCGCGCGCAGCCGCGCCAGTCCCCCGGAGGCCCGCTGGGCGTCTTGCAGCACGGCGCGCTCGGTGATCTCCAGTTCCAGGTCCTCGCCGCGCAGGCCGCAGCGCGCCAGGGTGCCCAGCACCTGCTCGACCAGGTCCGGCTGCGCGAGTTGCACCGGGGAGACGTTGACCGCCATGCGCCCCGCCCAGCCCTGCGCCCGCCAGCGCGCAAGCTGACGGCAGGCTTCTTCCAGCACCCACGCGCCGATGGGCACGATCAGCCCGCTGTCCTCGGCCAGCGGAATGAACTGGTCGGGCGGCACGGCTCCCAGCTCGGCGTCGGTCCAGCGCAGCAGCGCCTCGGCGGCCATGATCCGCCCGCCCCGCACCTCAAACTGCGGCTGGTAGCGCAGCGTCAGGTCCCCGCGTTCCAGCGCGCCGCGCAGCCGCAGCTCCCGCGCGGAGGGTCCCGCCGTCCCGGCCCCGGCCTCCTGCGAAAAGCAGCGCAGTTCGCTGCGCCCGGCCTGCTTGGCGCGGTACATGGCGAGGTCGGCGCAGCGGCGCAGCTCTCCGGCCTCGCGCGCGTCGTGCGGGTAGAGGCCCACGCCGATGGCGGCCGTCACCGTGACCGCCTGCCCGTGCAGATCAAAAGGCCAGCGCAGGGCGTCCAGCAGGCGGCGGCCCGCCTGCACGGCGTCGCGCCCGCCGGGCAGCGGCAGCAGCGCCAGGAACTCGTCGCCGCCCTGGCGGGCCACCAGGTCTCCTTCCTCCAGGGCGGCCCGCAGGCGTCCGGCGACCTGGGTGAGCAGCTCGTCGCCCGCCGCGTGCCCGTGGCGGTCATTGACCCCCTTGAAGCCGTCGAGGTCGATAAACAGCACCGCAAAGCGCCCGCCCCCCTGCGCCGCTCCCCGCAGCGTGCGGGTCAGGTGGGCCTCGAACAGACTGCGGTTGGGCAGCCCGGTCAGCGGGTCGTGCTGGGCCTGATAGGCGAGCTGCGCCCGGCTCTGCTCCAGCTCGCGGGCAAAGCGCCGCAGCGAGCGCGTCAGGCGCAGATTGTCGGCGTGGGCGACCCCCTGCCGCGCCAGCAGCAGCAGCACGGTGCCCAGGGTGCCGACCAGCACGCCGCGGTCGTGGGCGTCGTCGGTGTGCGGCAGGAAAAACAGCAGCAGGCAGGCGCCGACCACCGCCAGGAAGGGCAGCGCCGCCAGACCCTGCCGGACCGCCGGGGCCAGGCAGGCAGGCCAGGGCCTCCGCGCGGGCGGCTCGCGCCCGGCCCGGCTGGCCTGCCAGGCTCCCAGGCCCCACAGCAGCGCCCCGCCCGTGAACAGCAAGTCGATGGGGTGCCCGCTGTGGTAGGCGTTTTCCAGCACCAGGGTCGTGAAACTCAGGTCCGCCAGCACGGTGCACCCGATGCCCAGCATGAACAGCCCCAGGTGCGGCCGTGGGCGCTGGGCATGCAGCACCACCATCAGCAGCAGGCTCAGCAGCCCGAGGTCGAACAGCGGGTAGGCCAGGCTCGTCAGCGTCGCCAGCGGCGAGCTTCCAGGGGCCTGGAGCAGCGGGAACAGCAGCGTCCACCACAGCAGGGTCGCCAGCGCGCTCACCACGATCAGGCTGTCGAGTGCCAGCCGGGCGGCCTGGAGCGGGCGCAGGGGCACCGCCGAGAGCCTCAGAAAGGCCAGACCGATCAGGGGATACTCCAGCAGGTACAGCACGTCGGCCAGCGAGGGAAAGGGCGGCGTGTGGGTGTAGCGCTCCAGATACGTCCAGACGCTGTCGGCCGCGCTCCGCAAGACCAGCGCCCCACCCAGCAGCAGCAGTCCGGCGCGCAGGGCGGGAGGCGCGCGGCGCAGGGTCAGCAGGCACAGCAGCGCGCTGAGGTAGACGGTCAGGAGATACAGCCCGTCCGTGACCCCGGAAGCCCCGGTCCGCGCCTCCCCCCCGCCGAGCACCCACCCCACCTGACCCACGAATGCCAGCGCCGCCAGCCCGGCGACCAGGGGGAAACGGGGCGGCGCGAGCTTCGGCATGCAGCAGGGAACCCTCGGGCGAGCAGCGGTGGGGGAAGCGGGAGGCGGGTCAGCGGGCGCCCGGACGCCAGGGGGCGCGGGGCGATCAGAAGGTCAAAAAAGCTTAGACACTGAAATATCACACATTCATCACATCTGACAGCTGGCCGCAGGCCCGGTGGGTGGTGCCGGGCGCGCAGGGCAAGGGGAAGGCGCCCACAGGTCGCCCCGCGCGGGCGCGTTAAGCTGAGGCAATCTCTCATGACCCACACGACTGACCTCCCGCCTTTTCCTGACGGGCCGACCTCTGCGGCAAGCGAGATGGGCCTGCTGGTGCGCGACTTTGACTGGGCCGCCACGCCGCTGGGTCCCCGGGAGAGCTGGCCCGGCAGCCTGCGGACCGTGACCGACCTGCTGCTGGCGCATCCCTTCGCCATGACCCTGCTGTGGGGCCAGGACCTCGTGCAGGTCTACAACGACCCCTACCGGCTGCTGATGGGCGCCAAGCACCCCGCCGGGCTGGGGCAGCCCACCCGCGAGTGCTGGCCGGAGGTCTGGCCTTTCAATGCCCCGCTGTACGAGGCGGTCATGCAGCGCGGCGAGGCCGCCCACTTCAGCGACCAGCCCCTGACCATCCAGCGGCACGGGCACGACGAGGAGGCCTTTTTTACCCTCTGCTACAGCCCGGTCCGCGACGAGTCGGGCGAGGTGGGCGGCGTGCTCGTCACGGTGATCGAGACGACCGAGCGGGTGCGCGCCCAGCAGCAGGTGCAGGAGGGCACCCGGCAGCTGGACGCGGGCGCCCGCGCGCAGGAGGCGCTTGTCACCTTTACCGAGGCGGTGGGCACCCAGGCCGGGGTGTGGGCGCTGATCCGCCAGGCCATCGAGGTGCTGCGGGCACGCTTCGGCGACGGCAGTTCCCTGGTGTACTTCGAGCGCGAGGGTGACCGCTGGCGCGCGCGGGTCTGGACCGAGGACCTGGAGGCGCAGCCCGAGCTGCTGGGCACGCTGCAAGCCGGCCTGCCGCTGGACACCCTGCTGCCTGCCGAGGCCGCCCGGACCCGCGAGCCGCTGTTTATCGACCGCTGGGACACCGCGCAGGAGGAGGTGCCCCACTCGGGTCCGTACCGGGCCGCCGCCAACACGCCGCTGGTGGTCAACGGCGAGGTCTGCGGCCTCATCGGCCTGGGGCTGCGCCACACCCACCGCTGGAACGAGCGTGACCGGGCAGTGGTGCGGGCGGTCGGGCGCGGGCTGAACCTGGCATTGGAACGGGCCGAGGAGGCGCGGCAGTGGCAGGCCCAGAACGCCGAACTCGACGCGCGCAACCGGGCGCTGGGGGCCTTTGCGGAGCTGACCCGTGACCTGGCGCTGGAAACGGACCCTTACCGGCTGATCCGCCGGACACAGGAGGTCGTGCTGAGCCTGCTGCCCGCCGGGTTCTCGCTGTACTTCGAACCCGGGGAAGACGCCGGGCGCTGGCTGCTGCGCTCGCAGGTGGGCGAGGTCAGCACCCCCGAACTGCAAAGGGCGGTCCAGAGCCTGCCCTTTGCGGACACGGCCAACCTGCGGATTCCCTGGGAAAGCGGCGAGTCCCACTTTCAGGACGCCTACGACCACGCCGCCGACCAGCTCAGCGGCAGCGAGCGGTATCCGGGGGCCTCCGCGACGCTGCCGGTGTCGGTGGGGGGGCGGCAGCGGGGGGTGCTGGGGTTCGCGCTGTCGCGGGAGCACCGCTGGACCCGCGCCGACCGGGCGATGCTGGACACCGTGCGCAGCAGCCTGAATCTGGCGCTGGAGCGCGTCGAGACCACGGCGGCCCTGGTCGCGCAGCGCCAGAGCCTGGAGGCCGCCAACGAGGAGCTGGAAGCCTTTACCTACAGCGTCTCGCACGACCTGCGGACCCCGGTGCGGCACGTGATGGGCTTTAACCAGCTGCTGCGCCAGCACCTCGGCGCGGGGGCGGACGCCAGGGGCGAGCGCTACCTGAAGGTGATTGAGGAGGCCGCCGGACGCATGAACACCCTGATCGACGCGATGCTCGACCTGTCGCGGACCTCGCGGCAGCCGCTGCGGCTGGGGCCGGTGGAGCTGGGCGAACTGGTAGAAGCGGTGCGCTGGGAACTCGAAGGCGAGGGGCCGGGGCGCGGGGTGCGGTGGCAGATCGGCCCGCTTCCCCGGGTGATGGCCGACCGCGACACCCTGCGCCAGGTGCTGAGCAACCTGCTCGACAACGCCCTGAAGTACACCCGCCCGCGCGAGGCGCCCCAGATCGAGCTGTGGGCCGAGGGGCGCCCCGGCGAGTGGGCGGTGTTCGTCCGCGACAACGGGGTGGGCTTCGATCCCCGCTACAGCAACAAGCTGTTCGGGGTGTTTCAGCGCCTGCACCGCGCCGAGGACTTCGAGGGCACCGGCGTGGGTCTGGCGAACGTGCGGCGGATCGTCACCCGCCACGGGGGCCGGGTCTGGGCCGAGGGCCTGCCCGGCGAGGGCGCGACCTTCGCCTTCACGCTGCCCAGAACCTGACGGGCAGCACCTGATGGCCGCCCGCTGAACCCCTGCCCGGCCGCACCCGGCGGCCCAGACGGCGCCCGACCGTTCGCGGCCCCGCTCTCGCCGGAAGCCTCTTCCGGAAGTGGACCTCACTCCCCTTCCCCCGCCTCGCGCAGCAGGGGATGCAGCTCGCCCCGGGCCACCAGCGCCAGCGCGTGCAGGCCGCGCGAGACGGCCACATACAGCAGGCGCGACTCGAACGGGGTGGCCGGGTCGTAGGTCGCCGCGTCCGCGCCCACCACCACGGCGCCGTCGAACTCCAGCCCCTTGGCGAGGTTGACGGGCAGGGTCACCACGCCGCCCTCGTAGCGGGCCTGCTCGGAGGTGATGGGCCGGGCGTCCAGGTCGTGGTGGCGCAGTTCCCCGGCCAGGGCCTCGGCGTCGGCCACCCGGCGGGTCACCAGCGCGACGTTGCGGTGGCCTGCTTGCAGCATCTCCCCCACCGCCTGCGCGGTCAGGGCCGCGAGGTCGCCCCCGGTCAGGCGCCTGACCTCGGCGCCGCCCCGGTCCACGCCGACCACGCTCGCCGCCGGGTTGTAGGTGCTCGCCACCCGCGCGCCCAGCGCCGTGATCTGCCGGGTCGAGCGGTAGGTGCGCGACAGGGTCAGCACGTCCACCCGCGCCGGGCCGCCCAGCGCCTCTTGCACGTCGGCCCAGGAATTCGGCCCCTTGTACCCGTGAATGCCCTGCGAGGAGTCGCCCAGCACCGAGAGGTGCCCCGGTCGGGCGGCGCGCGCCAGCAGCGCGTACAAGAGCGGCGAGTAATCCTGCCCCTCGTCAAGCACGATGTGGTCGTAGGGGGCGAGCTGGCGGCCCTGGCGCTGCCCCACGCCGCCCAGCAAAGCGGCCACCGCCAGCATCACCGGCAGCTCGGTCACGTCGGCGTGGCTGCGGCGCGGCTTCGGGATGCCCGTCAGCGGGTCGGAGAGCAGCACCCGGATCAGGCGCTCGTCGAGTACCCCCTGCGCCGCCGAACGCAAGGTGGCCTCGTCGGAGAGCAGCCGCCGTCCCTCGCTGACCGGCAGCATCCCCGCGAACACCTTGGCCGTCAGGGTGGTCAGGTCGGGCGCGAGCTGGCGCCGGACGCGCGTCTCTTCCTCCTCCGGCACGCGCAGGCGGGCCAGGGCCTCCCCCTCCAGCGCCGCCCGGAACGCCGCGCGGTAGCCTTCCAGCGGGGAGCGGGCCAGCACGTCCTCCAGCAGCGTGCCCAGCGTGGCGGCGTCCAGCGCGAGGGGCCGCAGCTCCCGGCCCACCTCGGCGGCAGCGTGGAGGCTCAGGCGGCCCACCTGCCCCAGCAGCCTGCCCGCGAGATGCTGGCGGACCACCCGCAGCATCCGCCCGTCCCCCATGGCCTTCGCGCGGCGCCAGGCGGCCTTGCGGCGCGCGTTGTCGTGGTCGTGCAGCAGCAGGCTGAGGGTGCGGTCGGTGACCTCCATCTTTTCCAGGCCCAGGAAGGACAGTGCCCAGGCTTCCGGGGTGGTCACGCCCACCCCGCCGAGGTTCAGGCCCGGCAGCACCCGGGCCGCGTAGCGCGCCAGCACCTGGTTGGGCATCAGGACCAGCATGTTTTCCGGCCTGCCGCGCTGCGCGCCCCGGTCGGGATGGGTCAGCCAGGCGAGGCGGTGAAAGCCGATGGTGGTCTTGCCCGACCCGGCGGCTCCCTGAATGACCACCGGGCGCCCGGCGGGCGCGCGCATCGCCGCGTTCTGCTCGGGTTGCAGCGTCTCGACCACGTCGCGCATGGCTGCCGTGGAGGCCTCCGACAGGCGGCGCACCAGCACCTCCTCGCGCCCGCCCGTCTCGCCCCCGGCCGCGTCGTCGGAGAGGTCGGTCACGCGCCGCAGCCGCTGCCCCTGCACGTCGAGCTGGCGGCGGCGCCGGATGGTGCCGGTCAGGCCCCCCCTCGCCTCCCAGGACAGGGCGCCGCTGTAAAAGAGGCTGCCCACGTCCGACTCCCACGACACGACCGAGTGCGGCCCTTTCAGGTCGCGGAAGGCGTGCTTGCCGACGTACAGCGTCTGCTCGCGCCCCGCGACACGCACCTTCAGGCTGCCGAAATACGGCGCGTGGACGTGCAGCGAGAGCATCGCCGCGTGTTCCCCGGCGGTATCGGCCAGGGTCAGGCTGGTCTCTAGGTCGGCGCCGACGTTGCGGTCGCGGTCTTCCCAGACCTCCAGCTGGCGCAGCATGGCGGCCACCGTGCCCCGCAGGTGCTGCTCTTCGGGGGCGAAATCGGGGTGGGTGGAGGGGGGTGCGGTCAGGCTCACCGGGGCATTCTCGCCGGGAAAGCGGCCCGGTGTGAGAGGGGAGCTGGGGCAGCCAGGGGAAAGGGGGGGGAGCCGCGCCTCAGCGCTTGCGCGCCGGGCGGGGGGCGCGGCCCTGGGCCTGCTGGTAGCCCTTCAGGAAGGCGGCGGTGATCTGCCCGCGCTCGACGGCGCGCCGCACCGCGCAGCCGGGTTCGG
This sequence comes from Deinococcus budaensis, assembly GCF_014201885.1. Classification (NCBI taxonomy): domain Bacteria; kingdom Thermotogati; phylum Deinococcota; class Deinococci; order Deinococcales; family Deinococcaceae; genus Deinococcus; species Deinococcus budaensis. Next base: position 124,094 of record NZ_JACHFN010000004.1, on the reverse strand, counting down.
TGGTGTGGGTGCATTTGCGAAAGCGGCACTCGGTGGCCAGGGCCTCGATCTCCTCCCAGCCCGCGCCCGCCGCACCCGCGTCCCACACGGCGATGTCGCGCAGGCCGGGATTGTCGATCAGGAGGCCGCCGCCGGGCACCGGGTACAGGCTGCGGGCGGTGGTCGTGTGGCGGCCCTGGTGATCGCCCGCGCGGACCTCGCCGGTCGCGGCGACCTCGCGGCCCAGCAGCCGGTTGGTCAGGGTGGACTTGCCCACGCCCGAGGAACCGATCAAAGCCACCGTCACGCCCTCGCGGAAATAGGGCCGCAGCGCCTCCAGACCCCGCTGCTGCGCCGCCGCGACCTCATGCACCGGGAGGTCCGGGGCCAGGCTGCGGAGCTGCTCCAGGTAGGGCGCGCGGTCCTCGGCGAGGTCGGCCTTGTTCAGCAGCACGGCCGGGCGCGCGCCGCTGGCCTGCACGGCGGCGACGTAGCGGCCCAGACGTTCCAGGTCGAAATCCTCGTCGGGCGCGGTCACGATGAACACCAGGTCCACGTTCACGGCGATGACCTGCTCGGCGGCCCCGCCCTTCACCGCGCGGGCGAAGGTGGTGCGGCGCGGCAGCACCTGCACGATTCGCAGGGTCGGCTCTCCCGGCAGGCGCTCCAACACCAGCCAGTCACCGATCACCGGGGCGGACGGCTCGTCGGCGCGGCCCTGCCGCAGCGTTCCGGCCAGCACGGCCCCCGCCGGTCCCGCTGCCGTCCACACCCCGTAGGCCGCGCGCTCCACCCCCACGACGCGGCCCACCTCCAGGCGCGGGCGGTCCCCGGGCGCCGCCGCCTCGACAAAGGCCTGCGCCGCCTGCGCGAAGAAGGGCGACCAGCCCAGGGCTTCCAGGGAGAGGCTCATGCGGAGGCGGGGAGGCCGGAGGGGGGCCGAGCCAGGAGTTCGGGGGGCTGCATTCCCTCAGGGTAAGACCCGGCGGCGCCCGGCGTGCGGCACGGGACGCTTAGGAATGGCCCAGAGAAGCCGCCGCACGGGCCGGGTGGTCAAGCTGAGCTGGACGGTGGGCGGCGTTCCGGCCAGCGAGCCTTCCGCCCGGCGCTACGGCTCCCCGGCCAGAAAGCGCGCGAGGTACGGCGCGGTGCGGCTCTCCGGCGCCCCTGCCACCTCGGCGGGGGGTCCGGCGGCGACCACCCGGCCTCCCGCCTCGCCCGCGCCGGGGCCGAGGTCGATCACCCAGTCGCTCGCCGCCATCACCCGCAGGTCGTGTTCGACCGCGATCACGGTGTGGCCCGCCTCCACCAGCGTGCCGAGCTGCGTGAGCAGCCGCTCCACGTCGGCGGGATGCAGGCCGGTGGTCGGCTCGTCGAGAAGGTAGACGGTGTGGCCGCGCGCCGTCCGTTGCAGCTCGGTCGCCAGCTTGATGCGCTGGGCCTCGCCGCCCGAGAGTTCGGTCGCGGGCTGGCCCAGCCGCAGGTAGCCCAGGCCGACCTCACGCAAGACGGCCAGGGGACGCGCGACCGGGGCCTCCTGGGCGAAGAAGGCGGCGGCCTCGTCCACCGTCAGGCCCAGCACGTCCGCGACTGTGCGGCCCCGGTAGGTCACCTCCAGGGTCTGCGCGTTGTAGCGCGTGCCGTGGCACACCGGGCAGGGCGCGTACACGCTGGGCAAGAACAGCAGCTCGACCATCAGGAAGCCCTCGCCCTGGCAATGCTCGCAGCGGCCTCCCTTCACGTTGAAGGAAAAGCGGCCCGCGCCGTACCCGCGCTCCCGGGCCAGCGGGGTGGCCGCGAACAGCCTGCGCACGGGGGCGAACAGCCCGGTGTAGGTCGCCAGGTTGCTGCGGGGCGTGCGCCCGATGGGCTTCTGGTCCACCTGCACCAGCCGCCGCAGCCCCTCCAGATCGCCGCCCAGGCGCCCGGTGGCGGGCCGGGCCTCCGGGGGCCGCAGGGCTTCCGCCTCGCTGCCCTCGCCCTCTTCCTCGGCGGGCAGCTCGGCGCCGAGGTGGGCGGCGAGGGCCTGGGCGAGCACCTGGCTGACCAGGGTGGACTTGCCCGACCCCGACACCCCGGTCACGGTGGTCAGCACCCCCAGCGGAAAGGCGACCTCCAGCTCGCGCAGGTTGTGGCGGGTGACGCCCTCCAGCCGCAGCCAGCCGCCCGGCACCCGGGGCGCGCGCTCCCCAGCCGCCGCCGCCGCGAAGAGGTAGCGCCCGGTCTGCGACTCCGCGACCGCCGCCAGCCCGGCGGGCGGGCCGCTGTACAGGATCTCGCCGCCGCGTTCGCCCGCCGCCGGACCCACGTCCACCAGCCAGTCGGCCTGCCGGACCACGTCGAGGTCGTGCTCGACCACGAACAGCGAATTGCCCGCACGCTTGAGGCCCTCCAGCGCCGAGAGCAGCGCCTCGGTGTCGGCGGGGTGCAGCCCGGCGGAGGGTTCGTCGAGGACATACACCACCCCGAAGAGGTGCGAGGAAAGCTGGGTGGCCAGCCGCAGCCGCTGAAGCTCGCCGGGCGAGAGGGTGGGCGTGCCCCGTTCGGGCGAGAGGTAGCCCAGCCCCAGTTCCAGCAGCCGGGTCAGGCGGGCCAGCAGTTCGGCGGCCAGCCGCCGCAGTGCCAGGGCCTGCTCGGGGTGGGCGGCCTCGCGCTCGGCGCGTCCCTGGGCGGTGCCCTGGGCGTAGGGGCGCAGCACCCCCGCCAGTTCCGAGAGCGGCAGGGCCGACAGCTCCATGATGTCGCGGCCCGCGAAGGTGACCGAGAGGGCTTCCGGGCGCAGGCGTTTGCCGTGGCAGGTCGGGCACTCCTGGCTCAGCATGAAGGCGGCCACCCGCCTGCGCATCGCCGCACTCTCGCTGTGGGCGAAGGTATGCAGCACGTGGCGGCGGGCGCTGGTGAAGGTGCCCAGGTAGCTCGGCTCGCGCCCCTCTTTCAGTGCCCGCCGGGTTTCTCGCGGAGTCAGGCCCGCGTAGACGGGCACGACCGGCTGCTCGTCGGTGAAGAGAATCCAGTCGCGCGTTTCCTGCGGCAGCTCGCGCCAGGGGCGGTCCACGTCGTGGCCCAGCGTGACCAGGATGTCGCGCTGGTTTTGGCCCCCCCAGGCGGTGGGCCAGGCCGCGACCGCCCGCTCGCGGATGGTCAGCGAGTCGTCGGGCACCAGCGAGCGCTCGGTGACCTCGTACACCCGGCCCAGGCCGTGACAGGTCGGGCAGGCGCCCTCCGGGGTGTTGGGCGAGAAGCCTTCCGCGTAGATGATGCCCTGGCCGGGCGGGTAGTCCCCGGCGCGCGAGTACAGCATCCGCAGCAGGTTCGACAGGGTGGTCACGCTGCCCACCGACGACCGCGCCGAGGGCGAGCCGCGCCCCTGCCCCAGCGCCACGGCGGGCGGCAGGCCCTCGACGGCGTCCACCTCCGGCTCGCCCAGCTGGTGAAAGAGCCGCCGGGCGTAGGGTGAGACCGATTCGAGGTAGCGCCGCTGCGCCTCGGCGTAGAGGGTCCCGAAGGCCAGCGACGACTTGCCCGACCCCGACACCCCGGTAAAGACCACCAGCGCGTCCCTCGGCAGGTCCACGTCCACGTTCTTGAGGTTGTGCTCGCGCGCCCCCCGCACCCGCACGAAGCCGCCTGCGGCAGAAAAGCCGCCGGAAGGAGAGTCTGGCTCCGGCAGGGCAGAAGGTCGCGAAGGGTTCATGGGCCTATATGAGCACGCCGGGTTCCCGGGGCGGGCCGGGCGCCGCAGGCCGGAAGGCAGGCGCGTCCACGCCCGCCATTCCCCCTCCCTGTCTCCTGGGGAGGAGAGATCGCGCAGGGAGAGGGCCGGGGGCCGCGATAGGCTCCAGGGGTTCTGGAGGTACTTCTCGCCCCTGGTCAAGGCCGAATCGAGCGCGGCCTCATCGCCGCTCAGGGGGCGGCGGCCAGGTTGCCGAACTGCTCGAGGGCCTCCAGCACCTCGGCGCCGTAGATCAGGCAGGGCGCGCCGCCCATCAAGACGGCCACCGCGACCGTTTCGAGCAGTTCCTCGCGGGTGGCCCCGGCCCGCAGGCAGTCGTGGACGTGGTAGGCGACGCAGCCCTCGCAGCGGGCGTGGATCGCCATGGCGAGGGCCATCAGCTCCTTGGTCTTGAGGCTCAGGGCGCCTTCGGTCAGGGTGGTGCGGTTCAGGTCCCCGAAGCCGCCCATCGGCCCGGGAAGCTCGCGGTAGAGCTGCGCGATACGCCGTTGCAACTGGCGGTGGTAGTCGGGATACGAGGTGTTCATGCCCGCCTCCTTCTCTCCTGCTCGGGCGTCTCCCCTGCTCAGGCGGTCAGAGGGTCACACCCGCCACGCCCATTACACCACGGCCCGAAAACGCGGCTGAAGGGCCGGTAACCTGCCGGTAATGCCCCGCCCACACGCTGAGCACAGGTCGGTCCCGACCCGGAGGCAGAAGGTGTTTCGTCAAGTACTCGTTCCGGTGGATTTCGGGGTGTGCAGCGTGCGCGCTGTGCACCATGCCTGTGACCTCGTGCGCGCCATCGGGGGCAGCCTGACGCTTCTGCACGTGCTGGAAGACGTGGAAGACACTTCGCCAGACGGCGAGGCGGCGCGGCGGGCCGAGAGCCGCCTGCGCACGCTCGCGGGGCGCAGCCGCCGTCCGGCCCACGTGGTGGTGGAACCCGGCCACGGGCGCCCGGTGGCCCAGGTCATCCTGGCGGTGGCCGCGCGCCTGCGGGCCGAACTGCTGGTGCTCGGCCCGCACGGCCAGGCCGATCCCGACAGCCGCCAGCTGGGCCGGGTCACCCGCGACCTGCTGCTCGAGGCGCGGCTGCCCGTGCAGGTCGTGCCGGGCCGCTGGCCGCTGCCGGGGCCGCCGGGCGCGCGCTGGCGGATGCTGGCCGGCGAGGGCTAGGCGCGGGGCGGCAGGCCGGGACGGGAGGACAGAGGATGGTTGGACGGCTCCTGGTGCCGCTGGATTTCTCGACCCGCTCGGCGCTCGCGCTGGATACGGCCCGCCTGCACTTTCCGCAGGCCTGCCGCCTCCGGGGAACCGGGACCCGCGCGCCCGGCGGCCCCTGCGCCAGCACCTGGAGGTGGGCGAGGAGGCGGGCGAGACGGCCGAGGTGGTGTTCTGGCGTCCCCGCCGAAGCGATCCTGGCCGAGGCGCAGGCGTGGGGTGGCCCACCTGCTGTTCGGGTCCGTCGCGCAGGCGGCCGTGCAGCGCGAGCGCCGTGCCGGTGATGCCCGTGCGGGTGATTCAGGCGCCCGCCCGCCGCGCCGAACCTGCCGGGGAGTGGCCCGGCCGTCTGCGCCCACTGCTTAGCAGCGACTGAGGGCTGACCCGCCGCGTTTTCCCGGTCCCCGGCCTGTTGTTTCCCGGTCTGGCCCCCGGCACTGGCCGGGCTGGCGACTGTGCCTGGGACCAGGATTGGGAGCGGGGCCGTGTGCGCGTCCCTTCCGGCGGCCACCCAGACAACCGGCCACTCAGACAACCGGCCGCGCCGTGAGAAACCTGCGCGCGCCTGCCCGACCGGCGCGCTAGGCTGTGGCTCTCGCCACGCCGTCAGCGCACGCGCCACCGGGCAGGGGCCGACCCTGCGTGACCCGGCCTGCGTGACCCGGCGGTCACGGCGGCGGGAGGACGCCGCCACTTCTCCAAGCCAACGAGGGTGACCCTGGATATGTCGACAACAGGAGTGGAGATCAGCCTGCTCAAACGTCAGGCTTACCTGATTGCCCTGCCGGTGACGCTGCTGGCGGTCGTGCTGACCCTCGCGCTGGACATGCGGCACGGGGACGACCCTTTCAGCTTCAACCAGGTGGCGCTGCCGCTGCTGGCCTGCGCGCTGCTGGGCCTGACGCTGCTGCTGTACCTGCGGACGGTGCCGCTGCGCTGGATCGAGCACGGCTTTTTTCTGGTGGCCGCCGCGACCTTTCTCGCCAAGTTCGGCTCGCTGGCCCTCCCCGCCTCGCTGCCCGTACCCGACGCCGAGGTCGCCCAGGTCTACATCTGGGCGCCTTTCGTCTATCTGCTGGCCTTTTTGATCTACCGCCTTCAGGAGGCGCTGAAACGCTCGCTGCTGATCTACGGCCTCAGCGTGCTGCCGGGCCTGTGGGCCGTGGTGGCGGTGGGGCCGCAGAGCCTGGGCAGCCTGACGCGGCTGACCGAGTTCTACCTGGCAAGCGGGCTGTGGCTGGCGATGCTGTACGTGCTGGGCAGCCTCAAGACCCAGCTGTTTCAGTTGCAAACGCGCTTTGGAGAAATGGAGCGTCTGGCCCACCAGGACACGCTGACGGGCCTCGCCAACCGCCGCCGGATGGAAGCGCGCCTCGCGCAGCAGGCCGAGCAGTTTCAGCAGTACGGCCTGTGCTGGGCGGTGATTCTCTTTGATATCGACGACTTCAAGCGGGTCAACGACCTGTACGGCCACGAGCGGGGCGACTTCGTGTTGCGCGAGACGGCCCGGCTGATGCAGTACGAGCTGCGCGGCAGCGACCAGATCGCGCGCTGGGGCGGCGAGGAGTTCCTGATTCTGGCCGGACACACCGACCTGGTGCATGCCCGGGCGCTGGCCGAGCGGCTGCGGGTGTTGCTGGCGCGGCACACCTTTGGCGAGGCGGGCACCATCACCGCCAGTTTCGGGGTCGCCGCCTACCGCGACGGCGAGAGCGTCTCGGCGCTGATGCAGCGGGCCGACGAGGCGCTCTACCGCGCCAAACACGCCGCGAAAAACCGGGTGGAGGTGGCGCTGACCCCCGGCGAGCCGCTGAATCTGCCCCCGCTGCACAACCCCTTTGCGGCCCGGCTGCCGACCACCGACCCTCAGCTGTGTGAGGAAACCTCGGCGTGGCTGGAGCAGTTCGGCCTCGGCCCCGGCAACGCGCACGCGAGAACGGCCTTTGCGGCGGGCTTCGTGGGGCTGGCGGCCGCCCTGCACCCCCGGGCCTGCCGCGCGGCGCTGCGCCTCACCGCCGACTGGTACAGCCTGATGTTCCTGCACGACGACCGCTGCGATTCCTCGGGCATCGGCAGGGACCCGGCGCGGCTTCAGAGCCTGGTCGACCGCCTGCTGAGCGTGTTTCAGGGCGGGACACTCCGGCCCGACGACGAGCCGTTCGCCCACGCCCTGGCCGACGTGCGGGGGCGGCTGCTGACCTGGGGCGGGCCGACGTGGTTCGCGGAGCTGACCGGAGAGGTGCGCGCCTACCTGGAAGCCCTGAGCTGGGAGGCGGCCAACCGCGCCAGCGGCAGCGTGCCCACGCTGGCCGACTACCTGCACATGCGGCCGATCACGGCGGGCCTCCAGATCGACGGGGCTTTTCTGGAGGTCATGGACGGGGTGCGGCTGCCGCGCGCCGTGCGCGACCACCCGCAGGTGCGCCAGCTCGCGGTCCACGCCGACCGGGCGGTGTGCTGGTCCAACGACATCCTGTCGCTGGAAAAAGAGCTGCAAGACGGCGATGTGCACAACCTGATCCCGGTGCTGATGCACGCCCGCCGCCTGAGCCAGCAAGCGGCCCTGGACGAGGCGGCCCGCATGTACCACCACGAGGTCGAGCAGTTCCTGGCCGGAGAACAGGCCTTGCCCACCTTCGGCGAGGACGAGGACGAGCAATTGCGTGAATACGCCCGGCTGCTGCGTGCCCGGGTGGGCGGCATCCTGGCCTGGTCGCACCATTCCAGCCGCTATCAGGTGGGCGACCTGGTGTCCTGAAACGGGTGTTCTGAGAGCGGGGGGGCGGGGGGGGGCGCCCTTCCGGGAGGGCCGGGCCAACCCGTTCGTCACCGGAGACTTACCACCCGGAGGCGGGCGGTGGGCTACCCTCGACATCCAGTGGTCCCAGACTCCGTCCCCCAGCGCCAGACTCCCTGACCCGAGGTGCCCCCGATGAGCAGCCCCACCGACCCCTCCCCCTTCGCCCCCGCGCCCGACTGGCTGGGCCTCGTCGGGGCCTGGCAACGCGGCGAGGTGCCCCGCGAGGCCCTGACCGGGCCGCTGACCCAGCTTGGCAGCGATCAGGGCGAGACGGTCCAGACCCTGATTTCCGGGCTGCTGGCCCGCGCCCGGCAGGTTGCCGGTGAACGCGGCGCAGGCCCCGGCGCCGACAGCGACGCCAGCACCGACAACTGGCGGGCCGAACTGCTCGCCTGCCGCGCCCGGACCTGGGCCTCGCCCGCCAGCGCCGGGCTGCTGGTCGGTCCCACGACCCTGCTGCTGACCGACGGCCGCCAGGGCGTGGTGCTGGGCCGCCCCGGCCTGCGCGCGCTGCCGGGCAGCGTCAGCGCCTCGCTGCTGCTGCTGTGCCAGACCATAGTGATGGCCGACGACGCGGTCGATGCCCAGGAGCTGGGCAAGCTGCGCCAGCAGCGCATCGACTCGACCTCGACCTCGCTGTCGGAGATCAAGCCGGTCCAGTGAGGCCCCTGCGCAGAAGCGGGCGGCCGTGAGCGCCCCAGCCGGGCCGGTCGTCAGCCTGACGCTCAACCGCTACGGGGAGCGCCGGGCCTGGGAGGGCTTCACCCGCATGGGCCGCGACCACCTGCACCTGCGCGGGGTGCCGGGGCTGCGGTTTTACCGCCTGCTGGGCACCGGACGCGGCGCGGACCTGACGCTGGGAGCCGACTGGCGGCGCTGGGCACGGCTGGGCGTGTGGGCGTCGCGCCGTGAGTTCGAGCGCTTCGAGGAAAGCCGCTGGCGGGCGCAGGAACGCGGGCGGGTGGCGGAAAGCTACACCCTGCTGCTGCGCCCGGTGCGCTGGCACGGCCGCTGGGGGGGCCGCGAACCCTTTGGCCCGGCCTTGCGGCATACGGCCGGGGAGGCGCCCGACGCTTCCGGCCCGCTGGCGGTCCTGACCCGCGCCAGCGTGCGCCCAGGCCAGCTCGCGGCCTTCTGGCGGGCGGTCCCGGCCTCGCAGGCGGGGCTGCGCGGGCATCCCGGCCTGCTGGCCTCGCTGGGGCTGGGCGAGACGCCGCTGCTGCACCAGGTGACCTTCAGCGTGTGGCGCAGCCCGGCGGACCTGCGCGCTTTTGCGTATCAGGGCGCCGGGCACCGGGAGGCCATCGCCCGCACCCGCCGGGAAGGCTGGTACCGCGAGGAACTGTTCGCCCGCTTCACGGTGCTGGCGGCCGGGGGCCGCTGGGACGGCCACGATCCTTTGCAAGAGGCGCTGGCGCCGGTGCCGGCTCCGGCCCCCCAGCCCTGAAGGGACCCTCCCCCCACCCCCGACGGGGGAAGCGTGGTCGAAAAGATGCGTCAGGCGCGGCCCCGGACCGAGTGGCAGCTTCTCCGGGGCCGCGCCTGTGCGCTCAAGAGTGATGAGCATGTGACGGTTTTGCTTTTACAGTTTCGGCCATGAGAGGGGCCGGGGGCGCCTGCGAGGCCCTGGGTCACCCCGTCCCTTTCCCAGCGCTTTGCTCGTCCTCTGTCGTGCTCGGCTTGTGTGCTTGTCCTCTGCGCCCGTTTCCTCTGCGCCCGTTTTCTGCCCACCCCCCGCCCCCTCTTCTCTCCACCCTTCCGAAAGGTGCCGACGTGACCCCCCACGGTGATTTCCAGACCCGCGTATGCCCGGCCAGGGTGAGGCTGGCGGCCCCCCGGTGGCCCGGCTGATGCGGCGCGCGGCGGCCCGGCTGCGGCGGCTCGATCCGCAGCGCTTCTTGCTGTGGGTGCCGCTGGTCGCCGCGCTGATCGCCGTCGTGATCCTGGCCGCCCTGGGGCAGCTCTGGTCGCCGTACCTGACCGTCATCGTCGGCCTCATCGCCTTCGACCTGCTGGCCCTGTTCGGCTCCCCCCGGCGGCGCGCGGCGCTGCTGGCCGCCGCGCCCCAGGCCTACGCGCTGTGCCTGCTGAGCGCCTGGACCATCGCCCTGTACGTGTTGCCGGAGGACCCGGTCACGCCGATGGCCCTGCTGGCGGTCGTCTTGCACACCACGACCGTCTACGTGTTCTTTTTCGTGCAGAGGCGCCCGCGCGCCGCCGGGCTGTGGTCCGCCGCGACGCTGGCGGCCTTCTTGCTCTCAGCGCTGCCGCACAGCGTGCGGACGCTGGGGGGCAACGGGGCCTTTGACGGCGCGACCTTTCCGCTGACCTTGCTGCTCACGCACGGCGTCCTGATTCTGGTGCTGGCGTCGTTCAGCCGGGCGCGGGCGCAACTGGCGAGCGAGCGGGCCGAGGCGCGCGCCATGCGCGAACTCGCCCACCGGGATTCACTCACCGGGCTGCACAACCGCCGCAAGCTGGAACAGGACCTGACGGCCGCCGCCGCGCGGGCCAGGCCCGGCACCCTGCTGGCGGTGATCGATGTCGACGGCCTCAAGGGCGTCAACGACACGCTGGGCCACGCGGCGGGCGACGACCTGCTGCGCCGCTTTGCCGCCGGGTTCGCCCGCGAGGTGCAGGGGACCGCCCGCGCCTACCGCCTCAGCGGCGACGAATTCGCGCTGCTGTTTCGCCGGGCCACCCCCGAGACGGCCCAGGAGGTCGTGGCCGCCGTGACGCAGGAGGTCCGCCGCAGCTACGCCCAGGCCGGGGCCAGCGTGGGCGCGGCCCCCTGGCAGCGCGGCGAGACACCCAGCGCCTGGCTCTCGCGCGCCGACCGCGCCATGTACCGCCACAAGAAGCGCACCCAGGAGGACGCGGCCTCCGGCGAGCAGGCCTGAGCAAGCAGGTGCCCGGGTCGGCAGGCGCTTCCGGCCGGGCCGCGCCCGCCGGGGCCTCTACCCTCCCGGCGGGCGCTCCAGCATCACCCGCAGGGTCTGCCAGCCCAGCGCGGCGCACTTGACCCGGGCGGGGAGGGCATGCACCCCGCTGAGCACGGCGCTGTCGCCAAGAGCAGGGTCGGGGTCGCCGCTCTGAAGCATGGCGCTGAAGCGGTCTGCCAGCGCGAGCGCCTGCGCCACGGTCTTGCCGGGCAGCAGGGTGCTCATCAGGCTGGCGCTGGCGACCGAGATCGCGCACCCCTGGGCGGTAAAGCCCACGTCCTCGATCACCTCGCCGCGCACCCGCAACGTCAGCTGTAAGCGGTCGCCGCAACTGGGGTTGTGGCCGCCCCCAGCGTGGGTGGCGCCGGGCAAGGCGCCGGAGTGGCGCGGTCTGCGGTAGTGGTCGAGCACTACCCCCTGGTACAGCGTGCGCAGATCGCTCACGCCCCGTCTTCCTCCGCGAAAAAGGCCGCGACCTCCCGCAGGGCCGAGGCGAGCCGGTCAATCTCGGCGGGGGTGGTGTACAGCGAGAAGCTGGCGCGGGCCGTGCCCGGCACCCCCAGCGCCCGCATCAGCGGCTGGGCGCAGTGGTGACCCGCCCGCACGCAGATGTGCGCCTCGTCCAGAAAGGAGGCCACGTCGTGGGCGTGCGCCCCCCGCACGTTGAAGCTGACCACGGCGCTGCGCCCGCCGCCGGAAGCGTCCGAAGAATCGAGGGCAGGACCGTAAAGGGTCAGACCCTCGATGGGGCGCAGCTGCTCCAGCGCATAGGCCAGCAGCGCCCGTTCGTGCCCTTCGAGGCGAGCCATCCCGACCGTATCCAGATAGTCCAGCGCGGCCCCGAAGCCCACCACCTCCGCGATGGCGGGCGTTCCGGCCTCAAACCGGGCGGGCGCGCCCGCGTAGGTGCTGTGGGTCGCGAACACCTCGCGGATCATGTCGCCGCCGCCCAGGAAGGGAGGCAGGTCGCCCAGCCGCCCCGGCCCGGCGATGAGGGCACCCACGCCGGTCGGGCCGAACATCTTGTGGCTGCTCAGCACGTAGAAGTCCGCCCCCAGCGCCGTGAGGTCGAGCGGCAGGTGCGGCGCCGCCTGCGCCCCGTCGAGCAGGATCGGCACCCCGCGCGCGTGGGCCAGCCTCACCAGCTCGCGCGCCGGGTGGACCGTGCCCAGCAAGTTGCTGACATGCTGAAGCGCCACCAGCCGCACCGGAAGCCGGGCCAGCTTGGCCGCGTAGTCTTCCAGATCCAGGCGCCCGTCAGGGGTCATGCGGACCGCCTCGACCCGCGCGCCGACCCGCGCCGTCACCAGATGCCAGGGCACGAGGTTCGCGTGGTGTTCCATCTCGCTCACGAGCACCACGTCCCCGGCCCTCAGCCTGTCCAGGCCCCAGCTGTACGCCACGAGGTTGACCGCCTCGGTGGCGTTGCGGGTAAACACCACCTGGTCGGGCGACCCGGCGCCGAAGAAGCGGGCCACCTTCTCGCGCACCGCCTCGAAGCGCCCGGTGGCCTGCATGGACAGGCCGTAGGCGCCGCGGTGGATGTTGGCGTAGTCGTGCGCGTAAAACTCCGCCACCGCCTCGATCACCTGCCGGGGCTTCTGGGCCGACGCCGCCGAGTCGAGAAAGGCGAGTTCGGGCCGGTGCGTGAAGATCGGAAAGTCGCCGCGCAGCTCGGCGCTCAGCGTTCCCGCCAGCGTGGGGGAGCCGTGGGGTGCCGGGGAGGGAAGGGTCATGGTGGGGGCCTCCTGGAGGTAGACCTGCCGGGGGAGCGAGCGGGGACGCGCGTGACGTTGGGCCGCTCAGGGGGCGGACGGCTCCAGCGCGCGGGCGAGCAGGCCCGGCGCCGGGTCGGGCGTTCCCGTGCCCGGCGCGCCCGGAACCGTGAGCGCCGGGTCGATCATGTCGTGCAGCGTCTTGCTGGCCAGCTGGCGCTCGATGTGGGCCACGGCGTCGTCGATCTGGCGGTGCAGCGGGCACAGGGCCGTGTGCTGGGGCAGGCCCAGCGGACACTCGCGGACGCGCCCCAGCGGCCCCACGGCATTCACGACCTCCAGCATCGGGATGGCGTGCGCCGGGCGGCTGAGGCGGTAGCCCCCGCGCAGCCCGCGCGAGGCCTGAATCAACCCGGCCCGGCCCAGGGTTTGCAGCACCTTGGACAGGTAGCCGGGCGGCACCTGGGTGCGTTCGGCAATCTCGGCGGTGGTCAGCGGGCGGTCTGCCGCACCCGCGAGCGTGACCACGGCCCGCAGCGCGTATTCGGTCGTCTGTGAAAACACGGGCGCCTCCTCCTGATCCCCGGTCCACCGCAGGGTTCCAAAGTGGACCTTGACATCCAGTTTACCGCGCTTTAGCCTGACGCCGTCAATGGATAAGTGGACCCGTATGTCCACAACTCCGGAGGTCACCCCATGTCCACCCTCGCCTGCCCGTCCTCGCCCTGCCTGCCCGGCGCAAGCCTCCGCGCCTCCTGCCGGGCCGGGGGGCCTGGCCTGAAGCTGCCCTCCCCTCTCCCCCCCTGCGGAACTGGCGCGGTGGTCCGATGACGCTGTCCCTCACCCCGGAGACGAGCCTGTTTGCCCGCGTGGGCGAGGAGGCCTTGCGCCGCCTGCTGTGGACCTTCTACGCCCGCGTGACCCAGGACCCTGACCTCGGCCCGGTCTTTGCCCGCAAGATCGGTCCCTTTCCGCGCGCAGGCTGGCCCCTGCACATCTCCCGGCTGGAAGGCTTCTGGCGGGCGGTGACGGGCGGGCCGAGCGCGTACCGGGGTCAGCCCGGCCCCGCGCACGGCGGCCTGGGCATCGGCCCGGCGCATTTTGACCGCTGGCTGACGCTGTGGGAGGAGACGCTGAGCGAGCAGCTCGGTCCCGCCGAGGCCACGGCCATGCTGACCCTGGCCCGCCGGATGCGCCCCAATCTGGAACGTTTCGCTCAGCCTTTCCCGGAGGTCCCCGTCCATGACCACTGACTCCATCCGGCCTGCCGCCCCGCAGGTGCTGGTCAAAGCGCCCGGAGGCCGCGCCCTGCTGTTCGAGTACCGCGCGGGCCAGGGCCTGCCGCCGCACACCCACGCCGGACAGGCCGTGGTCGTCGCCGTGCTGGGTGGGCGGCTGCGCCTGCACGTGGACGGCCAGCCGCGCGACCTCGCGGCGGGCGAGGTGACCCACGTCCAGACGGACGGCTTCTTTTCCAGTCAGGCGCTGGAGGACGGCACCCGCGTCCTGGTTACCCTGCTCGACCTCGCCTGAGCCTTCCTTCCCGCCCCCTTTCCCGCTCACGGAGAACCCCGACCCATGCTGACCCCCCAACAGACCGCCATCGTCAAGGCCACCGTTCCCGCGCTCGAAGCGCACGGCGAAACCATTACCCGGCTCTTTTACGCCTCCATGTTCCAGGCGCACCCGGAACTGCTCAACATCTTCAACCCGGCCAACCAGAAGACCGGACGGCAGGCACGCAGCCTGGCCGCCTCGGTGCTGGCCTACGCGGCGAACATCGACCACCCCGAGCGGCTGGGCGGCATGGTGGGGCGCATCGCGCACAAGCACGTCAGCCTGGAGGTGCTACCCGAGCACTACCCCATCGTGGGCGAGCACCTGCTGGGGGCCATCGCCACCGTGCTGGGCGACGCCGCCACACCCGAGATTCTGGACGCCTGGGCGGCGGCCTACGGCCAACTCGCCGAGATCATGATCGGCGTGGAGGACCGGATGTACACGGGCGCGGCCGAGCAACCCGGCGGCTGGCGCGGCTTCAAACCCTTCCGGGTGGTGGGCAAGGTGCAAGAAAGCCGCGTGATCGCCTCGCTGGTCCTTGAACCCGTGGACGGCCAGCCGCTGCCGGACTTCCGGCCCGGGCAGTACCTCAGCGTGAAGGTGCGGGTGCCGGGCCAGGACACCGACCAGATTCGCCAGTACAGCCTCAGCGACGCGCCGAACAGCCGCACGTACCGCATCGCGGTCAAGCGCGAACTCGCCCCGCAGAGTGACCCCTTCGCCCCCGGCGGCCTGATTTCCAACTTTCTGCACGACGACGTGCAGGAAGGCGACGAGCTGCTGGTCCACACCCCGGCGGGCGACTTCTGCCTGCAAGATTCGGAGCGCCCGGTCGTGCTGCTGAGCGGCGGGGTGGGGGTCACGCCCATGCTGTCCATGTTGAATGCGCTGGTGGCCTCCGGCTCTGACCGCCCGGTCCTGTTCGTCCACGCGACGCTGGGCGCCTCGGCCCACGCCTTCCGCGAGCATGTCAACGAGCTGGCCCGCACGCACGCCCACATCCGCAAGCTGGTCTACTACACCGACGTGACCGCCGAAGACCGCCCCGGCGAGCACCACGACGAGGCCGGGCTGATCCGGCTGGAGACGCTGCGCCCGCACCTGCCGCAGGGGGGCGCCGAGTACTACTACTGTGGCCCGGAAGGCTTCACCCAGGCTGTGGAGAACATCCTCGACCGCCTGAATGTGCCCGCCGAGCGCCGCTTCACCGAGACGTTCGGCCCCAGCCAGAGCTTCGCGCCCGTGCTGGCGCCAGCGGGGGCGGCAGGCTGACCCGGGGGGGCTGACTCTGGCCCCCCGGCCCGCGCCGGATCACTCGGGGCGGCAGGCTTTCGCTTCAGCACACAACACCGCACACGGGGGAGGCACGCTCTACACGCGCCTCCCCCGTGTGATTGCAGGTCTGGAGTTACTTGGGTTCGTTCACCAGCACGATGCGGCCTTCCGGCTGGGCGTCCACGGTGGGGTTGGCCTTGAAGTAGTTCACCAGCAGGTCCACGTCGAGGGTGCCGGTGTCCAGGCGGCGGCCCTTCGCGTTCTTGAACACGTCGAAGCCGTCGCCGCCCTTGGCGGTGAAGGTGTTCATCGCGACCGTGTAGGTCTGGGTGTCGGACAGCGGCTGACCGTTCAGGGTGACGGCGGTGACGCGGCTTCCGGCGGGTCTGGAGAGGTCGAAGGTGTAGCTCACGCCCTTGGAGACGTGCAGGAACTGGCCCTTGTTCTCGCTCCAGGTCGCCACGCCGTGCTCCAGCGCCTGCTTGATCTCGGCGCCGGTCAGGTCGAGGATCGTCAGCGTGTTGCCGAACGGCTGCACGGTGATCGCCTCCTCGAAGGTGATCGGCCCCGCGTCGATGGAGGAGCGCACGCCGCCGCCGTTGACGAAGGCCATCACCGCACCGGCGCGCTGCCCGGCGGCCAGGGCGGCGTCGGCCAGCACGTTCGCCATGCCGCTCTCGCGCTTGCGGACAATTTCGCGGGCGCCGTTGAGGCCCGACGTCGTGTTGCCGATGACCTGACGGCGCAGGGCGGCGATGGGCACGCTGAGCGTCTCGATCATGCGCTTGGCGGTGGGGTCCTCGGCCACGTCGGCGGACACCACGATGGGGTTGCCCTCGAAGGCCTCGACCGCGCCCGCGTCGTTGAAGGTGACCTTCAGGCGGCCCAGCACCTTGCCCCATTCCCAGGCAGCGACCAGCAGCGTGCGGTTGCCGTCGGGGTTGGGGACGACCGTGGGGTAAGGCCCCTCCGGGGTGGGGAAGTCCTTGTTGTCGAAGGTGCCCAGCAGGGTGTGCGAGTGCCCGCCCACGATCACGTCGATGCCGGGCACGGTCTTCGCCACTTCCTGCTCCAGCGTGTAGCCCAGGTGCGAGACCAGAATGACCTTGTTGATCCCCTCGCCCTGAAGCGCCTTCACACTGTTGTTCAGGCTCGCCATCAGTTCGAGCATCTTCACGTTGTCGCCAGGCGAGCTGATCAGGGGCAGATCGGGCGTCACGGCGCCGATCACCCCGACCTTCTGCCCGCCCACGTTGAGGATCGCGTAGGGCTTGATCAGGTCTTTGAGCAGCGGCTCGGCGCTGAGGTCGAGGTTGGAGGCCAGCAGCGGGAACTGGGCCTTCTGGGCAAAGCGGGCGAGGGCCTCGGGGCCGTTGTCGAACTCGTGGTTGCCCACCGCCATCGCCTGATAGCCCTGGTAGTTCATGAACAGCACGTCGGCCAGCCCCTGGTAGACGTTGTAAAAGAGCGTGCCCTGGAAGGTGTCGCCGCCCGACAGCACGAGGGGATTGGGGTCCTCGGCCGTGTGCTTGCGGACCAGCGTGGTCTGGCGGGAGTAGCCCCCGTAGGTGCCCTCGCCCACCTTGACCGGATCGAGGTGACCGTGCAGGTCGTCGGTGTGGAGGATGGTCACGGTGAGGGGCGCGGCGGTCGCGGCGGACCCCAGCAGCGCGGCGGTAAGCAGCCAGAATTTCATAGCGGGTTCATCATAGGGGCTGGGTCGCCGCGCTGGATGGGAATGGAGGTCGGTTCAGCCTGCTCCCCCGACTGGTTCCGCGCCGACCCTCGTTCAGAGCGGCTGAAGCAAAAACCGCCCGGCCCAACTTGCAGAAAAACCTACCCAGGCCCACTTTGCCGACCGGACGATGCATCAATCCGCCAGCACACCGTCAAAAGTGACCAGCTCACCACCCGTTACGTTGATGGGCGGGAAGCCGAAATGAAGGGGGTGACCGTCTACGGTGCAGCGATAATTCCTCGTATCCGAGTCCGTGAGGCAAATGAAGGAGCGTGACCGGCCGTTTAAATTCACGTAATCTCGACTGACGACATCCTCTCCTATAAAGGTATGACGCCGCACAAAATCGCGCCCCGCTTCCGAAGCAGCGAATTGCTCCATGCTGACGCCCTGTAACCCCAGATACTCCCTCATAGCACTCTCTCCAGGCACCAGATAGATACGGGGAGAACCGAGGTCACCGTATCTCTGAAAAGGGATACAGCCGGAGTGGATACAGCTTCGAAGTTCACTCCTCGCGGTGGTAGGAACCAAGGAATATCGCTCGCAACTCGTCATGATTGCCAAACTCAGGGCGCTCGACAGAAGCACTGCTCGTGAAAGCAGGCCGGTTCCGGTGGGGTTGCTGGGCAGCCCGACGGCCATAATCTCCTCCTGAGCATCCTGGGCGGTCAGGCCCTGAATACAGCCTCGACGGGGAACCAGCCTGAGCCTCACTGCTATTATTCCAGGAAGATCGGGATTTTGCAGGTCAAGTTGTTAGAACGATTCACCTTAACATGGGCATAGGCAGCTCGACTGCGAAAGCCTCAATCACGGTCACCCAGAGACCAACATTCCGGTTACAGGGAGTGCTGGGCCTACTGGCCGAAGGAAGCGCGGGCATGGCAGACTCGGGAGCATGACCCAAGCAGAGTGGAGCGGGAGCGTGGCGACGTTGCGGTCCCTGGGAAGCTCGCCCGCCGAGGTAGGCGCGCGGCTGGAGCGCGAGCTGAACGCCTTCGAGGCCGCCGTGGCCGCCGCGCAGCCGCGCTGGCACCAGCGGCTGCCGGGCCGCGAGTGGACGGCCGCGCAGGAGAGCGAGCACGTGATTCTGGTCAACGAAAGCTCGGCGCGCATCGCGGCGCTGCTGGTTTCCGACCGGGCGCTGCGGCCCACGCCCCAGGTGCCCGGCGAGCAGATCGGCGGCAAGCGGGTGGCGCCGCCCGGCACGGTGCCGGGGCCGGATCAACCCTGGGAGGCGCTGGCAGGGCGCCACGCCGCCGCCCGGGCGGCCCTGCTGGCGGGGCTGGAGCGGGCGACCGACAACCCGGAACGGACCTTTTTCCACCCCTTCATGGGCGAGCTGACCGCGCTCGACTGGCTGCGGATGGCCGCCTACCACGTCGGGCACCACCGCAGGCAACTGGAGGGCCGGGGGCAGGGTTGAGCCGGGGGCCACAGACCGTCTTGCGTGGCCAGCTCGTGGGGCCGGGGGGCGTGGTTCCGGGCGAGCTGCGCTTCGGCGAGCGGCTGGAGGCGGTCACCCCGCTGGAGGGGGCGCCGGACGACCTGTACCTGTTGCCCGGCTTCGTGGACACCCACGTCCACGGCGGGGGCGGCGGCGACACGATGGACGGCCCCGGTGGGATCCGGACCCTGGCCCGCCTGCACGCCCGCCACGGCACGACGACCCTGCTGCCCACGACGATCACGGCGCCCTGGGAGCAGGTGCTGGCGGCCCTGCGGGGCGTGCGCGAGGTGATGAACGCGGGCGGCGTTCCGGGCGGCGCGGACGTGCCCGGCGCGCACCTCGAAGGCCCCTTCATCAGCCCGGGGCGGCTGGGGGCGCAACCGCCGCACACGCTGGAGCCGACGCTGGGGCGGGTGGCGGAGGTGCTGGCGACGGACACCCTGCGGGCCGTGACCCTGGCCCCCGAGGTCCCCGGCGGGCGGGAGGCCGCGCTGGCCTTTGCCCGCGCGGGGGTACGGGTGGGGATCGGCCACACCCGCGCCGACGCCGACCCCGTGACCGCGCTGCTGGAGGCGCTGCACGCGGCGGGCGGGCGGACCTGCGCCACCCACCTGTTCAACGCGATGGGGGGCATAGAGGGCCGCGTTCCCGGCCCGGCGGGGGCGCTGCTGGCCGATTCCCACGCCTGCGCCGAGGTCATTCTCGACGGGCTGCACGTCCATCCCACCGTTTTCCGGCTGGCGCGCGCCGCCGCCCAGGGCCGGGTACTGCTCGTCACCGACGCGATGCGCGCGGCGGGCCTGGGCGACGGCGAGAGCGAGCTGGGGGGACAACCCGTGACCGTGCGGGGGGGCCGCGCCACCCTGGCAGACGGCACCCTCGCCGGAAGCGTGCTGACGATGGATCAGGCGCTCAGGAACGCCGTCGCGGCGGGCGTCCCATTGCCTGGGGCGAGCGTGATGGCGAGCACGGCCCCCGCCGCCTCGGTCGGGCTGAAGGACCGGGGACGGCTGGAGGTGGGCCTGCGCGCCGACGTGGTCGTGCTCGACCGCGCATTGCAGGTGCGCGCCGTGTACGTGGCGGGCAGACCGGTTGAGCTGACAGCTCGCGCCTGACTGTAAGCGGCGCGCCGCTGCGCTGGACCTTCCCCTTCGACACAGCCGCCGCCGGGAGATTCATAAAGGTTCGGTCAAGACAATCCCGTAAGAGTCCTCACATCTTCCACAGGAAGCATGAGGGGGCCAGAGCGGGCGCGCCCTGTGGCAAAAGGAGCACACCATGTCTGACCGGATCCCCCGGCCACCCGGCTGGGACATGACCGAGCCGCGCCGCGCCCTCTCGGCCTTTCTGGACGCCTTGCCCGCCCGGCCCCAGTTGCTGGGCCTGGGTGAACCCACCCACGGCGTGGACGCCTTCCCCGCGTGGCGCAACCGCATCTTCCAGGCGCTCGTGGAGGACCACGGCTTCCGCTCCATCGCCCTGGAGAGCGATATCGTCGCGGGCCTGCGGGTGGATGCCCACGTCACGGCGGGGCAGGGCACCCTGGACGGGGCCATGCAGGGCAGCTTCAGCCACGGCTTCGGCGGGGTGCAGGCCAACCGCGACCTCGTGGCGTGGATGAGGATCTTCAACACGGGCCGCGAGCGCGCCGACCAGCTGCGTTTCTACGGCTTCGACCCACCCCTGGAGTGGTGGGCGCCCAGCCCCCGGGCCAGCCTGCTCGCCCTGCACGCTTTTCTAAGCGAGCAGCTCGACAGCCTGCCCGTGGACCGGGCCACCCTGGAGCGCCTCTGCGGGGACGACGCCCGCTGGGCTGATCCGGCCGCCGTGATGGACGCGGCGCAGTCTATCGGGAACAGCCGTGAGGCCCGGCAGCTCCGGTTGCTGGCCGACGACCTCTGGACCCTGCTGCAAACGTCAGGGCCGGGGCTGGCCGATCACCCGGATGTCTGGGAGGCGCAGCTTCAGGCCCGCACGGCGGTGGGGCTGCTGCGCTACCACGCGGGGCTGGCGGACCCCGCCCCGAACTACCGCCGTCTGGAACGGGGATCGGCCCTGCGTGACCTGATGATGGCCGACCACCTGGGCGCCATCGCCGAGCGCGAGGGCGGGCGCGGGCCGACGCTGGTCTTCGCCCACAACGTCCACCTGCAACGCCCCCGCAGCACGATGAAGCTGGGAGACTGGAGCGTGGCGTGGTGGAGCGCCGGAGCGCACGTCAGCAGGCGCCTCGGCACCGGGTACGCCTTTATCGCCAGCGCTCTGGGAACGGCGCCGGACAGGGGCATCGGAGACCCGGCCCCGGACACGCCAGAGGGTGCCCTGGTGGACCCGGCTCACCCGGCCACCCTGTACGCCTCCCGGGAACTGACCGCCGCCCTCCCGGGAGGGCTGGCGACCCGGACGGATCTTCCCGCTCAGGCCGGGTATTTTCCGCTGGAGGTGGAAGGGCTGGCCCTCACCGACGGCGTGCTGATGCTCAACCGCGCCGCCGACTGAGCCTCTCGGGGGCCACCCGGGGGGTCACGCGCCCCTGGCGCTCGGCGTGGCCCGCCCCAGCGTTCAGCCGTGCGTCTCCAGAAAGCCGCGCAGGTCGCGCAGGAAGTCGGCCGGCCGCTCCAGGTGCGGCATGTGCCCGGTGCCGGGGTACACCCGCAGCCCGGCGCCCGGAATGCCCGCCGCCAGCCGTTCGGCGTTGGACAGCGGAATCAGGTCGTCGTGCTCGCCGTGCAGGACCAGGGTGGGCGCCTGGATGCGGGCGAGGCCCGCCGTGGTGTCGTGCGCGCGGATCGCCTGGAACTGCCGCCGGAAACTCTCGGCGCTCATGGGATGGCGCTCCGCGTTCGCGGCGGCCTGGGCCAGCGCCCCCGGGTGGGCCTCCGTGAAGCCCGGATGGGTCATCAGGGTCAACGCCTGACGGGCACGCTCGGGGGCAGGCAACTCGGCGGGCAGGAACAGCGCCGCGCGCCCCCGCTCGGTCGCCGGGGTGGAGGCGCGGCCTCCCGGCGTGGTGGCGACCAGCACCAGCCCGCGCACCAGCTCCGGGTGCCGCAGCGCGAGGTGCTGCGCGACCATCCCGCCCATGCTTAGGCCCACCACGAAGGCAGGCGCGGCGGCCACCGCCCGCAGAAAGGCCGCCGCGTCGTCCGCGAGATCGGCCAGCGTGAAGGCGTCCGCGCAGGCCTCCGAATCCCCGGTGTCGCGGTGGTCGGGAGCGAGGGCGCGGTAGTCCTGCCCCAGCTCCCGCACCACGTCCGCCCACCCCAGCCGCGAGCCGCCGAGCCAGGAGAGAAACAGGACGTGGGCGCGGGGCTGGGCCGGGGCCACCTCCAGGTAGGCGAGCGTCCTGTCCCCCACCACGACGCGCTGAACGTCCTGCCCAGCGGACGGCGGACCGCTGAGAGCCGACCGCGCCCTCAAAACCACGCCTCCGCCATCTCATACGTCGTCCGGTCCGCGCTCGCCAGCAGGTCGGCGTGTGCCTTCACCTTGGGCAGCTCGTACACGGCAAAGAAACGGGCGGCGTGCAGCTTGCCCCGGTAGAAGTCGGCGTCGTCGCCCCTCGCCTCCGGGAGCTTGCGGGCCGCCACCGCCGCCTGCCGCAGCCACATCCAGCCGATCACCGTGTGGCCCAGCATCTCCAGCGCGCTGTTCGCGTTGGCGAGAAAGAGGTCGGGGCCAAGCTCCGGGGCCTTGCCGAGGACGCTTTGCAGGGCCGCGCCGCTCTGGGCCACGGCTTTCTGAAGGGCCGCGCGAATCTCGTCCAGCCCTTCCAGCCCCTCGGCGGCGGCGAGATCGGCCTGAATCTTCTCGACCAGCACCTGCAACCCGCGCCCGCCCGATTGCGTCACCTTGCGGCCCAGCAGGTCGTTGCCCTGGATGCCCTCGGTGCCCTCGTGGATAGGGTTGAGGCGGTTGTCGCGGTAGTACAGCTCGACCGGATAGTCGCGGGTGTATCCGGCCCCGCCCATGACCTGAATCGCGTCGCTGAGTGCCTCCTGGCTGTACTTGCTGGGCCAGGATTTGACGATGGGCGTCAGCAGGTCGAGCAGCAGTCCCGTGTCCTCGCGGCTCTCCTGGGGGCCGGTCTGCTGGTCATCCACCAGTGCCGAGGCGTACAGCCCCAGCGCGAGGCCGCCCTCCACGATGCTCTTCTGGCGCAGCAGCAGGCGCCTCACGTCGGCGTGGCGGATGATCGGGATCATCGGGCTGGCCGGGTCCTTGGCGCTGGCGGCGCGGCCCTGGAGGCGGTCGCGGGCGTACTCCAGGCTGGCGAGATAGCCCGCGTAGCCCAGCATCACCGCGCCCATGCCAACGCCGATGCGCGCCTCGTTCATCATCCGGAACATGTACGCCAGACCCCGGCCCGCCTCGCCCACGAGTTCGCCCACCGTCTCGCCGCCCTCGCCGAAGTTGAGCAGCGTGTTGGTGGTGCCCCGGTAGCCCATCTTATGGTTCAGCCCCGCCAGGACGACGTTGTTCGGTTCACCGACGCTGCCGTCCGCGTTGACCCGGTAGCGCGGCACGATGAACAGAGAGATGCCCTTCACCCCCGCCGGAGCGCCCTTGATACGTGCCAGGACGAGGTGGACGATGTTCTCCGACAGCTCGTGCTCGCCGCCGGAAATCCACATCTTGGTGCCGCTGATCGAGTAGGTGCCGTCGTCTCTGGGCGTGGCGCTCGTCGTGATGTCGGCCAGCCCCGACCCCGCGTGCGGCTCGGAGAGGGCCATGGTGCCGAACCAGCGGCCTTCGAGCAGCGGGAGCATGTATTTCTCCTGCTGCTCGGGCGACGCGAACTCGCGTTGCAGGTTGGCGTTCCCGATGGTCAGGAAAGGATAGCCGCTGCTGCCGATGTTCGCCGCCTGGAAATGCGCCTGCACCGCCTGCATGACCACCCAGGGGAGTTGCAGGCCGCCCAGCTCCTCGTCGTGGTGGGCGCTGAAAAATCCGGCGTCGCGAAAGGCCTTCATCGCCTCCGTGACGGCGGGCACCAGCCGCACCTTGCCGTCCACGACGTGCGGCTCATTCAGGTCGGCCTCGCGGGTGTGGTTGGCGAAGTACTTGTCGGCCACGTTGTAGGCGAGGTTCAGCACGTCGTCATAGACCTCGCGCGAGTGCTCGGCGAAGCGGGGGCGCCCCGGCAGCGCGGCGGTGTCGAGCACCTCGTAGAGCTGGAATTGCAGGTCACGGCGGGACAGGAAAGGGGCCATTGCGCAGCGTCTCCTTGGGGGCGGGAGGGGGGGATGTGTCCGTGAACGTCAACTTTGAACGTTGGCGTTAATATAGGCCAATCCGCCCCGCCCCTTCCCGCTTCACCGGAGGTATTCATGCGCGCCCTGACCTGCACCGCCTTTGCCGAACCCGAGGCCCTGACCGTCCAGACCCTTCCCGACCCCACCCCCGGCCCCGGCCAGGTCGTGCTGGACGTGCGGGCAGCAGGTGTGAACTACCCCGACGCCCTGATGGTGATGGGGCAGTACCAGGTCAAACCGCCGCTGCCTTTCACGCCGGGGGCAGAGGCCGCTGGGGTAATCGCTGCTGTCGGGGAGGGTGTTCAGGGGTTGCAGGTCGGGCAGCGGGTCGTCGCCTTCACCGGGACCGGGGCCTTCGCGGAGAGGTTGCTCGCGCCCGCCCATGCCGTGATGCCCCTTCCCGACGGGC
This sequence comes from Deinococcus budaensis, assembly GCF_014201885.1. Classification (NCBI taxonomy): domain Bacteria; kingdom Thermotogati; phylum Deinococcota; class Deinococci; order Deinococcales; family Deinococcaceae; genus Deinococcus; species Deinococcus budaensis. The sequence continues at coordinate 100,032 of NZ_JACHFN010000004.1, read as the reverse complement.
TGGATTTCGATGTGGCGGCGGGACTGCCGCTGGCTTACGGCACCTCGATGCACGCCCTGAGCGACCGGGCGGGGCTGAAGGCGGGCGAGACGCTGCTGGTGCTGGGCGCGGCGGGCGGCGTGGGCCTGGCGGCGGTCACCATCGGCAAGGCGCTGGGGGCGCGGGTGATCGCGGCGGCGAGCAGCGAGGAGAAGCTGGCGATCACGCGTGAACATGGGGCGGACGAGACGCTGAACTACGCTGCGGAAGACCTGCGCGCCCGGTTGAAGGAGCTGACCGGGGGCCAGGGGCCGGACGTGATCTTCGACCCGGTCGGCGGCGAGCTGGCCGAACCCGCCTTCCGGTCCATCGGCTGGGGCGGGCGCTACCTGGTCGTGGGCTTCGCGGGGGGCGAGATTCCCCGGCTGCCGCTCAACCTCCCGCTGCTCAAGGGCGCCTCGCTGGTGGGCGTGTTCTGGGGCGAGTTCGCGCGCCGTGATCCACGCGGCAACGCCCGGAATCTGCGGCAGCTCGCGGCCTGGGTGGAAAGTGGCACCGTGCGGCCCCTGGTCAGCGAGCGCTACCCGCTGGAGCGCACACCGGAAGCGCTGCGTGCCCTGCTGGAGCGACGGGTGACGGGCAAGGTGGTGGTGACGCCCTGACCTCCCCCTCCTCGGTCACCTTCTACACGACCGCCGAACTCGCGCGGGAAGCGGGCGTGACCCGGCGCACGGTGATGCACTACGCGGACCTGGGGCTGCTGACGCCCGATCAGGTCACCGCGTCGGGCCGGGCGCTGTACGGTCCCTACGCGCTGCGGCTGCTGCGCGACGTGATGGACCTGCGGGCGCTGGGCGTGCCGCTCGACGAGGCGCGCGACATGGTGACCCTGCGCCGCGCCACCCATACGCTCGACGGCACCTACCGCCGCGACTGGACCCGCGACGACATTCCCCTGGGCGACGAGCGCCTGCGCGCGGTTCACGCCCGGCTGCGGCTGCTGCAAGACGCCTACGCCCGGCAGGCCGAGGGGCTGGCCCGCTTCGACCGCTGGCTCACCAAGCGCTTTACCGGGGGGGACCTGCCCGCGCTGGACATCGGGGAGGGCGGCGAGGAAGAGGCGGCGGAGAGCGGGGCGCCGGAGAGCGCGGAAAAACAGGGCTGAGGGTCACTCCTGCCGGGAAAAAACGCCCGCAGAGGTGACCCCCGCCCTCCTTGTTTCGGCTGAACCTGTTCCCGCCTCGGCGCTTCAGGGGAGCCGGGCCGCGTCCCCCAGCCAGGCGTTCAGGTCCGCGATCTCCTCCGCGCCGATCTCGTGGCCTAGGTCGTACTCGCGGTAGGTGAGGTCCACCCCGAGGTCGCCCAGCAGCGCCCGGCTCGCGCGGGCATGGTGGATGCCCAGCTTGCCGTCGTGGACGCCGTGGCCCACGAAGACGTTCAGGGCGGCGAGGTCCTCCCTGGACCGGAAGTGCGGCTGGGCCTCGGGCAGAATCCGGCCCGACAGCAGGGCCAGCCCCGCGACGAGGTCCGGGCGCGAGAGGGCCACGCTCGCCCCGATGATCGCCCCCTGGGAAAAGCCCAGCAGAAAGACCCGCGCGGGGTCGAGGTCATAACGGCGCACCAGCTCGGGCAAAAAGGCGATCAGCGCGGCGCGGCTGGCTTCGGCCTCCTGGGGCACGATCACGGGTTCGGGCGTGAAACGCACGTGGAAAAACCCGTACCCCCCCGAGGCCAGCGCCAGCGGCGCGCGCACGTGGACGAGCGCGAAGCGCCCACCCAGCCGCGCGGCCAGGCCCGCCAGGCTGGTCTCGTTGCCGCCGACCCCGTGCAGCAGCACCAGCGCGGGCGCCTTGCCCGGCTGCGGCGAGCGCGGGGGCTGGAAGGTGTGGACCAGGGCCGGGGCCGCCGCGAGGTCGGTCACGCGCCTCCCCCGAGGAAGGTCAGGCGGGTTCCCGCCGGGTCACGCACTTCCAGACGGCCCGCCTCGCGGGTGAAGGGGACCCCGGCGGCCTCCAGGCGCCCGGCGAGGGGATCGAGGTCCGTCTCCTGCGGCAGCGTGAAGGTCACGCCTTCCAGCCGGGCCGTGCCCTCCGGCGCGGGCCTGCCCCCGGCGCTTTGCCAGGCGTTCAGGCCCAGGTGGTGGTGGTAGCCGCCGACCGAGACGAACAGTGCCCCCGGCCAGCGCGCGACCACGTCGAAGCCCAGGACCGAGCGGTAGAACGCCTCGGTGGCCTCCAGATCGCTGACCCGCAGGTGGACGTGGCCCATCACGGTGCCGTCCGGCAGGCCCGCGAAGGGCTGCCCCGCCCCCGGCTCGTTCAGCAGGCCCGCGACGTCGATGGGGTCGGACGCCATCTGCACCTGATCGAGTTGCCAGCGCCACTCGCTGCGGGGCCGGTCGCGGTAGACCTCGATGCCGTGCCCGTCGGGGTCCTGAAGGTAGAACGCCTCGCTGACGAGGTGGTCACCCTGCCCCACCCGCAGGCCCAGGCCCGCCACGTGCCGGACCCAGCGGGCGAGGTCGGCGCGGGTGGGCAGCAGCACCGCGAAGTGGTACAGGCCCGGCGAGCTGGCGGGCGCGGGCCGGGCGCCGGGACGCTCGCCGAGGCGCAGCAGCGGAAGCGTGCCGACCCCCAGCGTGGCCGAGCCGTCCGCCTGCGCGAGCACCTCCAGGCCCAGCACCTGCTGGTAGAAGTCGAGGCTGCGGCGCAGATCGCTGACGGTGAGGTCCACCGGGCCGACGCGCAGGTCGGGGTGCAGGCGGCCGGGGGCAGAAGGGGCAGGCGTCTGGTGGGCAGGCTGGGTCATGGGGGGGTCCTCCCGGAACAGGGGCGCGAAGACGGAGCGGCGGTGTGTGGGGGCGGCGGCGGTGGGGAGGCGGGTCAGCGGCGGCGCAGGGCGTCGAGCGAGAGGCGGCCCGGCCCGGTCAGCGCGAGGGCCACGCTGGCGGCCAGCAGCGCGAGGGGAAACTCGACCCCGTTCGGGGCGAAGAATCCGGCGGGCAGGTGAACCAGCAAGATGGCCCCCAGCATATCGAGCGCGAGCAGCGAGGCCACGACCCGGGTCAGCAGACCGGCGACCAGCGCCGCGCCCCCGGCCAGTTCCAGCACCGCCACCAGCGGGGCGACCAGCCCGGGCAGCGGCACGCCCATCTCGCCAAACGCGGCCGTGGTTCCCGGCAGCGTGAAGGTAAAGAGCTTCTGGGCACCGTGCGCGATGAAAATCAGGCCGATCACGACCCGCAGCACGGTCAGGGCGAGGTCGAGGCGCTGGGCAGCGGAGGCGGTCGGGGCGGCGGGGGCACTCTGCGTGGTCATGGGGTCTCCTGGGTGGGGGAACGATGGTCGTTAGAACGAATAACAGGCCGGAGGAGAAAGGCGGGGTCAGCCGGGGCTGCCCTCCTCGGCGGTCGGGGGCGCGGCGGCCTCGTACAGGAGGCCAAGCAACGCCCCGAGCCGCTCGGGGGGCAGGTGCGCGAACTGACGCCGGTGCAGCTCGGCCAGGGGAGCGTCGAAGCGGCCCAGCAGCGCCCGGCCTTCCGGGGAGAGGTGGGTCAGGACCACCCGGCGGTCGTGTTCGCTGCGGGCGCGCTCGACCAGGCCCAGCTTTTCCAGGCGGTCGAGCAGGCGGGTCACGTCGGGGTCCTTGTTGATCAGCCGCCCGCCGATCTCGCCGCAGGTCAGGCCCTCACGGCCCGAGCCGCGCAGGATTCGCAGCACGTTGAACTGCGTGACGCTGAGGCCCCCCGTCTTGAGCAGCGCCTCGGTCTCGTCCCGCAGCCGGGTCGCGAGGCGCTGGAGGGTCACGTAGGCCTCGTGTTCCGGGCTGGAAAAGGGTCTGGGGGGCGAAACGGCGCGGCTGGTGCTCATCTCCTCTCTCCTTGAGGCCGGTCGGCCTGACCTGAAATATATTTGTTATAACGACTTTCGTCAAGAGGCAGGCGCACGGCGGTTCCGGTTGCGGGTCGGTGCGGCAGAACCGGACGGCGCCGGAGACCCTCTCTCCCGCCCACTTCCCGGCATGGCCCGGCGCGGGGCCGCGTACACTCTGGCGGTGACGCCCGGTACCCGTCCTCTCCCCTTTCCCACCTCGCGGCGGGCAGAGCTGTCGGCGCTGGTGCGGCTGGCGGGGCCGGTGGTCGTGTCGCAGTTTGCCACCAACGCGCTGACGCTGGTCGCCACCGCCGTGATCGGGCGGCTGGGCGCGGCGCAGCTCGCGGCGGCGGCCTACGCCAACGCCACCTACTACCTGGTGTTCATCGTGCTGGTGGGCGTGCTGCTGTCGGTCGGCCCCCGGGCCGCGCAGGCCCACGGGGCCGGGGACGCGGCGGGCGTGGCGCGGGCGCTGCGGGGCGGGCTGTGGCTGGCGCTGGCCCTTTCGGCGGTCGCGCTGCCGCTGATGTGGGGGGTCGCAGCGTTGCTGCCGGGGCTGGCGCCGGAGGGCATCCGGGCCGACCTGGCGGCGACCTACCTGCGGGTGTACGCGCTGGGCATGTTGCCGGTGCTGGCTTTCACGGCGCTGCGGGGAGCGCTGGAGGGCACCGGGCAACCGCGCACCGTGACGGCAGTCGCGCTGGGCGGGGTCGGGCTGGTCTTGCTGCTCAGCCCCGCGCTGGCGTTCGGGTGGGGGCCGCTGCCCGCGCTGGGGCTGGCGGGCGCGGCGGCGGCGAGCGCGCTGACCGCCTGGGCGACCGCGCTGACGCTGCTGCCGCTCGCGCTGCGGCGGGCGCCGCGGGTGCCGGGCATGGGCAGCGTGCGGCCCGAGATCGGCGCGCTGCTGCGGCTGGGCTGGCCCATCGGCCTGACCCTGGGCGCCGAGGGCGGCATGTTCAGCGTGACCGCCCTGCTGATGGCCCGCTTCGGCTCGGACGCACTGGCCGCGCACAACGTGGCCCTCCAGGTCATCACGGCGGTGTTCATGATTCCGCTGGGGCTGGCGACCGCGACCGGTATCCGGGTGGCGCACGCGGCGGGGGCGGGCAACCTGCCGGGCGCGCGCCGCGCGGGCCTGACCGGCATCGGCCTCGCGGCGGGCGTGATGGTCGCTTTCGCCGCGCTGGAGCTGCTGGCCCCGCGCACGGTCCTGGGTGTGTTCGTGAACGTGGACGCCCCGCAAAACGCCGCATTGATCGGCACCGCGACCGCGCTCCTCGCCATCGCCGCCCTGTTTCAGACGGTGGACGGGATGCAGGTCACGGCCAACGCCGCCCTGCGGGGCCTGCACGACACCCGCGTGCCCATGCTGATCTCGCTGCTGGCCTACTGGGCGGTCGGGCTGGGGGTGGGGTCGCTGCTGGCCTTTGCGCTGGACCTGGGGCCGCGCGGCCTGTGGTTCGGGCTGACGGCGGGGCTGGTCACGGCGGCGGCGGCGCTGCTGGGCCGGTTCCTGCGGCGCACCCGCGCGGGCAAGCCGCCGCGCCCGGCCTGAACCCGGCGCCCGGCGGCAAGACGAGGAACCCGGTCCAGGCCGACGGGGAATCCCTGCCGCTCTGCGCCTGCATTCCCCGCCCCCTGTCTCCCGCGCTCTCCTGCGCTCAGTCCAGCACGCGCAGGTCCGTCACCCGCTTGAGTTTGCCGCCCTCGCTGCGGGGCAGGCTGCCGGGCACGCACAGCTCGCAGCGCACGGTCACGCCCACCAGCGCCTTGACGCTGCGCTCGATCTCGGCGCGCAGGGCGGCGTTCTCGGTGCCGGACTCGACGCGCAGCAGCAGGTCGTCGCGGGTACCCGTGCGGGTCAGGACGATGTGGTAGTGCGGGCTGACCTGCCCCATTCTCAGCAGCACCGCTTCGAGCTGGGTGGGGTAGACGTTGACCCCGCGCAGGATGATCAGGTCGTCGGCGCGGCCCCGGATGCCGTCCATGCGGCGCAGCGTGCGCCCGGTCGCGTTCGGCTCGGGAATGAGCCGGGTGATGTCGCCGGTCCAGTAGCGCAGCACCGGCAGGGCGGTGCGGGTCATGGACGACAGCACCAGCACGCCCCACTCGCCGTCGGGGAGGACCTCGCCCGTCTCAGGGTCCACGATCTCGGGATAGAAGTGGTCTTCCCACAGGTAGCTGCCGCGCTGCTCGGCGGCGTCCTCGTTGCTGACGCCGGGGCCGATGATCTCGGAGAGGCCGTAGATGTTGGTCGCGGTCACGCCCAGGCGGGCCTCGACCTCGCGGCGGGTCTTCTCGGTCCAGGGTTCGGCGCCCAGCACGGCGGAGCGCAGGGCCGTGTCCCCCGGCCCCACGCCCAGCCGCGCGAACTCGTCAGCCAGAACGAGGGCGTAGCTCGGGGTGCAGGCGATCACCTCGGGCTGGAGGTCGAGAATCAGCCCGACCTGCCGCTCGGTGCCGCCGCCCGAGACCGGCACGGTGCACAGGCCCAGGCGCTCGGCACCCCCGTGCAGCCCCAGGCCGCCGGTAAAGAGGCCGTAACCGTAGGCGTTGTGAAAGGTCATGCCCGGCCGCGCGCCCGCCGCGTACAGGCTGCGGGCGACGACCTCCGCGAACACGCCCAGGTCGTTCTGGTCGTAGGCGACCACCGTCGGCTTCCCGGTCGTGCCGCTGCTGGCGTGCAGCCGCCGGAGCTGGCTGCGCGGTACGGCGGTCAGGCCCAGCGGGTAGTTGTCGCGCAGATCCGCCTTGCGCGTCAGCGGAAAGCGGGCGAGGTCCCCCAGCGTCCGCAGGTCGTCCGGGGTCAACCCCAGCGCCTCGAAGCGGGCGCGGTAGGCGGGCACGCACTCGTATTGCCGGGCCACCATCGTCTGGAGGCGCGCGAGTTGCAGGGCGCGCAGCTCCGCGAGGGGCAGCGCTTCACGGTCAGGTTGGAACATCGGGCCTCCAGTTGGAATTCCAGCCGGGCAGGGTGGACGGGTCGCCCACGACCTTGCCGGGGTTGAGCAATTCAAGCGGGTCCAGCAGAGCCTTGAGGTCGCGCATCACGTCCAGCGCGTCCCCGTGCTCGGCGCGCAGGTAGGCCCGCTTGCGCAGGCCGACCCCGTGTTCGCCCGTGCAGGTGCCGCCGACCGCGACGGCGTGGGTGGCCAGGGCATGCAGGACGTGGTCGATGCGGGTCCAGGCGTCCTCGTCGTCGGGACGGGCGTGCAGCAGCAGGTGCAGGTTGCCGTCGCCGATGTGGCCGACCAGGGGCGCAGTCAAGCGGGAGGTTTCCAACAGGTGCTGGGCCAATGCCGCCGTTCCCGCCAGCGCGGGCAGCGGCACGCACACGTCCGCGATGCGGGTCGCGTGACCGGGCCAGGCCGCCCGCAGCGCGTCGTAGACACCGTGCCGGGCGGCCCACAGCGCGCTTTCCGCCTCGGGCGTGCGGGCCTCGCCCACCAGCGTGCCGCCGTGGGGCGCGGCGGCCTCGCGCAGCAGGGCGAGCTGCGCCTCCACGTCCGCGCGGTCGCGGCCCGCGACCCCCACCCAGAGGGTCGGCGCTTCCGGGTCGCGGCGGTCACGGTGGCGGTTGACGGCGGCCACCGTCGCCGCGTCCACGAATTCCAGCCGCTCGGGCGCGAGGCCCAGCCCGCGCACGCTCACGCTGGCCGCCACCGCCGAGGCCACGTCCCCGAAGGCGAGCTGCACGCTGGCCGCGCTCGGCGGCAGGGGATGCAGCCGCAGCGTGAGCGCCGTGATGACCCCCAGCGTGCCCTCCGACCCTATAAAGAGCTGCCCCAGGGCATACCCGCTGCTGCTCTTGCGCGCGGCGCGGCCGAGGCTCAGTACCCGCCCGTCGGTCAGGGCGACCCGCAGCGCCGCCACGTTCTCGCGCATTCCGCCGTAGCGCACGGTGGTCGTGCCGCTGGCGTTGGTGGCCGCCATCCCGCCTAAGCTCGCGTCGGCGCCGGGGTCCACCGGAAAGAAGAGGCCGTGCGGGCGCAGGCGGCGGTTGAGGCTCAGCCGCCGCACCCCCGGCCCCACCGTCACGGTAAAGCCGACCGGGTCCACCTCGCCCACCCCGTCCAGGCCGCCGAGGTCGAGCGAGAGCGCCCCCGGCAACGGCAGCGCCGCCCCCTCCAGGCTGGTGCCCGCGCCCCAGGGCGTCACGGGCACCCGGAAGGCGCGGGCCACCGCCAGCGTCTCCAGCACGTCCGCCTCCGACCCGGCGAAGACGACCGCGCCGGGCGTCCAGGTCAGCGGGGTGCCCTCGTCGTGCGCGTGCGCCGCCAGGTCGCCGGGCTGGACGCTGACGCGCCCCTCCAGACGTGCGCGCAGCTGCTCCAGCCAGCCTGCCGCCGGGTCCGTCAAGGGTCCACCTCTCCTCTCCCCCGTCATCGCTTCCGCTTGTCTTCATAGGTTGGGGGGGGTGCCGGATACCACGCTGCGCCCGGCCTCCCCCCGCCTCCCGGGTCCGCCGCGCGTTACCTCAGCAGCTTCCAGGTGCCGTTCACGACCTGCACCATCACGCGGCTGCGGGCGTCGAGGCCCAGGTGGTCGGTGGGCGACATGTTGAAGATGCCGTGCGCGCCGATCACGTTCTTGGTGCCTTCCAGGGCGTCGCGCAGGGCGGCGCGAAACTGCGGGGTGCCGGGTTTGGCCTTTTTCAGCGCGACCGGGATCGCCTTTTGCATCAGCAGCCCGGCGTCCCACATGTGCGCTCCGAAGGTACTGACAGAATTCTGACCGAAGCGCGCCTCGTAGGCCTGGGTGTAGCTCAGGCCCACCCGGCGGTTGGGGTTGGTCGCGGGCAGCTGGTCGGCCACCAGCACCGGCCCAGCGGGCAGAATCGCGCCCTCCACATCCTTGCCGCCCACCCGCAGAAAGTCGGCATTGGCGACCCCGTGCGTCTGGTAGATCTTGCCCGCGTAGCCGCGGTCGTTCAGCGTCTTTTGCGGCAGCACGGCGGGCACGCCCGAAGCGCCGATCAAGACCGCGTCGGGGCGCGCGGCCACGACCTTGAGAATCTGCCCGGTCACGCTGGTGTCACTGCGGCCGTACTTCTCGACCGCCACCACCCGGATGCCGCGCGCCGCCGCGTTCTTCTGAAGTTCGGCGAGCCAGCCCTCGCCGTAGGCGTCGTTGAAGCCGATGTACCCCACGGTCTTGACCTTGTTCTGCTGCATGTGCGCGGCGATGGCGGCGGCCATGATCGCGTCGGTCTGCGGGGTCTTGAAGACCCAGCTTCTCCGGGCGTCCACCGGCTTGATGATCGCCTCGGACGCCGCGAGGCTGATCATGGGCACCTTTGCCTCGGCGGCCACATCGATCATCGCCAGCGAGGCGGGCGTGGTCGTGGTCCCGACGATCAGGTCCACCTTGCCCTCCTGAATCAGCTTGCGCGCGGCGGTCACGGCGGCGGTGGTGTCCGAAGCGTCGTCGAGGATGGTGTAGACGACCTTCTGGCCGCCGATCGTCTGGGGCAGCAGGGCCACCGTGTTCTTCTCGGGAATGCCCAGGCTGGCCGCCGGGCCGGTCGAGGAGACCACCACCCCCACCCGCACGTCGGCCAGCGCGAGCGAGGAGGAGGCGAGCAGGGCGGTCACGAGCAGACGGGCAGAACGCTTCATGGGATAGACCTCCACGGGGGGACGCGCCGCTCGGGCAGAGGGCCGGACGGCAGGAACGCTGAAACTGTGCTTGCCCGGATGCTAGCAGAAGGCGCGGCCAGCGCGGCGGCGGGGCGCGCGCCCCTGTCCACGCATGCCGTCCGGTCTGGCCGGGCACCCCCGCCCGGCGGGGGGCACGCCGCACACCTGCCGGGCGCTCTTCATCCTGTAAGGCATCTCTCCAAGAGGAAAGGAAGCCGGACTCTACATTGGCGCGCCGCCTGGCCCGCGCGCCCCGGGCGTAAGACTTCTGCAAGCGGCGTCATGTCCTGATTCGTCTACCGCCGCTCCCGCACCCTGCCCGGGGTGGCCCGGTCCCCTCTCCCCCTGTGCCCTGGCCGCCTTTCTGCTTCCGAGGTTTCGATGTCCGCTGCCCCTGACCCGCCTTCCGTCTCCTTTGCCCTGTCCACCCTGCCCGCCGGGGCCTTTGCGCCGCTGCTGCGGTTGTGGGCGCGGCTGCTGGGCGCCCGCGCCGCCACGCTGAGCCTCCGGCAGGGCGGGGACCTGTGGCAGGGCAGCTGGCCGGAAGAGTTCACGCCGCCCGCCTGCGGGGAGGCCGAACCTTCGGCGCTGACCTTCGAGCAGGGCGACCTGAGCGGCTCGCTGCGGTTCTGGGGGGCGGCGGCGGGGCCGGGCCGCCTGCCGGGCGACTCTGGCGGTCAGGCCGGGCCGGATCCGCTGGTGGCCTGCTTGCTGCACGAACTGGAGCTGCACGCCGAGGGGACGCGGCTGCGCGAGGCCCACGACCAGCTCGAGGCAGTGGTGCAGGCCGCGCCGCTGGCGGTGTACGCCCTGACGCTGGAGGGCCTGGTCAAGCAGTGGAACCGCGCGGCGGAACAGACCCTGGGGCTGCGCGGCAGCGAGGTGCTGGGCCAGCAGATCGCCCACACCCACCTCGCCAGCGCCTTTGCGGCCCTGCGGCGCAGCGCGGCCCGGGGGCAGGTGCCCACCCCCCCGCAGTACCTTCAGCTGCCGCAGCCGGACGGCGAGCAGGCGACGGTGGCCCTCACGGCGGCCCCGCTGCCCGGCGGGCTGGTGGGCACCGTGCAGCGGGTGTCGCGCGAGGAGGGGGCGCACCACCTCGCGCTGCGGCAACTCGCGCTGCTCGAATCGGTCCTGGCCCACGCCAACGACTCGGTGCTGATCACCGAGGCCGAGCCGGTGGATCAGCCGGGGCCGCGCATCGTGTACGCCAACGCCGCCTTTACCCGCACGACCGGCTACGCGGCCGAGGAGGTGCTGGGCCAGACCCCCCGGCTGCTTCAGGGGCCGCGCACCGACCGCAAGGTGCTCGACCGCATTCGCCACGCCCTCGAGCGCTGGAAAAGTGTCGAGGTCGAGGTCGTGAACTACCGCAAGGACGGCAGCGAGTTCTGGGTCGAGCTGTCCATCGCGCCGGTGGCCGACGAGACCGGTTGGTACACCCACTGGATCTCGATTCAGCGCGACATCACCGAGCGCAAGCAGTTTGCCGAGCACCTCGACCGGGGGCGCGCGCAGGTGCTGGAACTCGCGGCCAAGAGCGCGCCGCTGGAGCAGGTGCTGGCGCAGCTGCTGCGCACCCTGGAGCGGCAGTTTCCGGGACGGCGCGCGGCCCTGGCGCTGCCCGGCGAGCGGCCCGGCGCCGCCCCTGAAGTGTTCACGGCCCACCCGGAGGCCGAACCGGCCACCGGACCCGGCGCGCAGCTGAAGTGGGCCAGGGACGCCGGGACGGCGGACGCGGACGAGGCTGGCCCGGCGGGGGAAGAAGACCCCCGCCTCTGGCGGCATCCGGTGACGGGCGGGGACGGCGGCGCCCGGCTGGGCACCCTGCTGCTGCGCGGCCCGGCCAGCGCGGGGGGCGGGCCGCCCAACGCCGACGAACGCACCCAGCTGGGCGCGGCGGCGCAGCTTGCGGCGCTGGTGATCGAGCGCTATCAGGCCCACTCGGCACTGGAGCGCCAGGCCCTCTACGACGCGCTGACCAACCTGCCCAACCGGGTGCTGTTCGAGCGCGAGTTGCAGCGGCGGCTGCAAGAGGCGCGCGGGGCGGGCGAGGCGGTGGCCGTGGGCCTGATGGACCTCGACCGCTTCAAGCTGGTCAACGACACCCTGGGGCACAGCGTGGGCGACGCCCTCTTGCAGCAGGTGGCCGCCCGGCTGCGCGGGGTGCTGGGCAGGGGCGACACCCTGGCGCGCATGGGCGGCGACGAGTTCCTGATGGTGCTGGGCCGCGCCGAGACCGAACAGGCCGTGCGCGGGGTGGCCGGGCGGCTGATTCAGGCGTTCAGTCAGCCGTTCATGCTCTCGGGGCGCGAGGTTTTCGTGCGCCCCAGCATCGGCTTCAGCGTGTCGGGGCCGGGGGGCGCGGTGGTCGAGGCCCTGCTGCAACAGGCCGACACCGCGATGTACCAGGCCAAGCGCCGGGGCGGCGGCTACGCCCTGTACACCCCGGAAGGCGACGAGCGCCTGGCCGCCATGACGCTGGAAAGTGCGCTGCACCGGGCGCTGGAGCGCGGCGAGTTCGTGCTGCACTACCAGCCGCAGTTCGACCCCCGCAGCGGGCGGCTGACCGGCGCCGAGGCGCTGCTGCGCTGGCAGCATCCCGAGCTGGGGCTGGTGCCGCCCGCCGACTTCATTCCGCTGGCGGAAGTGACGGGGCTGATCGTGCCTATCGGGGCCTGGGTGCTGCGTCAGGCCTGCGAGCAGGCGGTCGCCTGGAGCCGCCTCGCGCCAGGGCTGCGCATGGCGGTCAACCTCTCGGCGCGGCAGTTTCAGCAACCCGACCTGACCGAGGCGGTGACCTGGGCGCTGCGCGCGTCGGGACTGGCGCCGCAGCAACTGGAACTGGAACTCACCGAAAGCATGCTGATGCAGGCGCTGGAAGCCCACGAGACCCTGCACCGTCTCAAGGACCTGGGCGTGCGAATCGCGGTGGACGACTTCGGCACCGGGTATTCCAACCTCGCCTACCTCAAGCAGTACCCCATCGACGCGCTGAAAATCGACCGCTCCTTCACAGCGGGCGTCGCCAGCGGCCTGCCCTCGGCGGCCCGCGACGAGGCGCTGGTGACGGCGGTGATGGACCTCGCCCACGCCCTGGGTCTGGAGGTCACGGCGGAGGGGGTCGAGCATGCCGGACAGCTCGACTTTCTGCATAGGCGCGCCTGCGATCAGGTGCAGGGCTACCTGACCGGCCGCCCGCAAAGCGCCGAGCAGTTCGCCGGGCTGCTCGCTCAGGAGGTGCGCTGAGGCTGACCGCGTCCCGGGTCCCCGGCCCGGGAGCGGGGCGGCGCAGGTGTGCCCGCTTTCCTCTGGGTCTTCTCCCCTCTGGGCGGCTCCCCGGTGCCCGGTTCCGCCTCGAAGGCCAGGTAGAGCCGGGCGAGCAGCGAGGGATCGCGCAAGCTACCCTCCAGCGCTCCCTCGGCGCGGCGCAGGCGGTAGCGCAGGGTGTTGACATGGATGTTGAGCCGGGCGGCCAGCTCGGGCAGCGGGCCGGAGAACCCCAGGTAGGCGCGCAGGGTGGCCTCGGTTCGTCCGCCGTCGTCCAGCGCGCCCAGACGTGCCCGCACCTGATCACGCAGGGTCTCCAGGCCGCCGCCCGCCAGCAGGGCGTAGAGCGGGTCCATCGTGTGGTAGGTCGTCAGCGACCGCTCCTGCCGGGTGGCGGCCAGGGCGTGGCGGGCCTCGCGCTCGGCGGCGGGGGCGTGCTGGGGGCCGGGGTGCACCCCGCTGACGCCCAGGCGCACGTCCTGCGCGGTGCTGGCGGTCAGCGCCGCGTGCAGCCCCGCCGCCTCCCGCGCGAGGTCCCCCGTCTGCCACAGCCACACGGCCCGCCCGCCGCGCACGGTGGAATACGAGGCCAGCCCGCGTTCCAGAAAGTAGCCCTCGCCGGCCGCCGCCAGCACGTCGAGGGCGTGCGCGTGGGCGCTCCGGGCCGCTGTGCCGGGAGCCGGGGGCCGGGCAAAGGCCGCGACCCCCAGCGCCACGGCCTCGGTCTCGGCGGCTCCCCCCTCGGCCCGGCCGCCCGACAGCAGCGCGTCCAGGGTCCGCTCGCCCACCCGCCGCCGCGCCGCGCCCGCCGCCGCCGCTTGCAGCCGCGCCAGCAGGGCATATTCCGCCGCCAGCGGCAGCAGCGGCGCCCAGGCTTCCGCCGCCGCCAGGGTGAGGCGGCCCACCTGCCGCTCGCCGCTCGCGTCCCCATAGCTCAGGCGACGGGTAACGGGTGGCCCCGCCGCCTCCCCCGCCGAGGCCACCACATCGCCCCAGCTCGCGCGGATCTCGGCCCGGCCGCCCGTCACCCGCGCGAGCAGCGTGACAAGTTCGCGCTCGGGCTGCGCGCCCCCGACCGCCGCGCGCAGCGCCGCGAGCAGCGCCGTCACCCCCGGCAGGGCGAACAGGTCCTGGGGGCCGAGGTCAGGGGGCGCCGTGTCCCGCATTTGTCCAACCCTACAACGCGGCGCGGCCAGATTCACCCTCCGCACCAGTAGGCCCGCCCCCCGGCGGACCGTATGCTGAGGGCCACCGCCACGTTTTCGCCTCTCTGAACGGAGTCCCACCTTGAAATATGCCCGCTTTATCGCCGGGGGCCGCTCGCTCAGCGGTCATCTCCACGGCGGCCAGCTTATCGACGCGGCCGGAGTCGCCCACGATCCGAACGGGGTGCAGTTCCGCCTGCCCGTCGACCCGCCCAAGGTGATCGCCCTCGCGCTGAACTACAACGACCACGCGGGCGAACTCGGGCTGACGCAGCCCAGCGAACCGGCCCTCTTCTGGAAACCGAACACCACGCTGCTGCCGCACCGGGGCACCGTGATCTACCCGCGCGGCGCGGAGTTCATGCACTACGAGGTCGAACTCGGCGTGATCATGGGCCGGGACGCCCGCCGGGTGAAGGCGAAGGATGCGATGGACTACGTCGGCGGCTACACTATCGGCAACGACCTCGTGGTGCGCGACTACGTGACCAACACCTTCCGCCCGCCCCTGCGCGGCAAGGGCTGGGACACCTTCGGGCCGTTGGGGCCGTACTACGTGACCGCCGACGAGATCGCGGACCCGCACGACCTCGCGCTCACCGCGCACGTCAACGGCGAGCTGCGCCAGCAGGGCAGCACCCGCGACATGATCTTCTCGATTCCCGAACTGATCGAGCACATCTCACGCTTCATGACCCTCCAGAAAGACGACGTGATCCTGACAGGCACGCCGAAGGGCATCTCGCACGTCCACCCCGGCGACGTGATGCGGTTGGAGGTCGAGGGGCTGGGCGTGCTGGAAAACGGCATTCAGGAGGAGGACGAAGGGGCCGAGCCGATCAAGGGCAAGGAGGCCAGGGAAGGCGAGTGGGACGGGCGGTGAACCGGGCGAGGGGGCCAGCCAAGCGGGGGGCAACGCTCATGCGGCGGGCGGAAGCTGCGGGCATGAAGCGCAAGACTTTGCTGACGCTGGGCTTCACACTCTCGGCCCTCGCCCTGGCCGCGCCGCAGCGGTATGAGATGCGGTCATACATGCAGATTGACGGCAAGGTGCAGCCCGCCTTTGCCTGGTGCGACGCGCCGGACCGGGTGATAGGCGTGACACAGCCGCAGAAGCTGGGACCGGCACCCCAGCCCATCCAACTCCGGCAGGTGCTCAAGCGGCCCGCGCCCAATACGGACGCCTTCGACTATGTGGCTGAATACAACCTGGGGCCGTCCGACGCTGGAGCCGGGCAGGTCTATACCGCCATCACGTTCCCGCTGAGCGGGGGGCGCTATTTCATTCGCACCAGCAACGTCGAGAACGTCCGTGATCCTGCCTACCGGATGACCCGGGTGAACGAGTTTCGCACCCCGGAAGGCACCTTCCCCTGCCGCTATCAGCCGCAAGCGGCGTTCATGGGCGCGACGAGCCGAGAGACGGTCATCGTGTGGGACAACGGCAAGACGGCGACCTACGCCACGCGGAACTTCGACGGCACGCCGGGGGTGTATGTGACGGGCGGACGGAAAATTAATGTCGCAGGTACCGGAGTTATTTATGACTTTCCCGGAGGGAACGGCTCTACCTACCGCGTTATCACCGGTTCTGCCCCCGGCACGTCGGCCATGTTGAACACCACGACACGGGAGGCCCTCAAAGGGCTGACCCAGTCCTTCCTCGCCTACTCCATCAGCCTCCCCGTCAAGGAGCAGCCATGACCCAGACCTCAGCGCACCCCAACCACGACCTCGCCCGCGAGTTGCGCGAAAGCCAACTCACCGGAGGGTTGAAACACTTCATCGGCGGCGAATGGGTGGACTCGCAGAGCGGCGAGACCTTCCAGAGCCACACGCCCACCGACAACTCCGCGCTGGTGACCGTGGCGAGCGGCGACGCGGCCGACATCGACCGGGCTGCCCGCGCCGCCCACGACGCCTTTCAGACGTGGCGCGAGGTGAGCGGGGCCGAGCGCCGCAACATCCTGCATAAGATCGCGGACCTGATCGAGAAGCGGTCGCAGGAGATCGCCGTGCTGGAGAGCGTGGACACCGGGCAGGCCATCCGCTTCATGAAGTCGGCGGCGGCGCGTGGGGCGGAAAACTTCCGCTTCTACGCCGACCGCGCGCCCGGTGCCCAGGATGGGGAGAGCCTGCCCGCGCCCGGCTTCCTGAACTACTCCATCCGGCAGCCCATCGGCCCGGTCGGAGTGATCACGCCCTGGAATACGCCCTTCATGCTGAGCACCTGGAAGATCGCCCCGGCGCTCGCGGCAGGCTGCACGGTCGTCCACAAGCCCGCCGAGTGGAGTCCGGTCACGGCGACCCTGCTGGCCGAGATCATGGACGAGGCGGGGCTGCCGAAAGGGGTCCACAACCTCGTCCACGGCTTTGGGGAGAGCGCGGGCAAGGCGCTGACCGAGCACCCACTGATCAAAGCGGTCGCCTTCGTCGGGGAGACGGTCACCGGCAGCCACATCATGCGGCAGGGGGCCGACACCCTCAAGCGCGTGCACTTCGAGCTGGGCGGCAAGAACCCGGTCGTGGTGTTCGACGACGCGGACCTCGACAAGGCGCTCGACGCCGTGGTCTTCATGATCTACAGCCTGAATGGGGAACGCTGCACGTCGTCGAGCCGCGTGCTCATCCAGGAGGGCATCTACGACGAGTTCACCGCCCGCATCGCCGAGCGGGCGCGGAACATCCGGGTGGGCGACCCCCTGGACCCCGACACCGAGGTCGGGCCGCTGGTTCACCCGCGCCACTTCCAGAAGGTCATGGGATACTTCGACAAGGCCCGCGAGGAAGGCGCCACCATCGCGGCGGGCGGCGAACGCGTGGGCGGCGAGGGGAACTACGTCTCCCCCACCCTCTTTACCGGGGCACGCAACGACATGCGAATCAGCCAGGAGGAAATCTTCGGCCCGGTCCTAACCGCCATTCCCTTCACCGACGAGGCGGATGCTCTGGTCCTCGCCAACGACGTGAAATATGGCCTGGCCGGTTACCTGTGGACGAACGACCTCACCCGCGCCCACCGCTTCGCACATGGGCTGGAGGCAGGCATGATCTGGGTGAACTCCGAAAACGTGCGGCACCTGCCCACGCCCTTCGGCGGCGTGAAGAACAGCGGCATCGGGCGCGACGGCGGCGACTATTCCTTCGAGTTCTACATGGAGACGAAGAACATCGCCATCTCGCTGGGGACGCACAAGACGGCGCGGCTAGGGGTCGGGCAGGCGCCCGTGGTGCAGAAGGAGGTGGCGGAGGGATGACGCCCCACACCGTCCTCCTCACCGGAGCCGCCGGGCAAGTCGGGTCCGCCCTCCGCGACGGCCTGCGCGGGCGCTTCCCGGTCCTGCGCCTGACCGATAACCGCAACCTGGGAGAAGCGCAGGCGGGCGAGGAGATTGTCCCCGCCGACCTGACGAACTTTGACGAGGTCCGGGACGCGATGGAGGGCGTGGGCGCCGTGATCCACCTCGGCGGCATCGCGGACGAGCACACCTATGAGCGCATCCGCGACGTGAACTTTGACGGCACCTACCACGTCCTTGAAGCGGCGCGGCAATTGGGCGTGCGGCGGGTGGCCTTCGCCTCCTCCATTCACGCGGTCGGCTTCTATCCGCGCTCGGAGAAGATCGGGCCGGACGTGCCCGTGCGCCCGGACACCTATTACGGGGTCAGCAAGGTCTTTGGCGAGGCGCTGGGCCGCATGTATTTCGAGCGGTACGGCGTCGAGTTTGTTGGGGTCCGCATCTGCTCCTTCCAGCCGAGGCCGAAGGATGCCCGGCACCTCTCCACCTGGCTCAGTCCCAGGGACGCGGTGCAACTCTTCGAACGGGCCGTCACCACGCCCGACGTGGGCTTTCTGACCGTCGCGGGCATCAGCGGCAATACCCGCCGCTGGATGACCCCCGACGGCTGGGACGTGCTGGGCTACGTGCCCCAGGACGACGCCGAAGCCTACGCCGCCGAGGTCGAGCACCTTCACGGCGACCCGCAGGACATCACCGAACAGCGGCAGGGCGGCATTTTCGTGGACCCCACCTACACCGGCCTCGCCGGGAAGGAGAACTGAGCATGGCAGCCATCACCGGGCAGCAGTTTCTCGACCGCCTGCGGAAAAATCCGCCCACCCTCTACATCGACGGGCAGCGGGTCGAGGACCCCACCACCCACCCCGCGACCCGCAACATGGCGCACTCGCTCGCGGGGCTGTACGACCTCCAGCACCAGCCGGAGCTGCGGGAAAAACTGACCTACGAGGAGAACGGCGAGCGCCACCCCATGAGCCTGATGGTGCCGCGCACCAAAGAGGACCTCGCCCGCATCGGGGAGGCGCACCGCATCCGCGCGAACTACTCGCTGGGCTTCCTGGGCCGCGCTCCCGACTACATGAACGCCAACGTGATGGCGGCGGGCATGGGCGCGGACTACTTCGCCCGCTGCGAGGTGGAGGGCGACCATAAGCCCGACTTCGCGGGCAATATGCGCCGCTACTACGAGTACGTGCGGGAGAACGACCTTTGCCTGACCCACGCGCTGACCAACCCGCAGGTCAACCGCGCGAAGATGGCCTCCGAGATGCCCGACCCCTACATCGCCCTGGGGATCGTGGAGGAGCGCGAGGACGGCGTGGTCATGCGCGGCGCCCGCATGATGGCGACGCTGCCCATCGCGGACGAGATTCTGGTGTTTCCGTCCACCGTGCTCAAGGAGAACGCCGACAAGAGCCGCTACGCGATGGGCTTTGCCGTGCCGACGAACGCGCCCGGCCTGAGCTTCCAGTGCCGCGAGCCTTTTGACGTAGGCCGCGACCCCGAAGACCACCCGCTGGGCAGCCGCTTTGACGAGCAGGACGCCTTCGTGATCTTTGACAACGTGCTCGTGCCCTGGGAGCGCGTGTTCCTGCTGTACGACGTGGAGCTGGCGAACAAGGCCTATGCTGCCACCGACGCCGTGCTGCACATGGCCTATCAGGTCGTGAATCTGAAGGTCGCCAAGACGGAGGCGTTCCTGGGCACCGCGCAGAGCATCGTGAACGCCATCGGGTCGGGGCAGTTCCAGCACGTGCAGAGCAAGGTCGCCGAGATCATCGTGATACTGGAGATCATGAAGGCGCTGGAGGTCGCCGCCGTCGCGGGGGCCACCGTCAACGAGTACGGGGTGATGACCCCGGCGCGTGGCCCGCTGGACGCCGCCCGCAACTACTACCCGGCGGTGTATGCCCGGCTGCCCGAACTGCTGCAACTGCTGGGCGCGTCAGGCATCATCATGATGCCGAGCAAGGCCGACCGCGAGGGACCGCTGGGGCCGCAGATCAGCAAGTATCTGCAAGCCGGGAATGCGAGCGCAGAAGACCGCCTCAAGCTGTTCCGCCTCGCCTGGGACATGTCCATGAGTTCCTTCGGCGGGCGCCAGAGCCTCTACGAGAAGTTCTTCTTCGGGGACCCCGTGCGGATGCACTCGGCGCTGTACGAGGTCTATAACAAGCAGCCCTACGTGGAGCGCATCGGGGCGTTCCTGAACCGCAGCGGGAAGGCGGAAGGGGTGGCCGCCGATGACTGATCCCCGCCCGGACGTGATTCGCATCGCCCACACGGTCTTTACCGTCACTGACCTCGAAGCCTCGCGTGACTTCTATGTGAATCTGCTGGGCTTGAACGTGCTGCACGAGGAACCGGGCGCCCTGTACCTGCGCGGCGTGGAAGACCGCGAGTGGACGCTGAAGCTGGAGCAGGCGCCGGAGGCAGGCGTGCGGCACCTCGCCTACCGGGTGCGGACGGACGCCTGCCTGGACGGATTGGTCGCCCTGGCCGAGCGCGAGGGGCTTCCCTACCGCTGGGAGGAGGAACTGGACCGCCCCCGCGTGCTGCGAATGCAGGACCCCTTCGGCGTGCCCGTCGCCTTCTACCGCGAGAGTCGCACGCACCGCTGGCTGCTTCAGGATTACCACCTGCACCGGGGGCCAGGCCTGCAACGGGTGGACCACGTGAACGTGATGACGCCCGACGTGGGCAGCATGATGGCCTGGTACGGCGAGCGGCTGGGCTTCCGCGCCTCGGAGCTGACCGAGGACGAGGAGGGGCGCATCTGGGCCGCCTGGATTCAGCGGCGGGGCGGCGTCCACGACCTCGCCATGACGAACGGGGCCGGGCCGAGGCTGCACCACTGGGCCTACTGGATGCCCGACGCCATGAGCATCATCCGCGCGTGCGACATCCTGGCGGGGGCGCGGCAGCCCGAACGCATCGAGCGTGGACCGGGGCGGCACGGCATCTCCAACGCTTTTTTCCTGTACGTCCGTGACCCTGACGGCCACCGCATCGAGCTGTATACCTCCGACTACCTCACCGTGGACCCCGACTTCGAGACGATCCGCTGGCAGCGCGACGACCCCCGGCGACAAACGCTGTGGGGCGCGAAGACCCCCCGGAGCTGGTTCGAGGAAGGGTCGCGCATGGAGGCGTTCGGGGGCGGCTGGGCGGCGCTGACCGAGAGTGAGTTGAAGGGGATGCCCATCAATGTCATCTGAGCGGGTGATTCGGGACGACCTCCTGCCTGGCCTGGCCGACGAGCTGGAGGGGGCAGAGGCGACGGGCGTGCAGCTCCCTCCCTTCTCCGAACGCTTTCCCGGCATGACGGTTGCCGATGCCTACGCCGTGCAGCGGGCCTGGGTGACGCGGAAGGTCGCGGGTGGGCGGCGCATCCTGGGGCACAAGATCGGGCTGACCTCGCGGGCGATGCAGATGGCCTCGCAGATCACCGAGCCGGATTACGGGGCGCTCTTGGACGACATGTTCTTCGAGCCGAACGGAGATATTCCCCTATCCCGCTTCGTGGCCCCGAAGGTGGAGGTCGAGTTGGCCTTTTTACTGAAGGCCGACCTGCATGGCCCCGGCGTGACGATCTTCGACGTGCTGCGGGCCACCGAGTACGTGACGCCCGCCGCCGAGATCATCGACGCCCGCATCCAGCGGGTGAGCCGGGAGACGGGCAAGCCCCGCCGGGTGACCGACACCATCAGCGACAATGCGGCCAATGCCGGGGTGATCGTGGGCGGGCGAGCGATGCGCCCGGATGACCTCGACCTGCGCTGGGCAGCGGGGCTGTGCCTGCGCAACGGGGTGGTGGAGGAAACCGGGGTGGCAGCGGGCGTGCTGGGACACCCGGCGGCGGGCGTCGCGTGGCTGGCGAACCGCCTCGCACCCCACGGGGAGGGCCTGAAGGCGGGGGAACTCGTTCTCGCGGGGTCGTTCACCCGCCCGGTGGACATCGCCCCGGGGGACGTGTTCACCTTCGACTACGGGCCACAGGGCAGTTTCTCGTGCCGCTTCACGGGGGTGGCCCGTGGGGGATGAGAACGGGTTCAAAACCGCCCTGGTCCGTGGCGACACCCTCTACGGCCTCTGGCTCTCGCTGGCGGATGCCTACAGCGCCGAGGTCTGCGCTGGGGCCGGGTTCGACTGGCTGGTCGTGGACGGCGAGCACGCGCCCAACGATCTGCGGAGCATCCTTGCGCAGCTTCAGGCGCTGGCCGCGTACCCCTCGGCCCCGGTGGTGCGCTTGCCCGTGGGCGACCCGGTACAGATCAAACAGGTGCTCGACATCGGCGCCCGCATCCTGCTGATCCCGATGGTGGAGTCGGCGGCGCAGGCACGTGAAATGGTCGCGGCCACCCGCTACCCGCCGCAGGGCATCCGGGGCGTGGCGAGTGCGCTGGTGCGGGCCAGCGGTTTTTCGCGGGACGCCGATTACCTGCGGCACGCGAACGACGGCATCTGCCTGCTGGTGCAGGTGGAGTCGGTGGCCGGGCTGGAGGCACTGGACGAGGTCGCGGCCGTCGAAGGCGTGGACGGCGTATTTGTTGGCCCCGCCGACCTCGCTGCGAGCATGGGCCACCTGGGAAACCCCGGACAGCCGGAAGTCCAGGCGGCCATCCGGAACGCGGCCACCCGAATTCGAGCGGCGGGCAAGGCGGCGGGCATCCTGGCGACGGACGAGACGACGGCGCGGCGGTATCTGGGGTGGGGTTACACCTTCGTGGCGGTGGGCGTGGACGTGCTGCTGCTGACCCGCGCCAGCACGGAACTTCTGGCCCGCTTCAGAAGTTGAGACGGGTTGCTCGTCACGTGACGAGCAAATGGAGAGGGAGGGGAAAGCCCCTCACGGCTCTCCCCTCCCTTCACCTTGAAACCCTGCGTTCAGCGGCGGCGGCGCGCAGGCTGCGGGCCGACGCGCCCGGCCCCGGTTCCGGTATCGAGGCGCTGGGCATTGTGGGGGTGGGGCTTGGCGGCCCGCTTCTGGCCCTGCTCGGCACGGCCGTGGTTGGACGCTCCGGCGTCGCGCGGGGCGCGGCTCTGATGCTGCCCCTGGCCTCCGGGGCGTCCGCCTCCACCCGGGCCACGTCCCTGCCCGCCTCCACGTTGGCCGCCGCCACCGCCCTGGCCCTGCTTTTCCTGAATGGCCTTGTCGATCTGACCTTCCTCGCGGGTCAGCGGCGGGTGGAGGGCAGCGGGCAGACCCCGGCGCACGTTGCGCCACAGCTCGCGCTGCTCGGGAATCAGCAGGACGAGGTTGACGCCGGGGCGCCCGGCGCGGGCGGTGCGGCCCGAGCGGTGGACATGGTCTTCGGAGGTGGACGCCACGTCCATGTGGATGACCAGGCGCACCTCCGGCAGGTCGATGCCGCGCCCGGCGATGTCGGTGGCGACCAGCACGCGCGACTTGCCCTCACGCAGCAGGTCCATGGTGCGTTCGCGCTTCTTCTGGTCCATGTTGCCTTGCAGGGCGCTGACCTCCTCGCCGCGCAGCAGCTCTCCCAGGCGCTCGGCGCGGCGTTTGACGAGCGACTTCGTGCGGCAGAAGATCACCACGCAGCCGCCGGGGGCGCGCAACGCCTCGCGGGTGTGCTCGGCGGCCACGTCCAGCACGTCCTCGCGGGTGGTGTGCAGCAGCAGGTGGGTGGCCCCGGTCGCGCCGCCCAGCACGTCGCCGCTGTGGTTGGAGGCGTCCGAGGAGCGGTCCGGCGCGATGTCGATGCGCTCGGGCGAGTGCATGAAGCGCTCCGCGACCTCACGAATCGCGGCCGGGAAGGTCGCGGAGGCCATCGCAATCTGGAGGCCCGGGCGCGCCTGACCCTGGGCCGAACGCAGGATGTCGCCCACGTCCTTCAGGAAGCCCAGCGAGAGCAGCTCGTCGGCCTCGTCGAGGACCACGTAGCGCAGGCCCGCCAGGGACAGCTCGCCGCGTGTGATCAGGTCCTTGAGGCGGCCCGGCGTTCCGGCGATCAGTCCCTTGCCGCTGGCCTCGGTGCGGGTCTGCGAAGGGCTGATGCCCCCGGTGATGCGCCCGGCGGTCATGCCGAGTTCGCGGGCCACGTCGCGGATCTGCACCGCCAGCTCGCGGGTCGGCGTGACGACCAGCACCTCGGGGCGCATTCCGCGCGTCGGCGTCATGCCGATGCCGCGCGCCGCCGCTGGGATCAGGAAAGCCAGCGTCTTGCCGCTGCCGGTGCGGGCGGTGGTGATCACGTCGCGCCCGGCGAGCAGGGCGGGAATCGCTCCGGCCTGGACAGGCGTGGGCGTGCGGTCGCCCAGCAGCGTCCGCCAGTCGGTGACGGGGGCAGCGGAGGGGGCAGGCGTGGACGGGGCAGCGGCTCGGGTGGGCCGGTTTCGGGTCTGGGTCATGGATGTCCTGTCGGCAGAACACACCCTGGGGACCGCCGGGAGCGGCTGTCCGGGTGGAGGCGCAGCGCTGGAGAGCGCGCCGGGGAAGAAAAAGAACGCCTCAGGCGGCCTTGCACCTGGTTCTCCGCGCGGGAAGTGGGTCGTCTGCCTGCTGTGGGGGTCTGTTCTGCCGGGAGGTTTCGACTTCACAGACAAACACGTCAGTATGCCTCAACTCGCGCCGCGCACAAAGTGGCCCCGGACGGTGAGGGTCTGGGGCCAGGGGGTCAGGGCGTTTCTTCGGTGGGCGAAGGGGCCGGGGACGCGGCCTCTTCCCTCTCTTTCAGGCGCCCGGCCTGGCGCACGCTCCGGGTCAGCAGGTACTCGATCTGGGCGTTGACCGAGCGCAGGTCGTCGGCGGCCCAGCGTTCCAACGCGGCGTACAGCTCGGGGCTGATTCTCAGCGGGTAGTTCTTGCGAGGGGGCATCGGGGCCGGGCCTAGTACAGGCTGCCCGCGTTGACGACCGGCTGGGTGCCGCGCTCGCTGGTCAGCACGACGAGCAGGTTGCTGACCATCTGGGCCTTGCGCTCCTCGTCGAGGTCCACGATGTTCTGGTCCGACAGCTCGCGCAGGGCCATCTGGACCATCCCGACCGCGCCCTGCACGATGAGTTGCCGGGCGGCGATGATCGCGCTGGCCTGCTGGCGCTGGAGCATCGCGCCCGCGATCTCGGGCGAGTAGGCCAGGTGCGAGAGCCTGGCTTCCAGCACCTCGACACCTGCGTGCCGCAGCCGGGCGGCAAGTTCGCGGCCCAGCGCCTCGGCCACCTCGTCGGGGTTGCTGCGCAGCGAGAAGCCCTGGCCGTCGTGGTCGTCGTAGGGGTACTGCGCGGCGAGGTGCCGCAGGGCCGTTTCCGACTGGATGGCGACGAACCCGCTGTAGTCCTCCACGTCGAAGATGGCCCGGGCCGTGTCCACCACCCGCCACACGATCACGGCGGCGATCTCGATGGGGTTGCCCGCCTGGTCGTTCACCTTCAGGCGCTCGGAGTTGAAGTTGCGGATTCGCAGCGAGACGTTTTTCCGCACCGTGAAGGGGTTGGTCCAGTAAAACCCGTTGCGCCGCTCGGTGCCCACGTAGCGCCCGAAGAGGGTGAGCACCTTGGCCTGGTTGGGCTGCACGATGAAAAACCCGATCAGGCCCAGCGCCAGCAGCGCCGCCAGGACGGCTCCCGGCACCAGCAGATCACCCAACACGATCAGCCAGGCGGCCAGAGCGGCCAGCACGAGCCACAGCAACACCGCCGGGACCCCCGGCAGCCCGAAAGCTGGACGCTCCGAGCTGGCGACCCGCGAATCGGGCGAGACGCCCCCAGCGGGGCCGACGGTGGGCGGAACCTTCTCCAGTTTGCTCATGGTGCCTCCTATCAGAGTGATATCACTTTGATAAGAGATAAGCAAGGTGTCCAGCGGGTCGGGAAGCGCGGAAAGCGGCGTGTTGCCGTCCCCCGCGCCCAGCACGTATGGTGCAGTCACCCACAATCCAGCCTGAAGCGCGCGCCGTGCGCTCCGGCTTTTCCCTGCCCTCCGCCGTGTCCTCGACCCGCCTGCCTCCCTGTTTTCCCCGCTTCGCTGGAGCCTGAATGCAAATTTTCGATCCGACCATCTTTCCGATTCTGGCGGCGGACGGCCTGACCAACGGCGCCGTGTACGCGCTGCTGGCGCTGGCACTGGTGCTGGTGTTCGCCGTGACCCGGGTGATTTTTATTCCGCAGGGCGAGTTCGTGGTGTTCGGCACCCTGACGCTGGCGGCCCTGCAACTCGGCCGGGTGCCGGGGACCCTCTGGCTGCTGCTGGCGCTGCTGGCGCTGGCGGCCGTGATGGAAGCCTGGTCCCAGACGCGGCGCGGACAGCCCGGACGGGGCGGCGTGACCCTGCTGGGCGCGGCGCTTGTGGGGGGCGCCGCGTACCTGCTGACCGGCTGGTTGGCGCCGCTGAGGCCCCCGCTGTGGGCGCAGGCGCTGCTCACGCTGGCGCTGGTGGCGCCGCTGGGGCCGCTGCTCTACCGCACGGTCTACCAGCCGCTGCGGGACGCCACCGTGCTGGTGCTCCTGATCGCCTCGGTGGCGCTGCACCTCGCGCTGACCGGGCTGGGGCTGGTGTTTTTCGGGCCGGAGGGATCGCGCACACCGCCCTTCGCGCCCGGGAACCTCACGGTGGGGCAGGTCACGCTCAGCAACCAGAGCCTGCTGGTGATCCTGATCTCGGCGGGGCTGATGCTGGGACTGTACTTCTTTTTCGAGCGCACCATGCCCGGCAAGGCGCTGCGGGCAACCGCCGTCAACCGTCTGGGAGCGAGGCTGGTGGGCATCAGCCCCTCGTCGGCGGGCATGCTGACCTTTACGCTGGCGGCCCTGATCGGGGCGGTGGGCGGCATGTTGATCGGTCCCAGCGTGGCGGTCAACTACGACTCGGGCTTCCTGATCGGCCTCAAGGGCTTTATCGGCGCGATCATCGGCGGGCTGGTGAGCTACCCGCTGGCGGCGGCGGGCGCCCTGCTGGTTGGCCTGATCGAGAGTTTCGCCTCGTTCAGCCTGTCGGCCTGGAAGGAAGTGATCGTGTTCACGCTGATCTTGCCCGTGCTGCTGTGGCGCAGCCTCACCACCCGGCACATCCCGGAGGACGAGGAATGAATGCCCGCCTCGTCCTGACCGCGCTGGCGGTGCTGGTGGGCCTGGCGCTGCCGCTGGTGTTGCCGCTCTTTCAGGTCACGCTGCTGGTCAACGTCCTGATTTTCGCCATCGTGGTGACGGGGCTGGTGCTCCTGACCGGCATCGTGGGGCTGACCTCCTTCGGGCAGGCGGCCTTTATGGGTGTGGGGGCCTACACGACCGCCGTGCTGAGCACCGGGGCGGGCTGGAGTCCCTGGCTCACACTGCTGGCGGGCTTCGGCATCACGGCGCTGATCGCCTGGCTGCTGGGGGTGGCGACCCTGCGGATGCAGGGGCACTACCTGCCGCTGGCGACCATCGCCTGGGGCATCAGCCTGTACTACGTGTTCGGCAACTCGCCCGCGCTGGGCGGCTTTACCGGCCTGACCAACATCCCCCCGGTCCAGGTCTTCGGCACGCCCCTGACCTCGCCGCGCACCTTCGCCTACCTCGCCCTGCTGGGGCTGGGCCTCTCGGCGCTGGGGGCGCAGTTTCTGCTCTCCAGCCGCACCGGGCGGGCCATGCGGGCGCTGCGCGGCGGGCCGCTGGTCGCGGAGGCCTTCGGGGTGAACACCTTCGGGCTGCGGGTCAAGGTCTTTGTGCTCGCGGCGCTGCTGGCCTCGCTGGCGGGGTGGCTCTACGCCCACAGCCAGCGCTTCGTGAACCCCACCCCCTTCAGCCTCCAGGCCGGGATCGAATACCTGTTCATGGCCGTGGTGGGCGGCTCGCAGCACGTCTGGGGCGGCCTGCTGGGCGCGGGACTGATCACCGGCCTGCGCGAGTGGCTGCGCGACGTGCTGCCGGGCCTGATCGGCGCGCAGGGCAACTTCGAGGTGATCGTCTTCGGCGTGCTGGTGATTCTGACCCTGCAATTCGCCCGGCGCGGGCTGTGGCCGCTGGTCGAGCGGGTGCTCCCGCAGGAGGGCTTGCGCCTGCTGCCCGAGCGCACCCGCCTCCCCGAGCGCGTCAAGCCCCAGCCCGGCACGCCGCTGCTGCGGGTCGAACACGCGGTCAAGCAGTTCGGCGGTCTGCGCGCCGTGAACGACGTGTCCTTCGAGCTGCGGGCCGGGGAGATCCTGGGCCTGATCGGGCCGAACGGGGCGGGCAAGAGCACCCTCTTTAACCTGATCACCGGGGTGAATCCGGCCACCAGCGGGCAGGTGACCTTCGCCGGGCGGGACATCACCCGCCAGAGTGCCGGGCAGATTCACCGGCTGGGCCTGAGCCGCACCTTTCAGCATGTCCACCTGCTGCCCGACCTCTCCTTGCTCGCCAACACCATGATGGGCGGCTATGCCCGGGGCCGCGCCGGGATGGTCGCCAGCCTGCTGCACCTCGAACGCGCCGAGGAGGCGGCCCTGCAACACGAGGCGCTGCGGCAGCTGCGGCGGGTCGGGCTGGGCGAACAGGCCCACCTGCTGGCCGGGAACCTCGCGCTGGGGCAGCAGCGCACGCTGGAAGTCGCCCGCGCGCTGGTGGCCGATCCCACCCTGCTGCTGCTGGACGAACCCGCCGCCGGCCTGCGCTACGGCGAGAAGATGGAACTGGTCGCCCTGCTGCGGCGCCTGCGCGACGAGGGGGTGACCATCTTGATCGTGGAGCACGACATGGACCTGGTGATGAGCCTGGTGGACCGGCTGGTCGTGATGAACTACGGCGAGCGGCTGGCCGAGGGCACGCCCGCCGAGATTCGCGCCAATGCGGCGGTGCGCGAGGCTTACCTGGGTGTGGACCTGACGGACGAGGTGGCCTGATGCCCCTTCCCCCGACTCCCGCGTCTCCCCCACCGCTGCTCGACGTGCGCGGCCTGCATACCCGCTACGGCCGGGTCGAGGCGCTGGGCGGCGTCAGCCTTCAGGTTCAGGCCGGGCACATCGTGAGCGTGATCGGCGCCAACGGGGCAGGCAAGACCACCCTGCTGAACTCGGTGATGGGCGTGCTGACCCCCTCGGCAGGCGAGGTGCTGTACGGCGGCGAGTCGCTGCGTGGGGTCCCGCTGGAGGCCCGGGTGACGCGCGGCATCACGCTGGTGCCCGAGCGGCGCGACCTCTTCGCTTCCATGACGGTGGCCGACAACCTGCAACTGGGCGCCTACACCCGCCGCCGCGGGCCGTGGCGGCAGGACCTCGACGGAGTGTACGCCCGCTTTCCCCGGCTGCACGAGCGGCGCACCCAGATTGCGGGCACCTTGTCCGGCGGCGAGCAGCAGATGCTGGCGATTGGCCGGGCGCTGATGGGCCGCCCCCGCCTGCTGCTGCTCGACGAGCCGTCGCTGGGGCTGGCGCCCCTCATCGTGCGCGACATCCTGCGGATCGTGCAGGGCCTGCGTGACGAGGGCGTGACCATCCTGCTGGTCGAGCAGAATGCCCGCGCCAGCCTCGCCATCAGCGACGAGGGCTACGTGCTGGAAACCGGCGAGGTCCGCCTGCACGGCCCTGCCCACGAGCTGGCCCGCAACGAGGCGCTGAGCGCGAGTTATCTGGGAGGCTGAAGGCTCGGCCCGCCCCCTCGCCGCTCTAGAGTGGCGGGCATGATCGTCGCCTTTGTCAATCCGGCGGGCCTCTACACGGCGTCCGGGCCGCAGGACGCCGGCCCCGGCGCCGCCGCGCTCGCGCTGGGCGCCCTCCTGACCGCGCAGGCCGAGCTGATCCCGGTCACCGGGCTGGACGAGGAAGGGCTGCTCGACGTTCCGGCGCCCTTCACCTCCTGGCAGGTGCTGCGGCACGGCGCGGTGGTCCTGACCCCCGACGGCGAGGAGGACCCCGCCTGGCGGCGCCTGACCCGCGAGACGCTGACCGAGCGCGAGGGCGCCCTGCGGCTGGCGTTTCAGGCGGCGCAGCATATCGGCTGGCTGGGGCAGCTTGGCACCGAGGCCGAGTTGCACGAGCGGGCGGGCCTGCCCCTCCTCGTCACAGTACGCCACCCCCACGGCCTGGCCCACGCGCTGAGCGCGGCGGCCCGTGAGTGGCGCGCGTGGCTGGAGGAGGGACCTTTTTCCGGGCAACTCCGCCTGATCGAGGCTCCAGACGGCCTGACCCTGCTGCCGCGCGAGGTCAATCCCGAGAGCGCCGTCAACTACGTGCTGGAGCAACTCGGAGATGAGGTGGACCTCTCGCTGGGGGTCAGTGCCCACGCGGCCGACGCCGCCTTTCTGGCGCTGTGTGACTACGCCGCCGCGCCGGGGGGCGGGCCTCTGCTGCGGGCTGCCCTGGCCCAGCTCGACCCGCCGGACACGGAGCGGGAGTAACCTGCTCGTCACGTGACGAGCAGGCCGGGTCAGTTCTGGTCGAGCAGCTCTGCCACCTGCCCCAGCAGCCGCTCGACCTTGCGCCGCCGGGCCGCGTCCAGGCCCGCCAGCGTGCGGCGGTCGGCCAGCCGGCGGGCCAGCGCCTGCACCGGATCGCGGCTGGCGGGCCGGGTCGGGGTGACCTGAGCACGCAAGTCCTGCACGGTCGCGCCCCCAGCCGCCGCCTCAAGCAGCGCCGCCCGCGCCGCCGGGTCGGCGGCCCGGCCGACGATCAGCGCCTTGCGGTAGTCCAGCCCGCCGCGTACCGCCTGCTGCACGTCGTCCGGCAGGTTCAGGACGGCGGCGCGGTTTTTCACGAAAGAACGCCACGTCTCGCGGCCCAGGGCGCCGAACACCGCGTCGAGCCGGGCCACCGCCTCCGGGTCTTCCTCGGGGCGGCGGTCGAGGGCAAAGAGGCGGGCGACTGCCTCCTCCACCGGCACCCCCAGGCTGGAGGCCGCCACCTGAAGCCGGGCGCGAACCTCCTCGATCACGTTGAGGTCCTCACGTTGCAGGTTCTCGACGGCGGCGGCGAGCTGGGCCTGAGCGTCGGTCAGGTCGCGCAGCAGCACCGGCACCTCGGCCAGTCCGGCAAGCTGGGCGGCCCGCCAGCGGCGCTCGCCCGCCACGATCTCGTAACGCCCCCCGGACAGAGGCCGCACCAGCAACGGTTGCAAAACGCCCTGCTCGCGAATGCTCTGGGCCAGCGCCTCCAACGCCCCGGGCGAGAAGTGCGCGCGCGGCTGAAAGGTGCCCGCTTGCAGCGCTTCGACTGGGAGCGTGGCGGCTGCCGGTTGCCCCAGCGCTTCGACCCCCTCCACCAGCCCGGTGAGTCTCGCCCCGATGGCGGGCCGGGCGCGGCGGGTCACGCCTTCACCCCTGGAATCTGTACGCCGAGGCCCACGGCCCGCGCGATCTCGGCCGACACCCGCAGCACGTCCTGATGCACCGGCGACCCGGGCGCGTACACCCCTACCGGCTGCCCGGCGCTGGCGCTGTCGTTCCACACCGCGCCCCGGTCGGGAACCGGGCTGGCGAGCGGGCGAAGCATGCCCTGCAAGGCGGCCAGCGCTTCCCGGTCGTGCGAGCGCCGGGCGTCGTAGAGGGTGGGGACGTACAGCGCGACCGTCAGGTCCGGGCGCAATTTGCGGTAGGTCGCCATCGCTTCCGACAACCCCGCCAGGGCGTTCATTCCCTTCTGGCGGGTGGGCACCGGCACCACCAGATGGTCGGCGGCCAGCGCGCCCAGGATCGAGAGCTGGCCCAGGCTGGGGGGGCTGTCGATCAGGGCCACGTCGTATCCGGCAGCCACGTCTTGCAGCGCCTGACGCAGGTGCAGGTGTGCGCCGACAACCCCCATCATCTGTCCCTCGGCCAGGGCCAGCGACACGTCGCTGGGAATCAGGTGCAGGCCGTGCGCCGGGGTAGGGGAGGGAAGAGGCTCGCCGCGCGCGGCGGTGCCGTACACGGTCTGCTCACGCGTGACGCCCGATACCCCCAGCCAGTCGGTCAGGTTGGCCTGCGGATCGAGATCGATGACCAGCACGCGCAGACCAGCCTGAGAGAGCGTGTGGCCCACGTCGCGCGTGAGGCTCGTTTTCATGACCCCGCCCGCGTGGTTGAAAAACGTCAGCGTCCGCATTCGCTCCAGCCTACCTCGCCCGCTCGTCACGTGACGAGCAACGCCGCTCCCCCCGGCCAGACGCTATCGGACAACTTGTGCCGTTTTGGCGTCTGTGGCGAGGGACAACAGGTCAGCAGCCCCCATACCAAAAGGCCCTCTGGCCCTGCCCCTCAGTCGTTATGAAAGTCACGCCTTGCAGTGCGCAAGGGCAACGTCAAAAAGCCATTCGAAAAATTGGCCCTTGACGTAAACGCCTTTGTAATTATGTCAAAAACATTAAAACTTACTATCGGACAACTTGCGCCGTTTGGAAACCAACGACTATCGGACAACTTGCGCCGTTCTGGAATAGACTCCTTGCCAGACGCTGTTTTTCGCTGTAAACCTCTGCACGAGGGGAGTATCGGACAACTTGCGCCGTTTGGCCTCCAACTATCGGACAACTTGCGCCGTTTGGGGCCTGGGGTATCGGACAACTTGCGCCGTTTTGGGAGTCTACCTATCGGACAACTTGCGCCGAAAGTATCGGACAACTTGCGCCGTTCAGGCGCGACTATCGGACAACTTGCGCCGTTTTGACCCCAAAACTATCGGACAACTTGCGCCAAACTATCGGACAACTTGCGCCGTTTGACCCCCTGGAGTCCGTCCAGCACGCGAGGAGGGCCGCCGCTTGTTGTTGACAACATATAATCTTTTAAAGAATTAAAAGATCTAAAAAACAACAAACAAGGGGTGCCCGTGTCCGAAAAAGGAATCAAACGCTTCGACGAACTCAACATCGCCCGGTTGAGCCTCATCAGCGTTCAGGAGCGCATCCCGCCCGACTACCGCGACTGGAGCGTGGAGCTTGAGGACGGCGACCGCCGCTACAAGGTGACCTGCCAGGCGATGCCCGAGTACGGCGTGCCCCACGGCATCGACACCGACATCAGCGCGGCGCTGGTCAACCTGTACATCGACCAGGGGTCACCCGCCGACGGCAGCGTGACCTGCACGCCCTACCAGCTGCTTCAGATGGCGGGGCTGGACACCAGCGGGCGTTACTACGCCGCGCTTGACGAGAGCCTCAAGCGGCTGCTGACCACGAACTATTTCATCGCCGAGGGCTGGCGCGACCATCCGCGCAAGCGCTGGACCAACGTCAACTTCCGCTACATCGACCGCCTGGAGTTCTCGTCCGGCGAGGCCGAGCGGCTCGATGCCAGCAGCATCCTGAAGATCACGCTGCCGCAGGAGATTGCCCGCAGCGTGCGCTCGGGGTACATCAAGCCGCTGGACCTGAGCTTCATGCAGACCCTCAAGCGGCCCCCCACCCGCGCCCTGTACCGCCTGCTGGACTCGCAGCGCCGCGACCCGGAGAACCCCGAGCGGGTCGCGATGTCGTACCAGGTCGGCCTGATGGAGTGGGCGGAAGCCTGCAAGATCGTCAGCGACCGTCCCAGCATGGCGCAGCGCACCCTGGACGCCGCCCACGAGGAGCTGCTGGAAAAAGGTTTCCTGAAAAACGTTGAGTACCTGGGACGCGGCAAGAAAAAGCTCCTGCACTACACCTTCGGCGAGGCGTTCATTCCGCCTGATCCGCTGCTGGTCCAGAACCTGGCCGGCATCGGCATCACCCATACCCGCGCCCTACAGCTCGTCCGCGAGTACGGCGAGGCCAGCGTGGCCGACACCCTGGAGCGTTACCAGGCCATCGTGGCCTCGGGGTACAAGCCGCGCAGTCGCCCGGCCTTTTTCGTGGACCTGCTCAAGAACCCGGAGAAGTATCAGGTGCCCGCAGACCCCTTGCTGGCTCCAGAAGGCCCTCAGAAGGCCCAGCGAGCCTCCAGGGGCGGCAGCGGTGCGCGGAGGGCTGCCGAGGCCCCTTCACGGCCCTCTCAGGAGGAAGAGGGCGTGGACGCGGCCCTGCGCGCCCGCCCCCGCGAGGAGCAGGTCGAGGAGGTCATGCGGACCCTGACCTTCCTGCTGCGCAACGACCTCAAGCTGCCCGAACTCGACACCCTGCGTCTGGCGCTCGATGAAGGGCTGGAAGACCCACTGGACATCAAAACCTGGATTTTGCGGGGCGTGAGCAGCGGGCAAAAGGCCGCAGTGATCCGCGACCTGCGCGCCCGCCTGAGTCTGAAGCCCGCCTCGGCGCAGGCGGCCCTGCCCGACCGCCTGTTCTAGGCCGCGTTGACGAAAGGGTGGGGTAACCTGCGGAACTGTGCCGTTATGACCTCACCGACGATCAGTGGGGCAAGCTCGTCCCACTTCTCCTACCTCAACGCCCGTCACGTGGCCGTCCTCCCCATGACCACCGACGGGTGCTGAACGGCATCCTCTGGATCCTTCGCTCAGGCGCGCCTTGGCGCGATCTCCCCGAACGTTACGGTAAGTGGAACAGCGTCTACGTCCGCTTCCGTCGCTGGACGCACGCTGGGATCTGGCAGCGTCTGCTGCACCACCTGCAACGCGATGCCGACGTTAAGGGTATACTCGACTGGCAGACGTACTTCGTGGATGGCACCGTTATCCGCGCGCATCCCTGCGCTGCTGGTGCACCTGGCGGGCAGGACGGCCAGGCGCTTGGCCGTCCGCGTGGCGGGTTCAGCACCAAGCTCCACCTACGCGCGGAAGGGAACGGCAAGCCTATGGCCTTCGTGCTCTCTGGTAGGGGAGCGGCACGAAGCAAAGTACCTGGAGCCTCTGCTGAACCTTGGTCGGGTGAAGCGCGAGCGGCAGGGACGACCCCGCTCGCGACCCGCCGTGCTGGTCGGGGACAAGGGTTACAGCTACCCGAGTTTGCGGCGCTTGCTGCACCGACGGCACATCCAAGCCGTGATTCCCAGGCGCTCCGATCAGGGACGACCGAGTCCATTCGACCGCACGGTGTATCGGGAACGAAACAAGATTGAGCGGCTGGTAGGGCGGCTTAAACGGCACCGCCGAATCGCGACGCGCTACGACAAACTCGCCATGATGTTCGAGGCATGGGTGACGCTCGCGTGTGTATTGGAGTGGATGGACGTGCCGAGCTGGGTATAACGGGACGCGTGAACCTCGGCGAAGCCTATCTTGACCACTACGAACGTTACCTGGGGAGCTTCGCCTCCGACTTCCACGCACGCTTTGAACATGAGGGTGTCACCGTTCAGTTGCTGGACTTTGCAGGGGCCATGCAGGACACCCACGTCCTGGCGTCGCTTGGACTGACGCACTACCAGGACGTGTTGGGCGAGGTGGTGGAGGTCATCGTGCCCGTGTCCGAGCTAGACGACGTCGTGGTGAACGCGGTTGCGGCGTCCTTGACGTTCCTGCTCAATCTCCGGGTGACGGTTCCAGAGGTGAGCTATCTGCGTCACCTCCACCGAAGCGTGCCGGAGTTCGCTGAGCGCTATGGGAAGGTGGCATTCGCATTCACCGAACCGTACCCGTTCCCGGATTCATTCGCGCAGCTCGCCCTGTCGAAGTCAGCGAGCGTCGGGAAGGTGCGGATGGGCTTCTTCTTGTCGGAGGCCGAGGTGAGGATGGTGGAGCGGGAAGGATTTGATGTCCTGTCTACGTTGTTCGAGGAGCAGCAAGTTGATGCGATTGACCTGCAACGTCCTTCCGTGGTGTAGACCTTTGGTCAACACGCCCTAGCCGTGCTGGGAGAGGCGGCCCTCTCAAAGCGCGGCGGACGAGGAGGCGGGCAGTGCGCTTCAGCGGGGGCGCTTGATCGTCTCGATGGCCGCCTCGGAGTGCAGGACCTCGCCGTACAGGTTCCAGAGGGTACGGGCTTCGGCCTCGTCACGGATCAACCGGGAAAAGCGCAGGTAAGCTGCGTTTCCGTCCGGCAGGACGAACGTCGGCGTGCCGAAGACGCCCAGCGCCGCCGCGTCCCGCAGCTCGCTGCCCAGTGCCTGCCGCAGCCCGGCGTCGTCGGCCAGATCGGCCACGAAGCGGTCGAGGTCCAGCCCCGCCGTGTCGGCCGCCCCGATAACCGTTGCGCTGTCCAGCTCGCCCTGCTGTTCATGACGGGCACGGAAGAGCGCGAGCGCGTAGGCCCAGCTCGCCTCCTCGCCCTGCCGGGCCGCCGCCTGGGCGCCCAGAAAGGCCCGCAGGCTGCCCTGCTGGTGGGTGGCGCCCTCGTTTGCTCCCTGCTCGTGCAACCACCACGCCGGGGCCTTGCGGTCGGGGTTCTGCGGGTGGTTGCCCTGCACCAGCGAGAAGTGCCGCAACCGGAAGGGCCGCTCGGGCGAGCGCAACACCGAGGCCAGTTCCACGCCGCGCCACGCGAAGGGGCACAGGAAGTCGAAATACACGTCGGTCACGCCGGGCGGGGTCATGCCCCGACGCTAACACGGGGGCGGCCCCGACATTTGGGCGACAGAAGCGCGGTCACCTCCTCGCCAGCAGCCGCAGCAGCAGCAGCACCCCGAAGGCCAGGACCACCATGACCGCGCTGAGGACCAGAGCGGGGGCAAGGTCGCTCTCGGCGGCGCTGTAGATCGCCAGCGGCACGGTGCGGGTGCTGCCCTGAAGGCTGCCCGCGAACAGCAGGGTCGCGCCGAACTCGCCCAGCGACCGCGCCCAGGCGAGCACCGCGCCCTCCAGCAAAAAAGGGAGTGCCAGCGGCAACGTGACCCGCGTGAACGTCGCCCGGCGCCCCGCGCCGTCCACGCGGGCGGCGGCCTCCACGTCGGGGTCGTAGGCCAGGAATCCAGCCTTGGCGGCCCGCACGTAAAAGGGGGCGCTGGTAAACACCTGCGCGAGCACCACTGCCGCCGGGGTAAAGGCCAGGTCCACCCCCGCGACCTCCAGCGGGCGCCCCAGCAGGCCCGTGCGTCCGAACGCCAGCAGCAGCGCGACCCCCGCCACGACTGGCGGCAGCACCAGCGGCAGGTCCAGCAGCGCGTCGAGCACCGTGCGGCCCGGAAAGCGCCGGCGCGCCAGCAGGTAGGCGACCGGAGTGCCCAGCCCCAGCGTGCACAGCAGCGCCACGCCGGTCGTGAGCGCGCTGACGCGCAGGGCGTCCGTGACGGCGGGCGAGGTCAGGGTGGGCAAAAAGTCCGCGTTCAGCCCACGCAGCAGCAGCGCCGCGACCGGCAGCAGCAAGAAGGCCCCCATCAGCAGGCTCAGCGCGACCGGCAGCGGATGAAGCGGGCCGCCTGCCCGCGCGCCATTGTCCCCACGGGTGGAGGAGGAGGTCACGGAAGCGACAGGAAGCCCCACTTCCGCAAAATCGCCTGTCCCGCAGGCGAGCGCACGAACCGCACAAAGGCCTGGGCCGCCTCCGGATTCTGGCTGGCCTTCAGCACCCCGATGGGGTAGGCGATGGGCGGATTGAACTGGCCCGGCAGGGCGACCGAACGCACGCTGCGGCGCAGCTCCGGCGTGAGGTCGCTGCCGTAGACGACGGCGGCGTCGGCCTGCCCGAGCTGCACTTTCAGCGCGACCTGCCGCACGTTGGGTTCCTCGCTGACCACGTTGCGCAGGGCACGCTCCGCGAAATCTCGCCCGTAGGTCCCGGACGCCGCGATCAGGTCAAAGGTGCGCCGGGTCGCCTCGCCCGCCGGAACCGCCCGGTCGGCGATCACCAGCCGCAGCCCGGGCCGCGCCAGATCGGCCAGCGTCCGCACGGCCGGGCGGGCTGCCGGCGTGATCACCACCAGACGGTTGCGGGTAAAGTCCTGCCCCGGCCCGATCAGGCCCGCCGTGACCAGCGGCGTGAACTGCGCGGCGCTGGCGCTGGCGAACACGTCGGCCCGCGCCCCCTGGGTCAGCTGGGTCCGCAAGGTCTGGGACCCCGCGAAGCTGAAGGTCATCCGGTGCCCGGTCTGGGCGCCGAAGGCCCGCCCGATCTCACCGAAGGCGTCTGTCAGGCTGCTCGCCGCGAAGACCGTCAGCCGCGCCGCGTCCGCCCCACCCGCGAGCAGGGCGCACAGCAGCACCAGGGCGCGCCGGGTCCGGCCTGGCGCCGGAGGAAGAGCCGCGCTTCGCCGGATCATTCCTGAAGCTAGCCTGCCGGGGGGGGGGAGCGTCAATGCGGGGGCGGCATTCGGGTAGACCGAAACCGAGCCGGAACGCGCCCGCGTCTCTCAGGCTTGACCTGCTCGTCACGTGACGAGCAGGCGGCGGGGCGGGGTGCCGGGGAGCGCCCGTCAAACCGGAGGCGCGCCACCGGACGCCGGAGGCGGCGCGCCGTACAGTGGGGCCATGACCACCACCCTGACCCGCGTGCCCCTCCTGATCGGCGGACAGGCCGTGCAGACCGGGAGACACGACACCGTCACCAACCCTTTTAGCGGAGAAGCGCTCTACCAGGTCGCCCAGGCAGACGCGGAGCACCTGGAGCGGGCGCTGGAGGCCGCGCAGACCGCCCTGGCCGAGTACCGCCGCTGGCCCGCGCACCGCCGCGCCGACGCCCTGCGCCGCGCGGCGGCCCTGCTCGCGGGGCGTGCCGAGACCTTTGCGCGGACCATCGCCGCCGAGGCGGGCAAACCGCTCAAGGCCGCGCGGGTCGAGGTGGCGCGCAGCGTGGAGAACCTGGGCTTTGCGGCGGACGAGGCGGCGGGCCTCAGCGGGCAGGGCATCCCGCTGGACGCCAGCCGCTTCGGGGAGGGGCGACTGGGATTGACCCTGCGTGAGCCTCGGGGCGTGATCGCGGCGATCAGCCCCTTTAATTTTCCGCTGAACCTGACGCTGCACAAGGTCGGCCCGGCGCTGGCGGGCGGCAACACGGTGATTCTCAAACCCGCGCCCCAGACCCCGTTGACCGCCCACCTGCTGGGCGAACTGATCGCGGAGGCGGGGTTTCCGGCAGGAGCGCTGAACGTGCTGCACGGTGGGGGAGAGCTGGGCGCGGCGCTGGTGTCGGCGCCCGGGGTCGCGCTGGTGACCTTTACCGGCAGCCCGCAGGTCGGCGAGGCCATCAAGCGCGGCAGCGGCCTCAAACCGCTGGTGCTGGAGCTGGGCAACAACAGCGCCAATCTGGTGGACCTCGACTGCGACGTGAGGCTGGCCGCGCGCAAATTGGCCGCCGCAAGCTTCGCCTATCAGGGGCAGGTCTGTATCCATCCCCAGCGCCTGATCGTTCACGCGGACGCCTACGAGACCTTCAAGGCCGCCTTTCTGGACGCGAGCCGCGCGCTGGTGGTGGGCGATCCGCTCAGTGAAACGACCGACGTGGGGCCGCTGATCAATCCCGCTGCCCTGGCGCGCCTGGAGGCTTGGATCGCGGAGGCGCAGACGCTGGGCGGCAGGTTGCTGCTGGGCGGCGTGGCCCAGGGGCTGCTGCTGCCCCCCACCGTGCTGGAGGACGTGCCCGAGGAGGCCCTGCTGGTGCGTGAGGAGGCGTTCGGCCCGGTGGCCGTGCTCTCGCGCGCCAGGTCGTGGAGCGAGGCGATCGCCGCGGCCAACCGCAGCCGCTACGGGCTTCAGACGGGGGTGTTCACCCAGAACCTCGCGCACGCCCTGGAAGCTGTGCGCGATATCGAAGCGGGCGGCGTGATCGTGAACGACCCCAGCACCTTCCGGGTGGACCAGATGCCCTACGGCGGCATCAAGGACAGCGGCTTCGGCCGCGAGGGCGCCCGCAGCTCTCTGGAGGAGCTGACCTACCTCAAGACGGTGGTCCTGAGCTGAGGGCCGGGCGCTCCGGCGCGGGGGCCAGATGGCGTGTGGCACGTCCTTTGTGCTGCTGGACCGGGCCTAAAGTGAGTAGATGAACGTTTCCAGAAAATGCGTGCAGTACGGCAAAAAAAGCGTCTGTCAACCGGGAAGTGCGTGCTGGCGGGGCTGTACGGCTGCGGCCCCCCCTTCACGGCGGCCCTGACGTATGTCATGCTGCTCACCATGACGAAAAAGTCGACGAAGGCCCCTGCCGCCAAGAAGCCCGCCGCCAGCAAGGCCAGCGCCCGTGACGAGGGCCAGGGCCGCTCGACCCGCGCCGCCGGAAATGAGAGCGGCAGCGGGAAGGTCGCCAAGACCCAGCTTGTGGAGATGGTCGCCGACAAGACCGGCCTGACCAAGAAGCAGAGCGAGGAGGCCGTCAGCGCGATGCTCGACGTGGTCGTGGACGCCATTCGCGGCGGCCAGAGCGTGGGCCTGCCCGGCCTGGGCACCCTGAGCGTCAAGGCGACCGCTGCCCGCACCGGCGTGCGCCCCGGCACCTCCGAGAAGATCCAGATTCCGGCCGGGAAAAAGGTGGCCTTCAAGGTCGCCAGCACCCTCAAGGGCAACCTCTAAACGTTCCCCCTGCTGACCGGGCCGCCCCTCCACCGGGGGCGGCCCCTTGTGCTGCCTTTCCCCGGTGCTGGGGTGGGCAAGCGTCCCACCTGTCCCCGCTCCCATTTCGGTCGCCCCGGCTGGTTTATAAAGGCCTTCTCGTGGAATTGGGAGGTGGGGCATGAACCGGACCGAGGTGCTGGTGATCTGTTTTCTGGCCGTGCTGGTCTCGCTGGCGCTGATGTTTGCCTCCCAGCTTCAGGCCTGGTTGGTGCGCCCGGCGCTGGCCGCCACGGCGGCGGGGCCGGTGGCCGCCGCTCCGGCCAGCCGAGCGGTCCCGCCCGCGCCCGGGCAGGGGCCTGCGCGGCCAGGGCAGGCGGTTGCCGCAGCCGCCCCGCTGCTGGAAAGAGAGGTCAGGGAAGGGGAAGCCGCCGCCAAGACCCGTGAGGCTCCCATTCCTGCGCCGCCCGCCCGGACGGTGGAACAGCGCGCCCCCGCTGCTGCCCCCAGCCGCCCGGCGCTTTCAGCCGGCGAGCGCGCGGCGAAGGCGGCGCCCCGTTTGGCCCCGGCGCCCCGTACTGCGTCCGAACGGTCCGCTAGCCCGGCAGGCGAGACGGCGTCCAGAGCGGTCACGCCCCGGGTGGCAGCCGGGGCCAAAGCCCCGGACACGGCGGGCGCCGCCGCGTCTCCCCCGGCTCGGGTCGCCTCGCGCGCCCCGGGGCGGCCCCCGGCGAACCCCGCCGCCCCGGCAACCCGCCCGCAGGCTCCGGTCGCGCCTCCCGCGCCGAGAGCCGCTCCGGCCACGCCGACCCGGACCCCAGTTGCGGCGAAACGAGCGGCGGTGGCCCCGGCGCCCCGGCCCCAGGAAGCCGGGCGGCCCCCGGCCCCCGTTGCCCGTCCGGCCGCCCGCCCGGCGGCGGTGAAACCAGCGCCGCTTCCCCCCCGGGTGACCCCGGCCCAGTTGCTGGGACCGGAAGACCCCCCACCCCTGGCCCCCGGCGCCCGCGCAGCCACCCGGGGGCCGGGAGCGAACGCCGCTCAAGCGGCGAGGGTTCCTTTGCCCCCCGCCCTGCCCCCGGCGCCCGCACCGCGTGTGACGGCCCCCCGGGTGCCCGGCGCGTCTGCACCAGCGGCCTCACGCCCAGCGGCGCCGCGTTCAGCAGCGGCGGCGCAGGCCCCGGCGGCCCGCCCCCTGGCCGCGCGCCCGCCTGCCCCGCCGCTCTCTTCCGGCC
This sequence comes from Deinococcus budaensis, assembly GCF_014201885.1. Taxonomy (NCBI): domain Bacteria; kingdom Thermotogati; phylum Deinococcota; class Deinococci; order Deinococcales; family Deinococcaceae; genus Deinococcus; species Deinococcus budaensis. The sequence continues at coordinate 59,367 of NZ_JACHFN010000004.1, read as the reverse complement.
CGCAGGTCCCGGCGCCCCGTCCCCCCACCCCCCAGACGGCGCCCCCCCGCGCGGCGGTGACGCGCCCGGCCCCCCAGCCCCCCTCCCGACAGGCGCCCTCGGGGCAGGCGGCCCCCGCTCCCGCGCCTGCGCGGCCGGGCACGGCGGGCCAGTCGGCCTCTTCCTCTTCACCCAGCGCTCCGGTCTCGCGGGCGCCGGAGGCGAGCGCGGCGCGAGGCTCCCCGGCGGGGCAAGCGGCAGCCGACACGTCCCCGGTGCCGCCAGTCGCCACACGGCCCGGCGAGGTCGCGGGCGCGCCGACCCCCGCCCCGGCGCGGGCTGCGGCTGCGGCGCCCGCACCTGCCCCGGTGGCAGAAGACCCGCGCTCCCCGACCCCGGCCGCCTGGCCCGACCCGCTGCGGCGCGGGCGCGAGTTGACGGGCCTGCTGTACGGCGAGCGGCTCGGGGAGCTGTGGGCGGCCTTCTTGCCGTCGGCGCGGGCCGAGTGGCGCGACCTGGCCGCCTTCCAGGCCTACCGCGCGGCGGGCCTTCAGAGCTTCGGGCGGGAGGCGGCGCTGCTGCACGAGGCCGTGATCGAGGAAGGCGGCCTGACCTCCTATGTCCGCACGGCGACTTTCGAGGGTGCCCCGGGCCAGGAATGGACCGTGGTGTTCCGCCTTGACGAGGGGGGACGGGTTCAGGACTTCAGGATCGCGCCCGCCGCGCCTGACAGCGGTGGCCGCACCAACTGAACCCCATCCGGAGTTGAACCGGAGCCGCCCTGCCGCGCCTGCGGAGCGGCTCCGGCCCGCAAAGGGCGCGGCGGCGACGCTTCCGGCGGTCAGGCCGTGGGTCCCGGGGCGCCCCGGGCCGTCAGCACGGGAACCGGGGCGTGCTGCACCACCCGGCGGGCGACCGAGCCGAACAGCAGGCGGTCGAGGCCACGTTTGGCGCTCGCACCTAGGGCCAGCACCGCGTACTCGCCGCCCCGCGCGCGCTCCAGCGCGACCTCGGCCGGGGCGCCCCGGGCGATCTCGCCGCCGCCCAGCGTCTCCAGGCGCTGCCGGGCTTCTGCCTCCCACAGCGCGTTGCGCTGCTGAAGAACCCACGAACTCGCCCCACGCAGCGGCGCGGAGAGGGACGCGAGGGCGAAGGGCGTCTCCAGCGCGTTGCCGTCCACAACATGCAGGCGGTGGACCTCCAGGCCCGGCCAGCAGCGCTCCAGAAAGCGCAGGGCAGCCAGCGCGCCCGGCGAGAAGTCCATCAACACCAGCGCCCGGGTGGGCGGGGCCGCAGCGGGTGAGCTGGGCACCGGCACGCTCAGCACCGGGACCGACGAGCCTTGCAGCACCCGTTCGGCCACCGCACCGACGCGCCCCGGCCCGCCCCCGCGCTCGCCCACCCGGCCCAGCGCGATCAGGTCGGCGCCGCCCTCGCGCGCGCGGCGCAGCACCTCGTCGGCGGGGGACCCCGAAACCAGGGTGCCGCCGCCCAGGGCCTCCAGGCGCTGGCGTGCGGAAGGGTCGGCTCCTCCTCCTCCCGCCGCCAGAGGGGCCGCCAGGGGCGAGCGGGACGGGACCACGTGCAGCAGCTCGGTCCGGGCCTGGGGAAAGGCCGCCCGCACCACCGTGAGGGCCGCCCCCGCCGCCGGGGAAAAGTCGGTCGGAACCAGGATACGCAGCGTCATGAGACCCGCCTTCCGGCGCTGTATCCGCGCCGTCGGAGACGAAGAGGGTCGAGGAGGGCGGGGCCGTTCCTCGGCTGGGTCTGGCCTTCGCTGCGGACGCCGGAAAGCGGTGAGGCTCCCGGACTGACGGCGCCGCGCACCTGTGCTCAGGCGGCTACTCCCCCAGCCTGCGGCTGCGGTTGTACAGTCAGGGTAGCAGGCCCGCCCCCCACCCGAGTAGTGCGGCGTTTCCCAGACGCCTCTCACGGGGGCAGTCGGTGCAGGGCGGGGGGTCCGGGCCGCCGGACCGGGAGGCGAGAGGATGCGGGGCAGCGGCAAGGCGCGGCGCGCAGGGCGAGGGGGGGGCCGGGCGGTCAGGCGGGTGCTGGCCCTCGCCGCCCTGCTGCTGGGCGCGGCCGCCGCCGCCGCCGCCGTCCCGGCCCCCGACCGCGACCGCGACGGCTACCCCGACGCGCTGGAACTTGTCGGGGTGGACCGCGCCGCCTTTGCGGACTGGTTTGCCAGCGTGGCCGAGAGCCAGTATTACGGCCTCTCGCCGGACTGGAAGCGGGAGGATCAGGACTGCGCGGGGCTGGTGCGCTACGCCTTCGTGCAGGCGCTCTCCAGGCACGACGCGGCGTGGTGGGCCAAGTTCGCCTTTCTGCCCCGTCCGCGTCTGCCGGAGGTCCGGGGCCTCACGTACCCGGCCCCGCTGGTGTCCCGCTCGGTGTTCCGGGTGGCGCCCGGCCCCTACCGCGCGGGGGACGTGGACGCCGGGCGGCTGGTGGGGCGCACCTCGGCGCAGTTTCTGGCAAACCACTCGGCGGCCCGCGTCTCGCGCGATCCGGCGCGGGCGCAGCGCGGCGACCTGCTGTTCTTCCTGCGGCCGGGCCTGGGGGCGTACCACTCCATGGTCTTCCTGGGGGGCGGGCGCGTGGTGTACCACACGGGCGCGCGGCCCGGGGAAGGCGGCGAGGTCCGGCTGGTGACCCTCGCCACGCTGCGGCGTCACCCCGACCCGGCCTTTCACCCCACGCCCGGCAATCCGAATTTTCTCGGCGTGTACCGCTGGCAGATTCTGCGGTAGGGCTGGGCGGCAAGGCTCGGGGGCAAGGCGGGGCAGCCGGAGGGGTACGCTGAAGGGGTTCAGCTCCCCTGGAGGAACCCCCTGTGCGACCCCTTGCCCGTGCCGGTCTGCTCGCCGTCCTGCTCGCTGCCAGCCTCGCGCCCGCCCAGCCGCCCGTGGGGCTGTACGGCGGCGTCTTTCGTCCGGGACAGCCGGTCCGCGTCGGCGTCACGGCTCCGCCGCGCACGCCGCTGCGGCTGGAACGGGTGGTGGACCCGCTCGAGGTGTTGCGGGCCGCGCCCGATCCCCACCAGCCCCGCCTGCCGCCCGGCACCCGCACCACCCTGGCGCGGACGCTGAGCACCGGGGCCAGGAGTTACGGGGAGGTCAACCTCGGCCCCCTGCCCGCCGGGCTGTACGTGCTGCGCGCAGGCAGGGTGGGCACGCTGGTGCTGGTCACCGACCTGGGGCTGGTCGTGAAGCGTGACTCCGGCACGGCGGTGGTGTACGCGGCAGACCGGGAGACCGGGCAGACGCGGGCGGCCCGCATCTGGCGGCTGGGAGCAAGCGGCGCGGCCCCCACCCTCGCCAACCCGGACGGCCTCGCCAAGTTCACGGCCCCGGCGCGGGAGGGCGAATACTTTCTGGCCCGCTACGGCGAGGGATGGGCGATCTCGGGCGCGAATTGGAACGCCTACGCCCAGCCGCGCGTGAAGGGTTTCGTCTACACCGACCGCCCGGTCTACCGCCCCGGTCAGCGGGTCGAGTTCCAGGGCACCCTGCGCAGCGGCCAGACCCTGAAGCCCCTGGTGCGGCAGGCGGTGCGGGTGACCGTGTTCTCGCCCTTTGGGGAGAGCGTCTTCGCGCGCCGCCTGACCACCAACGGCTACGGCTCCTTCAGCGCGGGCTTCGACCTGCCCGCCGGGGCCAAGCCCGGGGAATACCGTTTCGAGGCGCGGGCGGCGGGGGGCGGCGACACAGCATCGGTCCCCGGCAGCTTCGCGGTCGAGGCGTACCAGAAGCCGGAATACGCGGTCACGGTCACGCCGGGCCGGGCGCGGGCCGTGCAGGGCGACAAGCTCAGCGTGACCGTCAGCGCCCGCTACCTCTTCGGCGGGGGGGTGGGCGGGGCGCGGGTGACCTACAACGTGACCCGCGCACCGTACTACCCGCCGGGCTTCGACGCCGAGGCGGACCTGCCGCCCGACCCCGGGGGCCGCGAGTACGGCTCGGACCTGGTGGTGCGCGAGGAGACCCGGCTGAATGCCTCGGGCGACCTCGACCTCACGCTGCCGCTGGAGCGGGACGCGAATGGCCGCCCGGTGAGCTACCGCATCGAGGCCGAGGTCGAGGACGAGGCCCGCCGCCCGGTCAGCGGCTTTGCCCGCGTGATCGCCTTTCCCGCCGCCCTGAACGTGGAGGCCAGCACCGACGCCTACGTCTACGGCGCCGGAAAACCTATTCAGGTGACCCTGGAGACCCGCGACCTGAACGGGGCGGGCCGCGCGGCGCCCGTGACCCTTGACCTGGTGCGCCAGGAGTGGGTGGGGGCGCGCGGGCGGGAGACGCTGCGCGAGACGCGGGTCGCCCGTGTGCCCGTCCGCACGAACGCGCGGGGGGTCGGGAGCGCGGTCCTCACCGCCACGCGGGGCGGCGGCTACCTGATCCGGGCGCGGGTGCGCGACCCGCAGGGCCGGGTCTCCACCTTCGAGAACTTCGTCTGGATTCTCAAAACCGGCGAGGACTGGGGCTGGACCTACCGCGACCTCACCGTGCGGCCGGACCGGCGTCTCTATGCGCCCGGCGACACCGCGACCGTGCTGGTCGGCAACCCCAACCCCGGCTCCCCGGTGCTGGTCACGCTGGAGGGCGACCGCCTGCGCCGTTCGGCGGTGCTGCGGGGGCGCGGGGCGGCGCTGACCTACTCGTTCCCGGTGACGCCCGACATGCGGGGCGACGTGTTCGTGGGGGCGGCGGCGCTGGGGGAGGGGAACTTCTACTCCAACGCCGCGCGGGTGCGGGTGCCAGTGCAGGACGCCGAATTGAAGGTGCAGGTCACGCCCGCCAAAGCGAAGTACCGCCCCGGCGAGACGGGCCGCCTGACCGTGCAGGTGCGCGACGCGGCGGGGCGCGGGGTGCCCGCCGAGCTGAGCCTGGGTGTGGTGGACGGGGCGATCTACCTGATCCGGCCCGACACCAGCCCGTCCATGCTGAACGTCTTCCACGCCCCGCGTGAGAACGCCGTGGGCACCGAGACCAGCGTGTATTTCTACTTCGAGACCGGCCGCCTGCCCGCCCCCACCGCCGCGATGACCGAGGCCGCTTTCGGGCAGGGCAAGGGGGAGGGCGTGGCCCAGGGGGACGCCCCGCGCGAGGACTTCCGCGACACGATCCTCTGGGTGCCCCAGCTGGTGACCGACGGCTCGGGCCGCGCCGAGGTCGGCGTGCGCTTTCCCGACAACCTCACGACCTGGGTGGCGACCGCCCGCGCCCAGACCGTCTCGCCGCGCTTCGGGCAGGCGGTGGCGACCACCATGACCACCCAGGACGTGATCGCCCGCCTGAGCGTCCCGCCCTTCCTGGTGCGCGGCGACAGGGTCACGCTCGCGGGCGTGGTGAACAACACGCTGGGGCGCCCACTGGAGGCAAACGCGACCGCGCGCCTGTCGGGCCTCACGGGGCTGGGATCGCCGCTGCTGGGACCTTCCGGCGCCCCGCTGAGGGTACCCGCCGGGAGCCGCGTTCGGCAGGACTTCGCGGTGCGGGCGGACGCGCCCGGCCTCGCCCGCGTGACTTTCGGCGCCCGCAGCCCGGCGGCGGGCGACAGCCTGCGGCTTCCCATTCCCGTCAAGGCGCGCGGTTACGAGAGCAGCGTCACGGCGGTGGGCACGGCGGGCCAGAGCGTGCCGCTGCGGCTGCCCCCGGAGGCGAACCTCAGCACGGCCCGGCTGCGCGTTTTCGTCACGCCGTCGCTGCTGGACGCCGTGGCTCCGGCGCTGGAGTACCTCGTGGGCTACCCCTACGGCTGCACCGAGCAGACCATGAGCCGCTTCCTGCCCGCCCTGCTCGCCCGCGAGGCGCTAGGGGAGGGGGCGCTTCCCGCCGAGGTACGCCGCGAACTGCCCCGCATCACCGACCTCGGCGTGGCCCGCCTGACCGAATTTCAGCATGAGGACGGCGGCTGGGGCTTCTGGCAGTTCGACGACTCCACCCTGGAGATGACCGCCTACGTGACGCGCGGCCTGCTGCGGGCCAAGGCGCTGGGGGTACGGGTGGAGAACCGCGTGCTCGACCGGGGGCTGGCCTACCTCGCGCGGCAGGTGGAGAGGGCGGGAGAACCCCAGGGCGCCCGCGCGACCGCCTACCGGGCGCTGGCGGAGGCGGGGCGGGCCAGTGCAGGAGCCGGGGCCGACCGCCTGGCCGCCTTCGCCCGCCGGGGCGACCTCGCGCCGTATGCGCTGGCACACACGGCGCTGGCGCTCGACCGGGCCGGGCAGCGGGGGGCGGCGGCGGACCTGCTCGACCGCCTGAAGGCCAAGCGGGTCGGCGTGCGCGGCGGCGCCCTGGTGCGCTGGGACGCCCCGCAGCGCGCGGCCTGGCAGTGGTACTGGGAAGACAATGACGTTCAGACCACCGCCGCCGCCCTGGAGGCCCTGGCGCGGCTGGAGCCGGGGAGTCCGCTGATTCCCCGCGCGAGCCAGTGGCTGCTGGCGAACCGCCGGGGGCCGCGCTGGGTCAGCACCCAGGACACCACCAGCGTGGTGCTGGCCGCGCTGGCGCTGGGGCCGGGGCAGAGCGGGCCTGCCGCCGCCGCCGCCGTTCGCCTCAACGGGCAGCGGGTCGGGGAGGTCCGGGGGGCGGGCGAGTTCACCCTCGCGGGCGAGCGGCTCTCGGCCCTGCTGCGCGGCACCAACGAGCTGCGGGTGGACGGACCGCGCGGCGCCTCCTTCTCCGCCGAACTGAACTTCGCCCGCGAACCGCGCGCCCTCTCCGGCGTCACGCGCGGCTTTCAGCTCACCCGCACCTACGAGCGGTTAGAGCCGAGTTGGGACAGGAAGGGCAAGCGGTACACCTTCCGCCGGGTGCCGCTGCTGCGGGGCGGACAGCTCCAGCCGGTCACGACCGGCGACCTGATTCTGGTCACCCTGACCGTGCGGCCCGGGCAGAAGGGCGCCCGCTACCTCATCGTCAGCGATCCCATTCCGGCGGGAACGCGGGCGCTGGACGACCGCTCGCTGGCGATCAGCGGTCTGCGAAGCGGCGAGGACGGTGAGGGGTGGAACGAGTGGTACGCGGGCCGCGACCTGCTCGACGACCGGGTGGACCTCTACGCCGACTTCATCTCCGGGCCGCAGAAGATGACCTACGTGCTGCGCGTCCAGACGCCCGGCACCTTCACGGCGCTGCCCACCCACGCCTTTTTGATGTACGACCCCGACGTGGAGGGCTACGCGCCCGCCGCCACGCTGACCGTGCGGGGACGCGGCGAATGAGGCGCGTCCTGGCCGTCCTGCTGGCGCTGGGCCTGGGGTCCGCCCCGGCCCTCACCGTGCGCGAGGGGCGGCTGAGCGTGACCGTCGGTGACCCGCGCGACCGCGCGCACCTCGGCGCCGTGTTCGGGGCGTGGCGCGGGGCCGAACGCGACCTGCGGGGGCTGGGCCTGACCGTGCCCGCAGTGCGGCTGGAGGCCTCGGCCAGCGCGGCAGAGTTCGCCCGCCGCACCGGGGAGGGGTGGCTCGTCGCGGCGACAACCCGGGGCACGGTGATCCACACCCAGCGCCTCGGCGCGCTGGCGGCGCGCGGCCTCCTGCCCCTGACCGTTCGCCACGAGGCCTTTCACGCGGCCCAGCCGGCGGCCCTCCCGCGCGGGCTGGCCGAGGGGCTGGCGCGGCTGTTCAGCGGGGAAGCGGCGCGCGATCCGGCGGGGCCGACCGGGCTGGAGGAGGTGCCGGACGCCAGACTCGGCGCCCTGCTGGCCGCGCGGTCCCCGGCGGGGCTAGAGCTGGACGCCGTCTACCGCGAGGCCACCCGCCGCGCCCGGCAACTCGTGGCGGCGCGGGGCTGGCGGGGGGCGCTGGCAATCCGCCGGTAAGGAGCGCCCCAGGGGGCCGGCAGGCCGTGAGGGGCCGTGACCCGGCGCCCGGTCGGTTCAGGGCAGGCCGGGATTTGCCCGAGTGCGCCCCCGACCCCCACCGGCAGAGGGGGCCAGCCTGGCTGGGGAAAGGGGCGGACCCTGTCTGCCGGGGGGGGCCGGGTCAGCCGCCAGCGGCGAGGCCGAAAGCCCGCAGGGCCGCCGCGGCGATGGCCTCGCCCGCGTCCTCCTGCACGAAGTGACCGCCGCGCGCGACCTCCAGCGGGGGCGGGCAGCCCCGGATCTGCTCACGCAGCTGCCGCATCGGCCCCGCGCCCAGGATGGGGTCGCGCATCCCGACCGCCATGAAACTCTGCATATGCAGTTGCAGCGCCCACCACTCGCGCGCCCGGCGGGAGACCCCGGCGCCCGGCGCGCCTGGGCGGGTGGGCACCAGCCGGGGAAAGGCGCGCACCCCGGCCTTGTAGCGCGCGTCCGGAAAGGGTGCCTCGTAGGCGCGGGCTTCCTGCGGCGTCACGCGGGCCGAGGCGCGGCGCAGCAGGGCGGCCACGTCCAGGTTCGGGTGGGCGTCCGAGTACGCCCGCCAGGCGTAAAAGGCGGGGCCAGGCCGCACGTCCCCGGTGGCGAGGGCCGTGTTCATGACCAGCAGGCGCGAGAATCTGCCCGGCATCTCCAGCGGCAGGGTCAGGCCCAGCAGCCCGCCCCAGTCCTGCACGACCAGGGTAATGTTGCGCAGGTCCAGCCGCTCGATCAGCCGCAGCAGCGACCCACGGTGGAAGTCGAAGGTGTACGCCCGGTCCTGCGCGGGCTTGTCCGAGCGCCCGAAGCCGAACAGGTCGGGGGCGATCACCCGGCCCCCGGCCCCCGTGAACACCGGGATCATCCGGCGGTAGAGGTAGCTCCAAGTGGGCTGGCCGTGCAGGCACAGGAACGTCTCGGCGGCGCCGCGCGGCCCCTCGTCGAGGTGGTGCATCCGCAGGCCGCCGTACCCCGGCAGGTCGGCGACGTACTGCGGCGCGAAGGGGTAGCCCGGCAGGCCCCCAAAGCGGTGGTCGGGGGTGCGGAGGATGTCAGGCATGGGGGTCCTTTCAGTCGGCGGGGCCGGAGGCGGCCGCCCCCGCCGCGAGCTGCGCGCGGGCCTGGGCGTGGTTCTGGCGGGTGATCGGGTAGCGCCACGCGCACACCAGGGCCGCGAGGTACAGCGCCGCCGGAACCGGACCCATCATCAGCGCGATGCCCCGCACCGTGTCGCTGCTCTGCACGGCGCTGCCCGCCACGTAGCCCAGCCCGCCCGTGACCAGGGCGTTGGAGAACACCCCCAGCGACCCGGCCGCCTTGAGACCCAGCAGCAGCAGCGCGTACAGCAGGCCCTCGCGCCGCAGGCCGCTGCGCAGCTCGTCGAATTCCAGCACGTCGGGCAACATCGCCCAGGGAAAGAGCGACACCGCCGCCAGCCCCAGGCCGTTGATCACGATGGTCCCGATCAGGAGGGGCGAGACCCCCCCGCGCGGCACGGCGTACACGTACAGCAGCAGGCTCAGCACCATCAGCGCCGAGCCGAGCATCACGCCCGCCCGCTTGCCGATTCGCCCCGAGAGCCAGCTCCACAGCCCGAACCCCAGGATGGCGACCGCGAACAGGCCGCCCAGCAGCGGGGCCTGAAGGCTGCCCGGCAGCCGCAGCACCGATTCCAGGAAGAAGGGCAGGATGGAGTTGGTGACCATCAGCGCGACCGTGATCAGCAGGAAGACACCCAGCAGCGGTCCCAGGCCGAAGGTGCCCAGCAACTCGCGCACCGCGCGCCACCTGAGGGGCGGGTGGGCTGCGCCGCTCAGGTGGCGCAGCGGTTCACGCACGCCCAGGCCCGTCACCAGCAGGGCGGCCGTGGCGGCCACGGCGGAGACGACGCCGACCACCAGCCATCCGGCGGGCGGACTCGAAGCGAGGTCGCGCGCGCCCGTCACCCCCAGCACGATCAGGGGCGGCAGCGCCACGCCGACCAGGGTCGCGAGCATCGAGAAGGCGAGGCGGTAGGAGTTCAGGCGGGTGCGCTCGTCGTAGTCGCGGGTGAGTTCGGGTCCCAGCGCGAGGTAGGGGATGGTCGCCAGCGAGTACAGCACCGAGAGCGTCATGAAGCCCAGGCAGGCCAGCAGAAAGCGGCCCGGGGTCCCGTCCACGTAGGGCACCAGCCACAGCGCCCCGAACACCAGCCCGGCGGGCAGGGCAAAGACCCGGGTAAACCACAGGCGGCCGCGCCTCACCCGCAGGCGGTCGGAAAGCGCCCCGATGGCCGGGTCCACCAGCGCGTCGAACAGCCGCCCGGCCAGAAAGGCCAGGCCCGCCAGCAGCGGCGGCAGCCCGGCGACATTGACGAAGTAGTACAGCAGCCAGGTGTTGCCCACCACCCCCACGAGGTTGCCCCCGAAGTCGGCCGGGCCGTACAGCAGCTTGTCGCGGGTCCGCAGGTGGGGCGTCATCGGGAACCTCCGGGGGCGCGGGGGTGGGCAGGCGGGCCAGCCGCAGGTGGGCCGGACCCCGGGGTGCCCACGGCGCTCGCAGGCACGTCTACCTCTGTCGCTGGGCACTTCGGTCTTCCAGGTTCTCGGGTCTTCCAGGTTCTTGCGGCCGAGCATAGGGGTAGAGTGCTTGAAATGGACAGGCCGGTTTTGATCAACGGTGTGCTGCATCACCTTGATCCGCAGAGGGCGCCCCGCCTGATCGACGGCTGGGAGATGCGCTATCTGGGGCCGTTCCTGGGCCGCGAGGCGACCCTGAGTGCGGCGGCCCGGCAACTCGGCGTGAGCCTGTCACGGCTGCACTACCAGGTTGGGCGGCTGCAAGAGGAGGGCCTGCTGGAGGTGACGCGCCTGGAGCGGCGGGGGCGGCGCGAACTCAAGGTGTACCGGGCGGTGGCGGACGTGGTGTTCGTTCCCTTCGAGCTGCTGCCGCTCGAGACGGTGGAGGTGGCGCTCGCGCGGGCCGACGCTCCCTGGCTGACCTTTTTCCTGCGGAGTCTGGCGCGGGTCTGGCGCGAGCATCCCGGTCAGTGGGGGATGCGTGTGGAGGGCACCGGGGACGGCGGGGTCCGGGCCAGCATCGTCGCGCACCCGGAGCGGGCCGTGGACCTCGCGGACGCCGGGATGCCCGCCGTGCATCTGGGCGGCTGGGTGACCGACCTGAGGCTCGACTTTCAGGAGGCCAAGGCCCTCCAGCACGAGCTGGGCGAGGTGCTCGCGCGGTACGTGGGGCGCCGGGGCGCCGAACGCTACCTGCTGCAAGTGCGCCTCGCGCCCCTGCTGGAAGACCCCGGCCGGGTCCCGAACGTGACCGTGCGCTGAGGCCGTGACGGCCACCCCCTTTGCGGGGAGTCCGGGAGGTTTTAGCTCCCGGCCCGCTGCGCCGCCAGCAGGGTGTTGCCCACCGCGCGGCGCAGCGCCTGGATATCGAGCGGCCCGTGGCGGCTGGGATGCACCCGGTGGGTCAGCAGCACCCAGGCCAGGCCGCGCGCCGGGTCCACCCACAGCCCCGTCCCGGTAAAGCCGGTGTGCCCGAAGGCCGCCGCGCTGCACAGGCTGCCGCCGCTCCAGCCCGGCTGCGCGGCCACAAAGGCGAGGGTGCGGCCCGGAGCGGCCGGGGCGAGGGCCGCCGCCTGCCCCGCCGGGGAGAGCCAGCCTCCGCGCAGCAGCTGCCCGGCCTGCGCCAGCACGCCCGCCAGGGTGCCGAACAGCCCGGCGTGGCCGGACACGCCGCCCAGCGCCCAGGCGTTCTCGTCGTGGGTCTCGCCGCGCAGCACCCGCCCGCGCCAGGGGCAGCGCTCGGTGGCGGCGGTGCGGGCGGGATCGGGCGCAAAGGTCAGCCCGGGGTCCAGGGCAAAGTCGCGCAGGGGCTGCCCCCGCACCCGCTCCAGCACGCTGCCCAGCAGCAGGTAACCCAGGTCGCTGTACAGCACCTCGCCGGGGTCGGCCAGCGGCCAGGGTTCCTGAAGCAGCCGCGCGCGGATGGTCGCCGCGTCTCCCCAGGTGTAGAGCGGCGCCCAGGCCGGAAGGCCCGCCGTGTGGGTCAGGAGCTGGCGCAGCGTGCGCGTCTGGAGGGCCGCGTCCTGCATCCAGGCCAGCTCGGGCAGGTGCGCTGCCAGGGGATCGTCGAGGTCGAGCAGGCCGTCTTCTGCGCCGCGCAGCACCTCGCGGGCGGTCAGCAGCGGCTTGGTGAGGCTGGCGAGGTCCCAGGCGAAATCCTCCTCCAGCGGCACGGGTTCGGGGTCGAGGGCGGCGTGGCCCAGCACCAGGGTCGCCTGCTCGCCCGCCGCGCTGACCACGCCCAACGCAGCGCCAGGAAGGTCGCCGCCCTCCACGGCCCGCGTGAGCAGCTCGCGGGTGCGCGCGGGAATCATCCCTCCTCCAGACCCTCGCCCAGCGCCGTCCGGGCGTGGCCGCCCGCCGCCGCGAGGCGGGCCTCGGCCTCGGGGGCGCCCAGGTCCAGGCGCAGCATCACCAGGGCCGTCTTGACGTGGCCGCCCGCCGCGTCCAGGGCGGCGCGGGCCTCGGCCTCCCCGGCGCCGGTCGCGTGGCGGGTCAGATGCAGGGCGCGGGCCGCGAGCTTGCTGTTGCTGGCCCGCACGTCCACCATCAGGTTGCCGTAGACCTTGCCCAGCCGCACCATCAGGGCGCTCGACAGCGTGTTCAGCGCGATTTTCTGGGCGGTCCCGGCCTTCAGGCGGGTGCTCCCGCTGATCACCTCCGGCCCGGTGTCCAGCAGGACCGGGCACTCGCAGGCGGCCAGCAGCGGCGTGCCGGGATTGTTCGCCAGCCCCACGGTCAGCGCGCCCGCCGCCCGCGCCGCGCGGGCGGCGCCCAGCACGTAGGGGGTGGTGCCGCTCGCCGCGACCGCGATCACCACGTCGCCCGGCCCCACCCCCACCGCGCGCAGGTCGGCCTCGCCCAGCGCGGGATCGTCCTCGGCGCCCTCGACCGCCTGGCGAATCGCGCCTTCGCCCCCGGCGATTAGCCCCAGGGCGCGCTCGGGCGGCCAGGAGAAGGTCGGCGTCAGCTCGGTCGCGTCGAGAATGCCCAGCCGCCCGCTGGTTCCGGCGCCCAGGTAGACCAGCCGCCCGCCGTCCGCGAGCCGGGGCAGCGCCGCCTCCACCGCCCGGGCCAGCGCCGGGGCCGCCGCGCGCACCGCCTCCACCGCCGCGCGCTGGTCGTCGGCCAGCACCTGCACCAGCGCCTGCACCCCCAGCCGGTCGAGGTCGGCGTGCCCCGGGTCAACGGCCTCGGTGCGGCGGGGGTCGGCGGGCAGGGCAGAGGGGCCAGGGACAGCGGGGGGCAGGGTCATGCGGGCGTCTCCGGAAGGGGGCAAGCGAGAAGTTTTCCGGCGCAGGCGGCGTGCCGGGCGCCCGTGGTCTGCGGGAGCGTGTTGGGCCAGCCCTGCGCCCGCGCGTAGCCCAGCAGCGCGAAGGCCGCCGCCTCGCGGGTGGCGTCGGTCAGGCCGTACTCGGCCCACCCCACCTCCCCGAAGGTCCGCACCGGCAGGGGCGCCAGGGCCGATCTGAGCGCCGCCATCAGGGTGGGATTGCGCGCCCCGCCCCCCGCCACCACGATCTCGTCCAGCCCGCGCGGCACGACCCAGCGGGCGTAGGCGTCCGCGACCGTGCGGGCGGTGAAGGCGGTGGCGGTCGCCGCGAGGTCGGGCACGCTGAGGGAGGCGGGGGAGGGGAGGCGCTCCAGCGTCCAGACCTCGCGCCCGCTGGCTTTGGGCGGAGTGATCTGCAACTCGGGGTGGGCCAGCCACGCGGCCAGCGTGGGCAGGTGGACCGTGCCCGCCGCCGCCAGCCGCCCGTCCTCGTCGCAGCTCTGCCCGGCCAGGGCGGCGACCTCGTCGAGCAGGCAGTTGCCGGGGCCGGTGTCGAAGGCGAGCACGTCCTCCCGGGCTGCACCCGGCAGGAAGGTCAGGTTGCTGATCCCGCCGAGGTTGTGAATCGCCCGCCGCACCCCCGCCTGCGCGTACAGCGCCCAGTCTGCGAAGGGCACCAGGGGCGCCCCCAGTCCCCCCGCTGCCAGGTCCGCCGGGCGGAAATCGGCCACGACGGGCTTTCCGGTTCGGGCCGCGATCACGGCCGCTTCTCCCAGTTGCAGGGTCGCGGGCCGCGCCCAGCCGCGCGCCGCATCCGGCCGGGGGTGGTGCTGCACGGTCTGTCCGTGCGAGGCGATCAGGTCGGCGGCCCCGGCCAGCGGGGCCGCCGCCCCCGCCAGCGCCTCGCCCAGCCCCCAGTGGAGCTGGGTCAGGTCCGGGGTCGTGGCCTCGCCCCGCATCGCCCGCAGCACCGCCGCACGCAGCCCCGGCGGGTAGGGGGTAAAAAGGTGCCCCACCACCCGGCCACGCGGCACGCCCCCCGGCAAGCCTGGAAAGCCCCCGCCCGTCCCCAGTGCGGGCCAGCCCGGCAGCTCCAGCAGCGCGGCGTCAATGCCGTCGGCGCTGGTCCCGCTCATCAGGCCCAGGACGCGGGGGGCGCGGGGGGGCAGGGTCACGCGCCCGCCTCGCCGTGCAGCTCCATCACGAAGTCGTAGCGGTCGCCCCGGTAGTGGGCGCGGGCGTGCTCGACCGGGCGCCCACCCTCCGCCCACGACACCCGCTCGGTGGCGAGCAGCGCCGCGCCGGGGGGCACGCCCAGCCAGCCCGAGAGGGGCGCCTCGGCATTCACCGCCCGCAGGTGCCGCACCGCCCGCACCGGGCTGAGGCCCCGCGCCGCCAGCAGGGCGTACAGGCTCGCGTCGGTCACGTCGGCCGCCGAGAGGGGTCCCACCGGCCCGGCGGGCAGGGTGCTTTCCTCGACCGCCAGCGGTTCCCCGTCGGCGGTTCTCAGGCGGCGCAGGCGGTAGACCCGGTCTTGCGGCGAGAGCGCCAGCGTCATCGCCTCCTGCGGCGTCGGGCGCCCCTGCTCGAAACTCAGGACCCGCGCGCCGGGCGTGCCCCCGCGCGAGCGCACGTCGTCGGAAAAGCCGGTGAGCAGCCCCAGCGGGCGCGGCGGGCGGGCCGGGTCGGCGGCGGGGTCCTGAGTGTTCACGAACGTCCCGCTGCCGTGGCGCCGGGTCAGCAGGCCCTGGCGCGCCAGCAGGGCGAGCGCCTGGCGCACCGTGACCCGCGACAGCCCCAGCGTTCCGGCCAGGTCGCGCTCGGCGGGCAGCGCGGTCCCGCCCTCCAGCGCGCCGCTCTCGATGCGGGCGGCCAGGCCCTGCGCCACCTGCAGGTAGGCGGGCGTGGCGCTCGCAGGGTCCAGCGGAATGACCCAGGGAGGAGAGGAGGCGGACATCGGCCCTACCGTACCACTTCCGGACCACTGGGCCGCAAGGCTTGCAGAGGTCTGCGATTGGTCTTATGCTGAGGCGTCATCTCAGCCACAATTCGCCCCGTTCCCGGGAGGTTTTCCATGCTCAAACGCGTCTCCACCCTCCGAACGACCGGCCTGCTCGGTCTGGTCACGCTGGCCCTGCTGGGCACCGCCGCCGCCGCCCCCAAGAAAGTCACCGGCTACGCCAGCCTGGGCGTGACCGAGGGCAAGCCCGGCGGCACCTACACGCTCGCCCTGGGCGACAGCCCCCAGAGCCTCTTTTATTACGGTGTGATCGACAACAACCTCGGGCTGGTCTCGCAGCAGCTGTTCGACGGGCTGGTCGAGTTCAACTACGCGACCTACAAGGTCGAGCCTGCGCTGGCCGAAAGCTGGACCGTCAGCCCCGACGGCCGCACCTACACCTTCAAGTTGCGTCAGGGCGTCAAGTGGAGCGACGGCCAGGCCTTTGACGCCGACGACGTGGTCTTTACCTACAGCCAGATCATCATGAACCCCGAGGCGCGGGCGGGAGACGCCGCGTCGTTCAAGCTCGACGGCAAGCAGGTCGAGGTCCGCAAGGTGAACGCGACCACCGTGCAGTTCGTGCTGCCGCGCCCCAGCCCAGCTTTCTTGCTCCAGATGCGCTCTTTCATCATGCCCAAGCACAAGCTGCTGAAGTTTTCGCAGGAAGGCGGCGCCAAGCCCGCCGACATCAACGGGGCGTGGCCCAGCAACGTCAAGGAGTCCGAGGTCGTGGGCACCGGGCCTTTTCGCCTGAGCAACTACACCGCCGGGCAGAAGGTCTCGCTGGTGAAAAACCCCAACTACTGGAAGGTGGACGCGCGCGGCACCAAGCTGCCCTACCTGGCCGGGTTGGACTTTTTGATCATCCGCGATCCGCAGGCGCAGGTCGCGCAGTTCCTGGCCGGAAACATCGACCAGCTCAACATCACGGGCGCCCAGTTCCCGGACCTCAAGCAGAGGGAAGTGGCGGGCGCGCCCTTCAAGGTCTTCCGCTCGACCGCCCTGTTCGGCAGCCCGCCCTTCGTCGCCTACAACTTCGACGCCAAGGACCCGGCGCTCGCCAAGGTCTTCAGCGACGTGCGCTTTCGCCGCGCGATGCAGGGCGCCCTGAACCGCGAGCGCATCATCGACACCGTCTACAACGGGCTGGCGGGCCTGCCGGGGCACGGGGTGGCGCCGGTCAACCGCGACTGGTACGCCAACACCCGCAGCCAGCTGGGCAGCTTCAACCTCGCGGCGGCGGGGCAGGCGCTCGACGCCCTGGGCATCCGCGACACCAACCGCGACGGCGTCCGCAACCTGCCCGGCGGCAAGAATCTGGAATTCGACCTGACCTACGGCACCGACTCCAGCGTCTACCCGGCCATCGCCACGATCATCCAGAACGACTTCAAGGCGCTGGGTGTCAAGGTCAACCTGCGCGGCATTCTCAGCTCCAAGCTGCTCTCGACCGGCCAGAGCGGCGACTGGGAGATGATCCTGCACGCTTTCGGGGACCAGCCCGACCCCGAACTGCGCAAGCCCATCTGGCAGCCGGGGGGTGCTTTGTACTACTGGCACCGCAGCCTCCAGCCCGCCCAGGACGGCGCCCGGCCCAACGTGGCCCGCATGGCCCCGTGGGAGCGCCAGATCTACGAGATCTTCGAGGACGCCGCCGTGACCACCAGCCGCAGCCAGCGCAAGGCGCTGTACACCCGCTGGCAACTGCTGTTCGCCCAGAACCTGCCAGTCACGCCCATCGCCAAGCCCGAGAACATCGGGGCCGTGAACAACCGCTACGGCAACTACATCTACAACCTCGGCGTGATTCCCGGCTACAACCCGGTGCCGCTGATCTACCAGAAGTAAGGGGCCGTGAGTGGGGAGTGGTCAGTGGTGAGTGGAGGTTGCCTGCCTCCCCGCAGCGCCTGACCCTTCCCCCTTTTTCCCCCTCCGCCTGACCCCACAGGGAGCCGCTGACCTTGTTTTTTCCCACTTCCCCCTCCCCACGCCCCACGCCCTCCCCATGCTGACCTACGCCCTGCGCCGCATCCTGGGCATGGTGCCCACGCTGCTGCTGATCTCGGTCGTGTGCTTCGTGGTGATTCGCCTGCAACCCGGCTCCTTCCTCGACCAGTACCTCGAAGACCCCCGGGTGACGCGCGAGACGGTCGAATCCATCACCCGGCAACTGGGTCTGGACCAGCCCGCCTACGTGCAGTACCTGACCTGGATCCGGGGCATCGTGACCGAGGGGGACTTCGGGTTCTCGTTCGTGAACGGGCGCCCGGTGAGTTCCCTGATCTGGGAGCGCCTGGGCTGGACCGTGTTCCTGGCGCTCTTGACCCTGCTGGTGAGCTGGGCCATCGCCATTCCGCTGGGCATCTACACGGCGCTCAACCGCTACGGCCCCGGCTCGACGGTGCTGAACTTCCTGGGCTATATCAGCCTCGCCACGCCGGACTTCCTGGTCGCGCTGCTGCTGATCGCGCTGGTGCTGAACTTCGGCGGGACCAACGTGGGCGGCCTCTTCAGCCCGCAGTTCATCGACGCGCCCTGGAGCGGGGCGAAGGTGCTCGACCTGCTGAACCACCTCTGGATTCCGATGATCGCCATCGGGCTGGAGGGGGTCGCGGGGCTGATGCGGCAGATGCGGGCCTCCATGCTCGACGTGATCAACCAGGATTACGTCCGCACCGCGCGGGCCAAGGGGCTGGCGCCCCGGCGGGTGCTGTGGCGCCACGCGGTCCGCAACGCGGTCAACCCCCTGATCAGCCTCGCGGGGCTGAGCCTGCCCAGCCTCATCTCGGGCACCATCATCGCCTCCATCGTGCTGAACCTGCCCACCATCGGCCCCTTCCTGTACGACAGCCTGCTGAACAAAGACCAGTACGTCGCCATGACCCTGCTGCTGTTCAGCGCGCTGATGCTGCTAGTCGGCAACCTGCTCGCGGACCTCGCGCTCGCCTGGGCCGACCCCCGGATTCGCTTCGAATGACGGCCCTGACTTCCCCCCCCGCCGCCGCGCCCCGGCAGGCCAGCCCGCTCGCTCTGGCGCTGCGGCGCTTTCGCCGCAACCGGGTGGGCGTGCTCAGCGCCTGGGTGCTGGCCGCGCTGTACCTGATGGCGCTGCTGGCAGGTTTTCTGGCGCCGTACTCGATCACCGCGCAGCACCCCGACTTTCCGCACCAGCCGCCGCAGCGGGTGCGCCTCGTTCACCAGGGCCAGCTCACCCGGCCTTTCGTGTATCCGGTGGAAAAGACCCGCGACCCGGTGACCTTTGCCAGCACCTTCGCGGAGAACCGCGAGCGCCCGCTGCCGATCCGATTTCTGGTGCGCGGCGACGACCCCGCCCGCTACGGCTACAGCTTTCTGGGCGTCTTTCAGAGCCAGTGGCACCTCTTCGGCGTGCCGGGGGGCACCGCCTTCCTGTGGGGCACCGACAAGTTCGGGCGCGACCTGCTCTCGCGGACGCTGGTGGGCGCGCAGGTCAGCCTGACGGTGGGCGTGATCGGCGTGCTGATCAGCTTCGCCATCGGCATCCTGCTGGGGGGGGTCAGCGGGTACTTCGGGGGCCGGGTGGACGGGCTGATCCAGCGCTTGATCGAGGTGCTGCTGAGTTTCCCGAGGCTGCCCATCCTGCTCGCGCTCTCGACCATCATCCCGGCGCGCTGGCCGAGCACCTGGGTCTACCTGGGCATCATCGCGGTGCTGGCCCTCATCGGCTGGGCGGGGCTGGCGCGGGTGGTGCGCGGGCAGGTGATGTCGGCGCGCGGGGTGGACTACGTGCAGGCCGCGCGGGCGGTCGGGGCGTCGGACCTGCGGGTGATCCTGCGCCACATCATGCCCAACCTCAGCTCCATCCTGATCGTGACGGCCACCCTGGCGCTGCCCGGCTACATCCTGGGCGAGAGCGCCCTGAGCTTTCTGGGCCTGGGCATCAAGGAACCCATGACGAGCTGGGGCCTGCTGCTGAGGGACGCGCAGAACTTCGAGACGCTGAGCCTCTACCCCTGGCTGCTGGCGCCGGGCCTCCTGATCGTGATTTCCGTGCTGGCCTTTAACTTTCTGGGCGACGCGCTGCGTGACGCGGCGGACACCCAGAGCCGCTGAAGGCGAGCCGCCGCCAGGCGTTCTTCCGTCCGCCCCCGCCTGACCCCAAGGAGCACCCATGACCCGGACCCTCAAGTTTGCCCCGCTGCTGCTGGCCCCCCTGATTCTCGCCGCGTGCGGGGGCGGCGGCCCGCGCGACACCACGCCCCGTGAGGTGCGCGGGCTGTGGGTGGACGCTTTCGGCCCCGGCCTGAAAACGCCCGCTGAAGTGGACCTGCTGGTCGCGGACGCGAGGAAGATGAACGTGAACGTCCTGTTCGCGCAGGTCGGGCGCCGGGGCGACTGCTACTGCAACAACGCCGCGATGCCGCGCACCAACGACCCCGCCGTGCCCGCCGGGTTTGATCCCCTCGCCGACCTGCTCACCAAGGCGCACGCGCAGGGCATCCAGGTTCACGCCTGGATCATCACGACCGCCCTGTGGAACAGCGCGGTGGTCGCGCCGCCGCCCGGCCACGCCTTCCACGCACACGGTCCCACGGCGACCGGGCGCGACAACTGGCTGACCCTCAAGGCCGACGGCACCGTGAAGGCGGGCGCCGACTGGGTGATGGACCCCGGGCATCCCGACGCCGCCGAGTACATCAAGAACATGTACGTCAGTGTCGTGAAGAACTACGACGTGGACGGCATCCAGTTCGACCGGGTGCGTTACCCCGACTTCAACCCGGTGGGCGGCCCGGTGCAGTGGGGCTACAACGAGACGGCGCTGGAACGCTACCGCGCCGAGTCGGGCACCTCGGGCACGCCCGACCCCGCCGACCCCGCGTGGAGCGCGTGGCGCCGCCAGCAGGTCACCAACCTGGTGCGCGAGACGGCGCTGGCGGTCAAGGCCGTGCGGCCTGACGTGAGCGTGAACGCCGCGACCATCACCTACGGGGCCGGGCCTGCGGACGAGGCCGCCTTCCGCACCTCGCGCCCCTACGCGGAGGTCGGGCAGGACTGGCTGACCTGGGTGGAACAGGGCTACCTCGACCTCAACGTGATGATGAACTACAAGCGCGATTTCGTGGCCGATCAGGCGCTGTGGTTCGGGCAATGGAACGCCTTTGCCGCCGGTCTGCTCAGGAAGTATCCCGACGTGGGACAGGTCAGCGGGGCGGCGATCTACCTCAACGATCAGGCCAGCAGCGTGAACCAGATTCGCCAGACGCAGGCGGCGGGCCTCAGCGGCTGGGCCGGGTACTCCTACCGCACGCCCGACCGCGACGTGAACGAGGCCAAGCGCACCAAGGAGGAGGTCATCCCCGAGCTGGCCGCGAAGCTCAGCGGCGAGGGTGGCCCCTTCGAGAAGCCTGCCCGCTGGGACCGCCCCGACCCCGCCAAATTGCGGGCGGTGGGTGGCCGCGTGACGGTGGCGAGTGGCCCGCTAGGCGGCCGGACCGCCGTGCTGCTGAATGCCCAGGGAAGCGAGGTCGCCCGCACCCAGACGGACGGCAACGGACGCTACGGCTTCCTGCGGGTGCCGGAGGGCGAGCTGCGGGTGAAGATCGGGGACGTGACGAGCGCCGCCTTGACCGCTCCGGCCCGCCGGGTCACCGCCGTGCCGGACCTCGCGCTGCCTTGACACCCAGGGCCGAACATCATGAACCGGACACCGTGTTGGACGTGACCGGGCCGCCCCTCGCCCTGGGGCTGGACGCGGGAGGCAGCGGCACCGGCTGGGCGCTGGTGGGGGGCGGGGCGGTGGTCGCGCGCGGGCAGGCCCGGCCGCTGACCGCCGCGCTGCTCGCCCGCGCGGAGGGGGAAGCGGCGCTGGCCCAGCTCACGCGGGCGCTTCCGGGCGTGCCGGACACCGTCCACGCCGGGGTGCCGGGCCTGCACTCCGGCTCGGCGGCGGCGGACACGGTGCGCGCGGCGCTGGCGCGGGCGCTGGGGGTCCCCCCCGGGCGCGTGACCGTTGAGGGGGACCTCGACCTCGCCTACCGGGCGCACCTCGCGCCGGGAGAGGGCATCTTGCTGTACGCGGGGACCGGGAGCATCGCCTACCACGTCTCGGGGGACGGCGGCGCGGTCGTCCGGGCGGGCGGGCGCGGCTACCGCCTGGGCGACGACGGCGGCGGCTTCAGCCTGGGCCGCGCGGCGCTGCGCTGGCTGACCGACACGCTCGACGCCGGAGAGGTGCCGTCCTCGCCGCTGGCCGCCGAGATCGCCGCCCTGACGGGCGGCCTCGACTGGCCGGCGCTGCGGGCCTTCGCCTACGGGGGGCCGGGCGCCGCCGCCATCGCCTCGCTCGCCCCGGCGGTGGGCCGCGCCGCCGACGCCGGGGACCCGGTCGCGCAGGCGCTGCTGGACGGGGCCGCCGCGTCCCTGGCCGACCTCGCCCGGCGGGTGCAGGCGCGGGTGGGGCCGCTGCCCGTCCGGGCCACCGGGGGCGCCCTGCGCGTCAGTCCACGGTTGCCTGCCGCCCTGGCCCGGCAGCTGCCCGGCGTGATCGTCGCCTGGATCGACCACGCGGAGGCGGCGGCGCGGATGGCGGCGGCGCATCAGCCTGGGTGAAGAAAAGCAGCTCTGGCCCAGCCGTCTTTACCCCCTCAGGCCCCCGGCCCAGCGCCGAGGTCGGTGACGGCCAGGTCGGTCGGCAGGGGGCAGGCGGTGACGGCGCCGTGCGGCGAGACGGCGAGGACCCGGCGTTCTGCGAGGGTCCACAGGGCGCGGTGGACCGGCATCTCGGCCTCGGGGCTGCCCGAGGGGGCCAGGCGGTCGAGCAGGCCGGTGTACCGCAGTTCGCCGGGTTGTCCACCCGCCCAGGGGGTGACTTCTGCCAGCAGCGTCAGCACCCGGCGCTGCTCGGCCGTCTCGCCCTGAGCGAGCAGCGCGGCCCGTGCCCGTGCCTGGGCGGCCCGCGCCTCGCGCTCGTGGCGGCGGCGGGCCAGCACGGCCGCCACGTCGTCCGGAACGGGGTCACCCGACCGGGTGTGGGCGCGCTCGATCAGCCGTTCGAGGTGCGAGTCGGCCTGGCTGCGGGCCGCGCCGCCGAATTCCTGGGCGCGGGTTCTCAGCCGTGCGGCGGTGTCCTGCACGCGGGGGTCCTGGCGCAGGGCCTCGGCGGCCCGCCGGGCGGCGTCGCCCACGCTGCCCGCTTCCCGGCGGGCGGCAGTGCGAATCAGGGTGCGGAGCTTCATGTCTGGGGGTACGGGTCTGGGGGAAGCCGGGTTCCCGATGGGGCCTCCGCCTCCAACTGCAACCCGTAGCAGAGGCTGTTTTCCATGCCGACGTAGTAGCCGTAATTGGGAATGCGGACAAAGCCCGCCGACCCGTACAGCCGCAGCGCCTCCGCCTGAAGGTCACCCGTCTCCAGCACCAGCCGGGCGTACCCCAGCGCCCGCCCCCGCTCGATCAGCGCCCCCAGAACCCGGCGCCCCAGGCCCTGGCCGCGCGCTTCCGGCACGGTATACATGCGCTTGATCTCCGCCGTGTCGTGGCTGAGGCATTTGAGCGCTCCGCACGCCAGCAGCGCTCCCCCTTCCTCGACCGCCACCAGCGCGCTGCCCTCGCCCGCCAGGGTGGCCGGGTCGAAGGGTTCGGTGCGCTCGTCGGTGTCGTTGTACAGGGCGCGCAACTCGCGCTGCTGGGCCTGCATCAGGCTGGCGACGCGCGGATCGTCGGGGGAGGCGTCCAGCAGGGTGGGCATGGGGGGACGCTACCACGCGGCCCCGCTCGCGGCGGGCGGCCGCCTTACCCGCCCAGCGCCGCGCGGGCCAGGTTGCGAAACCTCAGCAGTTCCTTGCTGGCCGGGTCGATTCGCAGCGCCTGCTGCGCGTACTTGAGTGTCTGGTCGTGGTCGCCCGACTGGGTCCAGGCCTCGAACGCTTCCTGGCGGTACAGGTAGTACAGCGTGGGCACGCCCAGCGAGGCGGCCCGCTCGAAGTTGGCGGCGGCCGCCCGGACATTGCCCAGCCGCAGGTTCGCCTTGCCCAGCGCCCACCAGTTGTACGGATCGTTCGGCCTGGCCTTCACGTTGCTCTCGCCCACCCGCCGCAGCGCCTGCCAGTTGGCCGCCGCGCTGAAGTTCTCGCCCAGGGCCGCGCGCACCTCGCTTTCCTTGCCCGGCGGGTAGGCCACCATGTATTCGCCGTTGTAGTAGTGCCAGAGGTCCATCAGCTCGGCCTCGCTCAGCCACAGGGCCGGGCCGCGCAGGGGGTCGGAAGTCAGGAAGCGGCCCCGGTCATAGCCGTACACCGTGCGGAAATGCGCCACCGGGCTGCCGGGTTGCAGCCGCTGCTGCACGATCACCGGCAGCCCGCGCGACACCAGGCCCCGCAGCAGCTGCGGCGTCCCCACGTAGCGAATCACGCTGCGCAGCCCGAAGCGCCCCAGGTACGCCGCCAGCTCCAGACTGGTGACCTGCGGGTCGCGCGGCGAATCTTTCAGCGCACTCGCCGCCTGCGCCTGCGTGATCCGGGTGCCGTGGTAGCCCGCGACCGTCAGCGCCGTGACCGGGCCGCAGTTGTCCCGGCCCTGAAGTTCGTGGCGGATGTTTTTCAAGGTCACGCTGGCAGGCTGGGCGTGGGCCGCCGGGGTGGGAGCGGTCCCCAGCAGGACCAGGGCGGACAAGGTGGGCAGAAAGTGGCGCCTGGACATGCCCCAGCGTGCCCACTGGCCGCGCTGCGCTGGGCCGAACTTGCATGAAGGCCCGTTGGGCAACCCTCCCTTGCGCCGGCGGCCGGTGCCGGATACGGGCGGGCACAATATCCGCTCACGTTCAGAATTGACGCGCACGTACATTTCTCCTTATGGTGGGGCGGACAAGCGTCACAACCCACCCCGGAGGCACCCCGCATGGCACTCAAGGAACTCTTCGACCTCACCGGCAAAGTCGCCCTGATCACCGGAGGCTCGCGCGGCCTCGGCCTGCAAATCGCCGAGGCGCTGGGCGAGTACGGGGCGACCGTCGTCCTGACCGCCCGCAAGCAAAACGAGCTGGACGATGCCAGGGCACACCTCACCGGGATGGGCATCACCGCGCACGTCTACCCGCACGACCTGTCGCAGTTCGAGACCATCGAGCCGCTGGTCGAGCGCATCCACGCGGAGGTCGGCCCCATCCACATCCTCGTGAACAACGCCGGGGCCACCTGGGGCGCGCCCGCTGAGGACCATCCCTTCGAAGCGTGGCAGAAGGTCATCAACCTCAACGTGAATGGCCTCTTTCTGCTCACCCAGGCAGTCGGGAAGCGCTGCATGATTCCGGCCAGGGCAGGCCGCATCATCAACGTCGCCTCGGTCGCCGGGCTGCGCGGCAACAGCCCCCGCATGGCGGGCACGCTCGCCTACAACACGTCCAAGGGTGCGGTCGTGAACCTTACCCGCACGCTGGCCGCCGAGTGGGCCAAGTACGGCATCACCGTCAACTCGATCTGCCCCGGGTACTTCCCCACCAAGATGACCAAGGGCACCCTCGCGTATGGCGAGGAGACCATCCTGGGCTACACGCCGCTGGGCCGACTCGGTAACGACGAGGACCTCAAGGGCCTCTCGCTGCTGCTCGCCTCGGACGCCTCGGCCTACATGACCGGGCAGAACATCGCGGTGGACGGCGGCATCACGGCGATCTGAGAGCTGTCCCCCAAAGGAGTCTCCATGCACCTCGACGACCTCCGCGCCCGCCTCGGCGGGGAACTCGCCCTCTCGGAGTGGGTGACCGTCTCGCCGGAGATGGTGGGGCAGTTTGCCGACGCGACGGGCGACCATCAGTTCATCCACGTGGACCCCGTGCGGGCCGCGCAGACGCCCTTTGGGGGGCCGGTCGCGCACGGTTTCCTGACCCTCTCGCTGCTGGCGGGGCACTTCATGACCGGCGGCGGCTTTCCCGCGCTGGAGGGCGTGCGGATGGTGGTGAACTACGGCCTGAACCGGGTGCGCTTCATTGCGCCCGTGCCGGTGGGCGGCCGCCTGCGCAACCGCGCCACATTGCTGAACGTGGAAGACGGCCCCGGTTACGCCCAGCTCACCGTCGCCAACACCATCGAGCTGGAGGGCAGTGAAAAGCCCGCCGCCACCGCCGAGACCGTGATGCGGGTGTACCTGTGACGGCGCTGGAGGGGCCGCAGGCGGTCGCCTTCGCGCAGAGCGTGCTGGATTCACAGCCCTTCAGCGTGCTCGTGGGGGCGCGGGTAGAGCACATGGCGCCGGATGGGGTGGTCGTGCGCGTGCCCTTCCGGGCGGAGCTGACCCAGCACCACGGCTTCGCGCACGGGGGCGTGCAGGCGGCGCTGGCCGACATCGCCCTCACCTTTATGGGGGCGGCGGCGCTTGGCCCCAGCGTGTTGACCTCGGAATTCAAGATCAACTTTTTGCGGCCCGGCGTGGGTGACGCGCTGGTCGCGCGGGGCAGTGTTATCAGCGCGACCCGGCGGCAGGCGGTGACCCGCTGCGACATCTTCGCCGTGCAGGGCGGGCAGGGAAAGCTGGTCGCCACCGCGCTGGGCACCATCGTCGTGGCGGACGTGGCCCCGGCGGGGGGTGGGGCGTGAGGCTCCGAACGCTCCTCGGCCTGACCCTCGGCGCGGGCCTGGGCTGGCTCCTGCTCGCGCCCACACGGGTGCGCCCGGTCGCCTGGGAGGGGCCGGGCCTGGCCCCCTCGCGGACGGGCGGGCCATACGCGGACAACGGGCGGCTGGACACGGCGGAACACTTCGCCCCGGTGCCCGGTCAGACCTCGCCGGAGTCGGTCGCGGTGGATGCCCAGGGACGCCTCTACAGCGGCTTCGGCAGCGGGGCCATCGTCCGCTTCGCGCCGGACGGCTCCCGGCCCGAGGTCGTGGCGAACACGGGCGGGCGGCCTCTGGGCCTGCGCTTTCACCCGGACGGCTCGCTGCTCGTCGCGGACGCGCTGCGCGGGCTGCTGCGGGTGCGGCTGGACGGGGGAGAGCCAGAGGTCCTCGCCACCGGGGCGGAGGGCGTCCCCTTCCGCTTCACCGACGACCTCGACGTGGACCGGGCCGGGCGCTTCGTCTACTTCACCGACGCGTCGAGCAAGTACCCCTGGCCGCATGAACTCCTCGACCTGCTGGAACACGGCGGGCACGGGCGGGTGCTGCGGCACGACCTGGAGACGGGCGACACCGCCGTCCTCGCACGCGGCCTGAACTTTCCCAACGGGGTCACGCTGGGGCCAGAGGAGGCGTATCTGGTCGTCACCGAGACGGGGGGACCCAGGGTGCACCGGCTGTGGCTGGTGGGTGAGCGGGCCGGAACGCTGGAGGTGTTCACCGACCACCTCCCCGGCTACCCCGACAACGTACGCTGGGACGGCGTGGACACCTTCTGGGTCGCCCTGCCCAGCCGCCGCTCGCCGCTGCTGGACGCCACCGCGCGTCAGCCCTGGCTGCGGCGGATGATTGCCCGGATTTCCGAACGAGTGAAGCTCCCGCTTCCCGAGGAATCCATGCTCGTCGCTCTGAATTTGGAGGGCCGCCCGGTCGCCTTCGCGCAGGGAAGCGGGCCGGGGAGTTACGGCTATATCACCCAGGTGTTGCCCCACGGCGAGCACCTGATCCTGAGTTCCCTGCACGGCGAGACGCTGGCCCGCGTGCCCGTCGCGCAGGTGCAGTCATGACGGCCCCGGACCTCACCGCCCTGCGCGAACGCCTGGAACGGGCCGCGCAGACGAGCGGCTTTACCTGCTTCATGGGCACCCGGCTGCGGCGGCTGGAGGCGGGCGTGGTGGAGATCGAACTGGAATTGCGCCCCGACCTGACCCAGCACCACGGCCACGCGCACGGGGCGGTCGTCGGTTACCTCGCGGACACGGTGAGCGCCTGGGCCGCTGCCTCGGTCGCCGGGGACGTGGTGACGGCCGAATACAAGCTCAACCTGCTGGCCCCGGCGCGGGGAGAAGTGCTGTGGGCACGCGGCGAGGTCCTGCGGGCCGGGGGCCGTCAGGTCGTCGTGCGGGCCGACGTGTACGCCCGCAGCGGGGGAGAGGACGACACCCACGTCGCGGCGGCGCTGGCGACCATCGCCCCGGTCGGGAGGGGAGCGCCGTGACCACCTACCTGCTGGAACGGGACGGCGTGCTCCTCGCGCGGCTGCCGCTCCTGCACACGGATTCGTTCGCCCTCCACTGCGACTTTCAGCCCACCGAAGCCTTCGCCCCCTACCGCGCCGTCTTCGACGAGGAAGCCCGCCTGACCGACGAGCTGGCCCACGACGCCGACCCTACCCTGATGACCCGCGCCGAGGCGCTGCTCGACGAGATTCTCGCGCTGGGCCTGACCGTCCGGCGCGAGGACGGCGGCCCCGCCCACGAAGTGCTGCTGGGCATCGAGGGCAATGCGGCCACCTTTCGTCCCCTGCATCTCCAGGAGGAACTGCCATGACCATGTTCGACGTTTCCCCGCGCACCACCGACCTGCACGCCCGCCTGACCGCCTTCATGGACGAGTACATCTATCCCAACGAGGCCGAGTTCCACCGCCAGGTGAACGAGGGCAACCGCTGGGAGCACGTCCAGCTCATCGAGGACCTCAAGCCGAGGGCGCGGGCCGAGGGCCTCTGGAACCTCTTCCTGCCGCCCGCCAGCGACCCCCGGGGCGAGTTCGGCCCCGGCCTGAGCAACCTCGAATACGCCCCGCTGTGCGAGGTGATGGGCCGGGTCTGGTGGGCGCCCGAAATCTTCAACTGCAACGCGCCCGACACCGGCAACATGGAGGTCCTGGCCCGCTACGGCACCCCCGAGCAGCAGGAGCAGTGGCTCGTGCCCCTCCTGAACGGCGAGATTCGCTCCGCGTTCTCCATGACTGAGCCGGAGGTCGCCTCCAGTGACGCGACGAACATCCAGGCCAGCATCACCCGCGACGGCGACGACTACGTCATCAACGCCCGTAAGTGGTGGACCAGCGGGGCGGGCGATCCCCGCTGCGCGGTCAGCATCTTCATGGGCAAGACCGATCCCAACGCCGAGCGCCACCTCCAGCAGTCCATGATTCTGGTGCCGATGGACGCGCCGGGCGTGACCACCGAGCGGATGCTGACCGTCTTCGGCTACGACGACGCCCCGCACGGCCACGCCGAGATGACCTTTCAGGACGTGCGCGTGCCTGCCTCCTCCATCCTGCTGGGCGAGGGCCGGGGCTTCGAGATCGCGCAGGGGCGCCTGGGGCCGGGCCGCATTCACCACTGCATGCGGCTGATCGGTCAGGCGGAGCGGGCGCTGGAGCTGATGGTGGAACGCAGCGGCCAGCGCGTCGCCTTCGGCAAGCCGCTCGCCGGGCACCAGCACGTGCGCGAGGCCATCGCCCACAGCCGCATGGAGATCGACCAGGCCCGGCTGCTGACCATGCAGGCCGCGCACATGATGGACACCGTGGGCAACAAGGCCGCGCGGGGCCAGATCGCGGCGATCAAGGTGGTCGCCCCCAACGTCGCCCTGCGGGTGATTGACCGCGCCATTCAGGTCTTCGGCGGCGCGGGCGTCAGCCAGGACACGCCGCTGCCCATGATGTATGCCCAGGCCCGCACCCTGCGCCTCGCCGACGGCCCCGACATCGTGCACACCGAGACGGTGGCGAAGGAGGAGCTGCGGGCGCATGGGGTGGACCTGCGGCGGCGGTAGGGTGAAGAGGCCACACTTGACCGTGCTGGGGCGGTGCGCTTCCCCTCTGATCCCTCCCCGCTATTTCCGTACAAATTTTGCCAGGGCGGCAGATCGGCTGTTCCGGGAGAAGGGCGAGCTTCTGCGCCGCCTGAGTAACGTGTAATCATGCCGCTTCAAGACGAGTCCGCTTCAGCCCTTCCCGCTTTCCCTTATTACGCTGACCCTCTGGCTGATGGCTGTTTCGAGCAGCGGCCTATTGCCTGCGAAGTTTGTGGTCAGGCACGCGAGTGGGCGTATGTCGGCGGGATGTATGTAGAGGACGACCCCGAAACTATCTGCCCCTGGTGCGTGGCCGATGGTCGCGCGGCTGCTAAGTTTGAAGGCACCTTTCAGGATGTGGACTTTTCGGAGACAGCCAGTGCGGAAAGCGTGACGGCTGTTCTCAACCGCACGCCACGCGTGATTCTCTGGAATCCCATTCACTGGCCGGACCACTGCGGCGAATGCTGTACCTACCTGGGAACCCTCACGCCCTCGGGGCAGCCAGAGATCACGTCTCACGAAAGCGTTCAGCAAGAAGCCGCTGTAATCGCACGGTCCATGTCCCGCACTTGGACCAATGAGGACGCGCTGGACTGCGCCGAGCAGGGCACCCTGACGCTCCACCTCTTCCAGTGCCGCACCTGTCAAACCTACCGTCTGTCCCCAGACGGAACTTGAAGGAGAACCCCGCATGAACCTCCAGAACAAGATCATCGTCGTCACCGGCGCCGCCTCCGGCATCGGCCTCGCGCTCGCCACCCGCTTCGTGCAGGAGGGGGCGACCGTCATCGCCTCCGACCTCAACGCGGACACCGGCGCGCAGAAAGCCGCCGAGATCGGTGCCCGCTTTGTGCCCGCGAATGTGGCGAAGGAAGAGGACCTCCAGGCCCTGATCGCGGACGTGCTGGGGCAGGAGGGCCGTATCGACCTCTTCTGCTCCAACGCCGGAATCGCCATCGGGGAGGGGCCGGAGACGCCCGACAAGCAGTGGGACCTGATCCACCGGGTCAACGTGATGAGCCACGTCTGGGCCGCCCGGCACCTCCTCCCGCACTACCTGGAGCGCGGCGAGGGGTATTTCCTGAACACGGCGTCGGCGGCGGGCCTGCTGACCGAACTGCACTCGGCCCCCTACGCGGTGACCAAGCACGCGGCGCTCGCCTTTGCCGAGTGGCTGGCGATCACCTACGCCGACCGGGGCGTCAAGGTGTCGGCCCTCTGCCCGGAAGGCGTCTGGACGCCGATGATCCAGAACGCGCCGATCCTCCAGCAGACGGCGATCACGACGGACGAACTCGTGGAGAAGACGCTGGAGGTGCTGCGGCAGGACGGCTTCCTGATCACCACCCACCCCACGACCCTCCAGTCCTTCCAGAAGAAGGCCGCCGACTACGACGGCTGGATCGGCGGGATGCGGCGCCTGCGGGAAAAGGCGATGGCGCTGCTGGCCGCGCACGGGGGCCGGGCTTTCGAAGCGGGAGAGCAGACCCGATGACCCGTCCCGACACCGCCTCCGTCCGTCCCGGCGAGGAGCTGCCGCTGGACACGCTCAAGGAGGCCCTGCGCGGAAGGGTCGAGGGGGACGTGGACGCGCTGGAGGTCGAGCAGTTCCCCGGCGGCTTTTCCAACCTGACTTATCTGTTACGGCTGGGCCAGGCGTCTGAGGGAGGGCAGGAATACGTGCTGCGCCGCGCTCCCCTCGGCCCGGTGGCGGCCAAGGCGCACGACATGCCGCGCGAGTACCGCCTGCTTTCGCGGGTGCATCCGGTGCTGCCCGTCGCCCCCGAACCCGTGCTGCTGGTCGAGGACGCCGCCGTGATCGGAACGCCCTTCTACCTGATGGAGCGGCGGCGCGGGGTGGTCGTGCGGACGAAGTTGCCGCCCGAATACGCCGCCCTTCCGGATGCCCCCCGGCAACTCTCGGAGGCGCTGGTGGACACCCTGGCCGACCTGCACGCGGTGGATATCGGCGCGGCGGGCCTGCGCGACCTCGGCAGGCCGGAGGGCTTCAACGCCCGGCAGGTCGAGGGCTGGGCCGGACGCTGGCGCCGTGCCCGCACGGATGACCTACCCCCGGTGGAGGAACTGCACGACGAGGACGTGATCGCCTGGCTGACCGCGAACACGCCCGCCGAATCCGCTCACACCCTGGTCCACAACGACTTCAAGCTCGACAACCTGATGCTCGACCCCGCCGACCCCTCGCGCGTGGTCGCCCTGCTCGACTGGGAGATGACCACCGTGGGCGATCCCCTCGCCGACCTGGGCCTGACCCTGACCTACTGGACGATGCCCCAGCAGCCGGGCGGCGCCGAGAACCGCGTCGGGGCGGCGGCGCCCGGCTTCCTGAGCCGCGAGGAATTTCTGGAGCGCTATGCCGCACGCAGCGGGCGCGACGTGGCGAATGTCGCCTGGTACGAGGTCCTGGGGCACTTCAAGCTCGCCGTGATCGTGCAGCAGATCTACGCCCGCTACCGCGCCGGGCAAACGAAAGACCCCCGCTTCGCGCCGCTGGGTCAGCAGGCCGCTTGGTTGATCGGGGAGGCGTGGCGGCGGATTCGGGAGGTCGGCGGTGGGGCGGCGTGAGCGGGAGGTGGGGGCATGACCCTTTCCTGAACGGCATTCCTGCTGCCCGAGGCCTACGCTGCCTGCATGGAACTGTTCTGGTCGGTGCTGACGGACATCCTGACGCCGCAGGGGGGCTGGTCGCTGCGGCTGATCGTGCGGATCGTCCTGAGTTCCCTGCTGCTGGGGTACGTGATCGTCCTCGCTCGGACTTTCGGCTCGCGGACCTTCGCGTCCTTTACCTCCTTCGACTTTCTGGTCAACATCGCGGCGGGGTCGCTGGTCGCCAGCGCCATTCTGGGCAATTCCATCGTCGAGTCGGCGCTGAGCCTGCTCGTGCTGGTGCTGGCGCAGTGGGGCATCTCGGCGTGGGGGGCGCGGTCGGAGGCGGTGCAGGAGACCTTCGACAATTCCCCGGTCGTGCTGGTCGAAAACGGGCAGGTGCGGGAAGGCGCGATGCGCCGCTCGCGGGTGGCCCGCACCACATTGGAAGGCAAGATGCGCGAGGCGGGCGTGACCGAGGTCTCCGGCGTGAAATTCGCCGTGCTGGAGTCGGGCGGCACCATCAGCGTGGTCAAGGCCTGAGCGAGTGCCGGGGGACCGCGTGAGCACCCTCATCCTCGTGCGGCACGGGCAGGCCACCCCCTTCGAGGCCGACACCGACCGCCTCTCTCCGCTGGGCGAGGTACAGGCCCGCGCGGTGGGCGACTATCTGGCCGAGTCTGGCCTGGACCCTACCGACGTGATCTCCGGCCCATTGGTTCGCCAGCGCGAGAGCGCCCGCCTCGCCTCGGAGGCGGCGGGAGGCGCCTGGCCCGACCCCGCCACCGACCCCCGGCTGGCCGAGTACGACGGGGACGGGTTGATTCGTACCCTCGCGCCGCTGCTGGCCGCCCACGACCCCGGCTTCGACGCCCGGCTGCGGGCGTGGGAGAAAGGGCAGCATGACCCGGACCGCAACCGCTACCTTCAGCGGATGCTTGAACCCCTGGCCGCCGCTTACCTGCGGGGCGAGGTGGCCCACGCGGACGTGGAACCCTGGACCGAGTTCCGCGCCCGCGTCCACGCCTTCTTGCGGGGGCTGCTGGCCGGGCCGTCCGGGCGCACCGTGGTGGCCTTTACCTCCGGCGGCGTGATCGGGGTGACCGTCGCGGCGGTCCTGCGTGCCCCCGACGAGTCGGCCCTCACCCTCAACTGGCGCGTCCGCAACGGCAGCCTGACGCGGCTGACCTACGGCGCGGGGCGGGCCAGCCTCGACTCCTTCAACGAGACCGCGCACCTCACCGAAGACCTCTCGTCCTGGCGATGACCCCGGCGCGGGGAGGCGGTACCGGGGGCGCCTGGCCGGAACCTACGCTCCGGGCAGGGTGAAGAAGAAGGAGGACCCCTGTCCCGGGGTGCTTTCCAGCCACAACCGGCCGCCGTGGCGCTCGACGATCTTTTTGCACACCGCCAGCCCGATGCCGGTGCCCTCGAAGGCCTCGCGGCCGTGCAGGCGCTGGAAGATCACGAAGATGCGCTCGAAGTACTGGGGTTCGATGCCGATGCCGTTGTCGGTGACCTGAAAACGCCATAGTCCGTCCCCGTCGCGCTCGGCCGTCACGCGGACCTGGGGCCGCACCCCCTCGCGGTGGTACTTCAGCCCGTTGGAAATCAGGTTTTGCAGCAGCTGGTCGAGCTGCTGCGCGTCGGCCTGCACCCGGGGCAACTCGCCGCGCGTGATCTGGGCGCCCAGCGCCTCCGCCGCGTCGTGCAGGCGCCGCGCAACTGCGTCGAACACGGCCGCGCTGTCCACCGGCAACAGGTCGCGCTGCTGGGTATGCACCCGCGAAAAGGCCAGCAGGTCGTCGACCAGCCGCTTCATGTGCTCGCCGCTGTCCACGATTTGGCGCAGATAGAGCCGCCCGCGTTCGTCGAGGTGCTGGCCGTAGCGGTGCTCGATGATGCCCGCGAAGCTGGTCACGGCCCGGATGGGGGCTTGCAGGTCGTGCGAGGCGATGTAGGCGAACTGCTCCAACTCGGCGTTGCTGCGCGCGAGTTCCACGTTGCTGTGCTCCAGTTCGCGGGTGCGCTGGGCCAGCAGCGCCACACTCTCGGCGCGCTCCAGCGCCAGCCCCAGGCTGCCCACCACGGTCTCCAGCACCACCTTGTCGGTGCGGGTCCAGACCCGGTTTTCGAACAGCACGGCGATAAAGACGCCGACGACCTCGCCGTGCCGCAGCACCGGCAGGGACGCGGCGGCGCTGACGTGCTGAACCATCTCCTCGGGGGTGTCGCTGCCCCGCGCGTAGCTGTCCTGATAGTAGGGGTGCCGGGTGGTCCAGGGCACGTCCACGCTGGGCGTCACGCCGACCAGCGGCCCCGCGTCGATAAAGGCTTGCAGCTCGGCGTTGCGGACCTCTCCGACCTGCACCCGGTTGCGCCAGCGCTCGCCCTCGCGCTCGTAGTACAGCGCGTAGCCGGGCGGCAGCAGCGAGAGCACCACCTCCTGCGCCCGCAGCACAAAGGCGCCCGGATCGCTCTGGGCGGCCAGGTCCTGGGTGAGGTGGGCAAAACCTTCCAGCGCGCGGGTGCGGGCTTCCAGCTCGGCGTTCTGGGTCTCCAGGCGGGCTGTCACGTCCGCCCGCTCCAGCGCGAGGCCCAGGCTGCGGCCCACCGCGCGGAAGACGGCCTTCTCGCGCTCGGTCCAGACCCGCGCGTCCTGGGTGCCCACCACGAACAGGCTGCGGGGCTTGTCCCCCACGAACAGCGGAAAAAAGGCGACCGCGCCGTAGCTGCCGGTGCTCCCGACGTGGTTGGCCTCCGCGTCCCAGCCGTCCACATACACCCCTTCCGGAGACAGCACCGCCTGCGCGAAGTCCGGCGCGTCTTGCGGCACGCCCGCCTCAATCTGGGCGGCGACCTCGGGCGCCACGTCGTCGGACCAGACCCTGGCCCGCCATAGCCCGGCTTCCAGTTCGTAGTAGGCCGCGCTGACGTGTTCCAGGTTGGCGCGCACCACCTGCGTCGCCCGCCGGGCCAGCGCCAGCACCTCGCTCTGGCTGCCCACGACCTCGCTGAACGCCACAAAGGCGTCGAGCGCCGCCGCGCGGTCTTCCAGCTCCTGGGTGGCCGCCGCGAGTTCGCGCGTGCGCGTCTCCACCCGGCGCTCCAGGTCGAGGTTGAGGTCGCGCAGGCGCTGCTCGGCTTGCTGGCGCCGCGTGAGTTCGTCCTGCGCGGTCTCGTACAGCCGGGCGTTTTCCAGGCTGATTGCCGCGAGCTGCGCGAGCTGCACCAGCACGCTCTCGTCTTCGGGGGTAAAGTCGCCGGTCAGGCGGTCACTCAGCTGAATCAGGCCGATGTTCTGCCCGTCTTGGCCCACCAGCGGCACCGCCAGCCAGCCGCGCAGGGGCAGGTGCTCGGCGGCGTGCTCGCCAAAGCCGCGCCAGGCGGGGTGCGCTTCCAGCTCGGCCTGGGTGAGCCGCAGGGGCCGGTTCATCCGGCAGACCAGCGCGTAGATCCCGCTGCCGCCAGGCTGCCCGGCGTGCTCCCGCCACGCGGCGTACTTGTCGCTCAGCGACACGGCGTTGATCGACTGCGCCCAGTCGTCACTGATGGTCGAACTGACCACCGCCTGATGCGCCCCGATCAGCGCGCGGGCCTGCTCGGTGATCACGGCCAGCGTGGCCTGCACCCCGCGCGCGGCGTGGATTTGCAAGGCGGCCTGCGCCAGCCCGCGCAGCTGCTCGGCGCCGCGTTCCTGGGCCGTGTGCGCGCAGACCCGGCCCAGGCCCAGGGCGCACTGGGCGGCCAGCGTTTGAAGAAAGCGCCTTTCCTCAGGCGTGAAGGTGCGCGGTTCCTCGAAGTCGAGGATCAGCACCCCCAGCGGCTGCCTGTCCAGGGACATCGGCACCACGGCGGTGGCGACGGCGCCTACGCCGCCGGTGCGGGTTTCCAGCTGGGGATAGGCCCGCACCAGGTCGCCCTCGTGCTCGAAAAACAGCGCCTCGCGCCGCTTCAGGGCGTCTCCGCCCGGCGTGCCGTCGCCGAGCGGGCCGTCTTGCCAGCGCGTCTGCGCCTGCTCGGTCTGGCCCTTGACTGCGGCCAGCCGCAGGTGCTGGCCCGTGTCGCCGACCAGCAGCACCGCCCCGGCATCCGCCTTCA
Organism: Deinococcus budaensis; assembly: GCF_014201885.1. Lineage (NCBI taxonomy): Bacteria > Thermotogati > Deinococcota > Deinococci > Deinococcales > Deinococcaceae > Deinococcus > Deinococcus budaensis. The sequence continues at coordinate 23,830 of NZ_JACHFN010000004.1, read as the reverse complement.
GCGCTTCCAGCGCGGAATCCAGCACCACCCCAAACACCTCCCCGCGCGTGCGGGCGGCGGCCAGGGCTTCGGTCACGTTCTGGAGCTGTGCGCTCAGCGAGGAAGAAAAAAGCGGTGGGGTCGCCGCCGCGGGCTGGCTGGACATTCGGACAGGATACCCGCTGCGGGCCGCTCAGGCCGCCGCCCCGGGCCGGGAGAGCCACGAGGCGGCGCGGCGCTTCTTGGGGGCTTGTTGGGAAAACGGGACCGGAGGCGCCGGGATCTCAGCGGGCCGTCACCTCGCCCGGCTGGACGCCGGACTCGGCCAGGGGGCGCTGGCTGCCGGTCAGCCGCCGGGGGCCTCCGGAGGAGGGTCTCTCGCTCAGCACGGCGCCCAGCACCCGCACCCGCGCCAGCCCGGCGCTCTGAAGCGCCCGCTCGACCTCGTGCGCGCTGCTTGCACCCGCTTCCAGCACCAGCACCAGCCCCGCCGCGCCCGCGCCCCACAGCAGCGCGTCGGAACGGCGCAGCAGGGGCGGGGTGTCGATCAGGGTCAGGTCGTACCCGGCGCTGAGGCGCTCGACCGTGGCGCGGGCATGGGTGGGATCGCCGCCGCCCAGGGGCAGCAGGTCCACACCCTCGGCCACCCGGCGGGTGGGCACGCTGCCCGCCTGCTCGAAGCTGCCCGCCCCGGCGCCCGGCAGCGGCGCTTCCTGTGGACCCCCCTGCCCCTGAGTGCGCGGCGCCTGGCTGTCCACGATCAGCACGCGCTGGCCCGCCCTCGCCAGGCTGGCGGCCAGCGCCGTCACGACGTTGCCGCTGCCCGCCGGGTCCTGTACCCCCGCGACCACGAGGCGGCGCGGCCCCTCTTCCGGCAACTGCGAGAGCACGTTGACGCGCAAGAATCCCACGCTGTCGGGCAGCGCGCTCCCCTGCAAGACCCCGGCCCCCAGCGGCGGCAGCTGCCCCAGCAGCGGGAGACCCAGGTCGCGCAGGCCACGCTCGTCGTAGACCCGGCGGCGCCAGGCCTCGAACAGCAGCACGGCGGCTGAGGCCGCGAACAGGGTCAGCAGGGCGGCCAGCGCGGCACGCCGCAGCGGACTGGCCCCCGAAGCCTGGTCCGGTTCGGGCGCGCGGGCGACCACGTTCAGGGTGGCGATCGCCGCCGGGGCCAGCACCTCCGCCCGCGCAAGCTGGCCCAGCAGCCGGGCCTGGGTGGCCTGGAAGGTGTCCCAGCGCAGGTCGCTGGCCTCCAGATCCGGCTCGTTGCGGCCCAGCGCCGTGAGTTGGCGCGCCAGGCTGGTGCGGGCCAGCGCGATGCGCTCCTGGGCGCGCTGCTGGTCCCAGGCCTGCAAGGCGTCCACGCTGGCGTTCACCAGCACCTGGGCGGCGGCGGGCGTCCCCGCGCTGCCCCAGACCTCGTACAGGTTCGAGCGGCTGCCCTGCGGGGTGACCGTGACCAGCTCGAAGACCGTGTTGTCGCGCTGCGCCCGGACCGCCTGCGCCAGCGCCTGGGCCTGGCTGGGGGCCAGCCCCGACGCCAGGACCCGCCCCGCGATGCCCTCGATCACGCTCTCGTCACGCAGGGCTTCTTGCAAGACGCCCGGTTCCAGCGGGGGCGCCGCGAACAGGCCCTCGGTCACCAGGCTGTCGTCGCCGTTGTCGACGGCGACCACGCTGCTCATGGTCTGGTACACCGGGGCCTGCCGCGCCGCCAGCACGTAGGTCAGGGCGCCCGCCAGCAGGGCGGCCGAGAGCAGCGGCAGGGCGTGCCGCCGCAGGGGCTGCGTGAGGCGCGGAACGTCAACCTCGTCGGTCTGGGGTCTGGGCAGAGGGGTCTGGAGCATGAAGGCACCTTTTGAACGTCTGGGGGAATAAGGAGGCTTGGGGGAAGGCTGGGCAGCAGGCAGGCTCGGGCGGGGAGCCTCAGCAGCCGAATTCCAGCAGGCTGGTGTCGGAGAGGACCAGGCGGTGGACCCGGGGCAACTCGCCGTGGCCGATCACCCGGGCGTGCAGGCCGATCAGACATTCCTGAAGCCGCACGCTCATGTCGCGGATCTCGGCGCCCTCGTCGATCACGCTGTATTCGACCTCGGCGTTCTCGATCACGCTGCCGCGCCCCACAGACGTGAAGGGGCCGATGTAGGCGTTGTCGATCCTGGCTCCGCTGGCGATGGTCACCGGTCCCATAATCACGCTGTTCCGGACCACGGCGCCGGGTTCCACCACGACCCGGCCCGTCAGCCTTGAGCCGCTGACCTCCCCCAGCACGCCGGGCCGCAGGCCTTCGAGGACCAGCCGGTTGGCTTCGATCAGGTCCAGCGGCCGCCCGGTGTCCTTCCACCAGCCGCGCACGCGCTGACCCGCTACCCGGCCTCCCTGCTCGATCAGGCGCTGGATCGCGTCGGTGATCTCGTACTCTCCGCGCGCGCTGGGAGACAGCGTCTCCAGAATGCCGAACACGCTCGCCCGGAAGCAGTACACCCCCGCCACCGCCAGATTGGAGAGCGGCAGCGCCGGCTTTTCCACCAGCCGCGTGATCTGCCCGCGTCCGTCCACCACCGCCACCCCGAAGGCGCGGGCGTCGGGCACCTCGACAAGCGCCACGGCGGCGTCGGCCTGCTGCTCCTCGAAGGCGCGGCGGAAATCCAGCACGCCGTGCTCGAAGAGGTTGTCGCCCAGATACACGCAAAAATCGCTCTCGCCCACGAAGTCGCGCGCCACCATCACGGCGTGCCCCAGCCCCAGCATTTCGGGCTGCTCGATGAACTCGATGCACACCCCTTCTAGGCCCAGCACCGCCGCCTGAATGGCCTCACGCGTCATCGGCGACACCACGATGCCGATCTCACGGATGCCGGCGTCGGCCAGGTTCTGGACGGCGTGGCAGATGATCGGGCGGTTGCCCACCGGCAGCACGGGCTTGGGGCGGGCGTAGGTCAGCGGACGCAGCCGTGTGCCGAACCCCGCCGCCGGGATGACCGCCTTCACAGCGCCCCGGTCCGGCTGAACCGGGAGCCGCGCGCGGCAGGCGGAAAGGAGAGAACGGATACGGGCATAGGCGGGCCACCTTTCGATGAGATCAGGCCGCAAGGGCCGGGAGCGGAACTTCAGAACCTCCCGGGCAGGGGAGGCGCGGGCCTTGTTTGAGACGAGTATGTGGAGCCGGGCGTTACAACATCGCCAACACCGGCCGGCGGCTTGTGTCCCGCCCTGGCGCCCCAAATCATGGCCTGGGTCACCAAGAAAGAGGCACGTTCAAATGTTCCTTATGAAACAAATTCCCACAGCCTGACTCAGAAATTAAGACTTTTTAACAGAAACTTATAATTTAGTCCGGTTACCTTAACCGAGTGCAGAAATTTTCAGGCGGTCAGATGGCAGTGATGAGTTAGCTCCTCATCTCCTTGCGGTAGAGCTGCCCCTTCCAAAGCTCAGCCCCCATCCCCACGAGATCGGTGCGGCGCGCCCGCACGGACAACGTCGCCCTGTCTGACGGCTGGGCCTCACCGCTCTCGTGGCCTGCCGCCTCCACTCTCCGCCCCTCCGCCGACCTCAAGTCCCCCCGCCTCAGGAGATCCATGACCCAGCAACCTCTTTCCCCTCTCCGTCTTCCCCTTGCTCCTCTCGGCCTCCTGGCACTGACCCTCGCGCTCTCGGCCTGCGGCGGCGGCCCAGCCTCCAAGGCGCCCGCCCAGGCGGCGGCGCAGCCGCCAGTCGATTTCGTGTACGACGGCAAGGACCACAGCTGGAGCAGCGACGGCCGTCAGGGGGGCATCAAGGCCCAGGCGATCAACTCCGGCGACAACACCCTGAGTTATGAGGGCTGGACCGCCGCGACCAATGCCTGGGGTCCCATCGAGGTCAACCGCAGCAACGGCGAGAAGAACGCCGGGGACGGCCGCACCCTCAGCATCGGCGGGCAGACCTTCGCCAACGGCTTCGGCGTTCATGCGGGGTCGAGCATGACCTTCCAGATCGGCGGCCAGTGCACGAGCTTCACGGCGACCGTGGGCATGGACGACGAAGTCGGGGACCGAGGCAGCGTCGTCTTTCAGGTGTACGCCGACGGCGTCAAGCTGTACGACAGCGGTGTGGTGCGCGGCTCGGACAGCGGCCGGGCAGTCAACGTGAACGTGGCAGGCAAAAACGAGCTGAAGCTGGTCGTGACGGACGCGGGCGACGGCCTGAACTACGACCACGCCGACTGGGCCAACGCGATGCTGCGCAGTTGCGGCGGGACGGCCTCCATCGCCCCCGCACCTCCCGTCAGCGGCAACGTGCAGTACAGCGGCAAGCTGATCATCACCAAGGGCGGCACCTACTCGGGCAACTGGGAGAGCCAGGACACGGGCGCGGCGGTCAGCATCCGGACCAGCGAGCCGGTGATCATCGAGAATTCCAACATCCGTGGCCGGGGCCACCTGATCCACGGGTTCCGCAACCGCGTGACCATCCGCAACACCCGGGGCTACGCCCTGAACCCCAACGTGGCGGGCCGCACGCACGGGTACGCGGTGGCGGCTGAAGAACTGATGAGCCTGCGGATCGAGAACAGTTATTTCGAGAATACCGGCGGCATCTACATCCGGGAATTCTGGGGCGACCCCAACCGCGGCGACACCATCAAGATCCTGCGCAACCAGATTCGCAACGTCAACGGCACCAAGAGTGACGGCAACGGGGGCTACCAGAACGCCTCGCACATCGTGCAGGCCCTCCACATGAACGCCGTGCGCCGGGTGCCGAACGTCGAGGTCGCCTGGAATGAGATCATCAACGAGCCGGGCAAGAGCGCCACGGAAGAGAACATCAATATCCTCGCGAGCAGCGGCACGCCCAACAGCCCGATGCTGATTCACGACAACTATATCCAGGGCGCCTACCCGGTCAGCCCGGCGACCACCACCAACTACGCGGGCGGCGGGATCCTGCTGGGCGACGGCAAGGTCAGCGATCCTCTGGACTCCGGCTACACCCGGGTCTACAACAACCAGATCGTGGGCACGACCAACCACGGCCTGGCCATTGCAGGCGGCGTCAGCCACCAGATGTACAACAACCGCGTGGTGGGCAGCGGCCGCCTGCCCGACGGTACCCGTCTGCCCGCCGCCAACGTGGGCCTGTACGTCTGGGACCCCTACGGCGCGGGCAAGCTGACCCCTCCCACCTTCGCCAACAACGTGATGCGCGACAACGTGGTCGGGTGGACCCGGGTCGGCTCGGACGGCCGCACCTCCAACAACCCCATGTGGTTTCCCAACTGCGGCCTGAACAACACCGTCTGCACGGGCAACCAGGATCTGGGCACCGTGACGCTCGACATGGAGCGTCAGGAATTCACCCGCTGGCAGAGCAAGCTGTCGTCGGCCGGGATCAAGGTCGGTCCCTGAGTCAGGACCCTCCCCTCACCAGCTGACCGCAAGCGGGCGCACCGATGAAGGTGCGCCCGCTTCACTTGCCTGGCTGGGACAGGGGAGAAGGCGGCTCCTCCAGGAGGGCAGGGCATCGAGCGGCCCCGCCCCTCAGCGCTCAGCGCAGCGTGGGGGCTGGCGTCTCGGCGCGCATCTCCCTGGAGGGGGGGGCGCTGGGAGGCACCTGCGTCTCTCCACGTTGCCCACCGGAAACGCCAGACACCAGCGGGAGGAGGTCGCGGCCCTGCCAGCTCAGGGCACCCAGGGTCAGCGCCACGTCGAGGGCGCGCACGCTCAGCTCCAGCGTGGGCGCGCTTCCAGCGCGGCAGGTCAGGGTCACCCGGTGCTCCATCCAGTGGCCCTCGGTGGCGCCTGCATGCACGGTATGGCGCACGCCGTCTTCCAGATAGTCGGGGGTGGGGGCGCGGGTCAGCACGTGGGCCAGCGGAGTGTCCACCAGCCGCAGCCGCAGCGGGAAAGGCAGGCGGGGCGGTCCCAGTTCCTCGCCGCCGCTGAAGACGTCGAGACGCCAGACCAGCCGCAGCTCGGCCGTTACCTCCGCTCCCTCCTGAGCGCCCGGCCCGGCGCCGACAACCGGCAACGGCAGATGCAGGCGCAAGGTCTGGGGATGCCCGTATTGCCCGATGCTGGAGATGTCGAGCCAGCCCCGGTCGTCTTGCGTCACCAGGTAACCCTGGCAGGCCAGGGGGGGCTGCGGCGGTACCGGCAGGCGCCGGGGTTCAGCCACCAGCTGCGGCCGGGCCAGTCCGGCGTCCGCCGCGTCGCCGCTGCCCCCGGGCAGCTGTTGGCGGTGCAGCCCCGCCCGGTAGAGCCGCTGGAGCCGCTCGGCCTCGTCGGTCAGGCCGGCGCGCCGCGCGTAGTGGGCGGCCAGACCCGGCGCGGTCTCGCCCAGCACGGCCGCCAGGCGCCGCCGCACATCCTGGCGGACCAGCTGGGGCGAGCGGCTGGCCAGCGCGATGCGCAGGCCCTCGCTGGCAAAGGCGTACAGCGTCTCGGGGCGGTCGGGGTCCGGAAGGGTCCGGAGGTCGGGCAGCGAGAGCGCTCCGCCCGGCTCCACCTCGCGCAGAATCTGTCTGTCCAGCGCCGTGTAAAGCAGCGTGTCGGCGGAGTCGGCCAGGGCCTCGCCCAGCGCGGCCCCCGCGACCTGCCCGTCGAAGGGACCGTAGATGGCGCTCAGGCGGCCCATCGCCTCCATCAGGGCGGGCGGCCACTGGTCGATCTCGGCGTGATAGATGTCGCGCACCGCCTGGGGAAAATGGGTGCCGCCCCCCTGAGGGCCGCCCTGCTGCTCGTCGAGCAGGCTGAGCAGGTGCAGCGGGTTGCCCTCGCTGCGTTGCAGCAGCCGCGCCGCGTCGCTGTGCCGCCCCGAGGCCGCCTCCGACGGAAAGCGGGCTTCGAGCACCTGCTGCACGCTGGCCTGGGTCAGCGGCGGAACCTCCAGCTCGGCGTACATGCCCGGCGCGCGGCCCCGCAGCGCCCGGGTCAGCGGCGCCTGGGCCGGGCGCTGACGGCTCAGCAGCAAAAAGAGCCGGGGGCCGTCTGCCGGAACCTCCAGCAGGTAGCTGATCAGGGGCGCGAGGTCAGCCGGGGCGGCGTGCGCCTGATCGAACACCAGCAGGGCCGGGCGGCTGAGTTTGCCCAGCGCCACCGCCACCTTGACCAGGTCCTCTTCGAGGCTGGTGGGGGCCAGCAGCATCCGCCGCAGGGCCTCGCTGCATTCGGGGTCGCAGTGACCGATCAACCCCTGGGCCAGCGAGGCGAGGACCAAGCGTCCCGAACGCATGCTGGGCACGCGCAGGGTCAGGCCCGAATGCTGATCCGCCAGCCGGTCGGCCAGGTAGCTCTTGCCCACGCCGGGGGGACCGTGCATCACCACGACCTGCGGCGCCCCGGATTTCTGAAGCAGGTCCCGCAGAATCTCTTCCTCGGGGCCGCGCCCGAAGTGCAGCTCGCGCGCCCGAAGCTCGGCCGCTGCCGGGAAGACGGGCACGGCCGCCGGCGCCGCAGCAGCGGCGGGGGCAGGAACGGCAGCGGACAAAACCGGCGCGTCCCCCAGTTCGTAACCCAGGGTGTCCGCCCGCGCGGCGATCAGGCGCATGGCCCAGGTCTGCTGGCGCTGCGCGTACTGCCAGTACATGCGGCTCAGGCCGTCCTCGATCTGCTGGCTGATCACCCAGCGCTGCTGGTCTACCCATTCCTGAAAAGTCGAGCTGCCCAAGTCTTCCAGGCCGCTGAGCGGAAACCCGCGCAGCATGGCGAGCCACTCGGCCAGCTGGGCCTGGTTCAGGTCCTGCCCCAGCCTTGAATGCCACAGCTCGAAATCGTTGGTGACGTTTTCCAGATACAGCAGCTGGCGGCTGGCGGGAAAGAGGTTGAGGCCCGCCGTGCGGATGCGGGCCAGCTCGACGCGCAGGTTCTTGCGGGCCTCGGCGGTCGTCCAGAGCAGGTCGGCCAGCCGCTCACGGTGCTGGGGCAACTTCTCGATGGCGAGGTAGGAGATCAGCGCGACGGCCTTGGCAGAGACCGGGACAGGTTGCTGGTTGCGGCTGATGTGCGCGTGTCCCAGAAGGTGGATGGTCAACACTTTATGACCTCCGTCCGAATTTGCCCTGCGGCCATTTCGCTGCACTTGCACCTGAAGATGGCCTGGCGGGCGGGCTGGCGGACGAGCTGAACATTGGACAGTCCGCAACGTGGCGGGAAGGCTCGCGGGAGAAGGCGGCTGCGGGAAAATTTGAAACCGCGACGGCGGGGCCGTGATCGGAAAGCTGTCACAGTGGGCAGGCAATCGTCGGATACCCCACCACCTTACTTCATTCTCATGCGCTGACCTTGGAACGGAGCTTCCTTTTAAGCCTGTATTAACCTTCATGAATCGGTCAGCTGACGCGCCCCCTCCCCAACCCGGCCTACCTTGCCCGCCGGAATCCTGATCGACCATGTGTGACAGCTAAGCCAAAGCGAGTGCTGTCCGACGGGTTCTCCTGTCGAGTCCAGCGCGAGGTTAAAGAGGATCTAAAGTCCGCCGCCTGCCCGGGTGCTCTCTAGCAGTATGTGTGTCTTGTGAGCAAGCTGACGCTGGCCTTCGTTTTTTAGGTCTGCCCCTCGCTGGAGCGGTAAGGCTGTGAAAGACTTTACAGACAGTCCGCCAGGACAGACTAGAACTCTTCCGCCGCGCTCCTGCGGGGGCACGCCTGGGGGCGGGACCACTGCCCGCTGGCCCTGGGCTTTGGGGTTTGGCGGGGGTTTAGCGAGGAGTTAACGCAGGGCCGCGCACCATGGCCGCACCCTTCCGGCTTGCTGGAATGTGGCGTGGGGAAGTGGCGGGGGCCAGGCAACGGCCGGTCGCCGGGGCCTGTGCAGGGCCGCTCCCCGCGTCTGAGGCGTGATCCTTCATTCCCCCCGATCCAGAGTTCTAGGCGAGGTAACAGGCATGAGTGTTGCAGTGATTACAGGGTCAGCTGGGTTGATCGGCTCCGAGGCCGTCCGTTTCTTCGCGGGGCTGGGGATGCAGGTCGTGGGGATCGACAACGACATGCGGCAGTTCTTCTTCGGGCCGGAGGCCTCGACCCGCTGGAACCAGCAGCGGCTGGAGCGCAGCGTGCCGGGCTATGTCCACCACGACCTCGACATCCGCGACTTTCCCGCCATCGAGCGTCTGTTTTCCCAGTACGGCTCTGAGATCTCCCTGATCGTCCACACCGCCGCGCAGCCCTCGCACGACTGGGCCGCCCGCGACCCCTTTTCCGACTTCTCGGTGAACGCGACGGGGACACTGAACCTGCTGGAAGCCGCGCGGCAGCACTGCCCGCAGGCGCCCTTTATCTTCACCTCCACCAACAAGGTGTACGGTGACACGCCCAACCGCCTGCCCCTGATCGAGCGCGAGACCCGCTGGGACGTGGAGGCCCCGCACCCGGCGGCGCAGGGCATCGACGAGCACATGAGCATCGACCAGAGCAAACACTCGCTGTTCGGGGCGTCCAAGGTGGCCGCCGACGTGCTGGTGCAGGAGTACGGGCGCTATTTCGACATGCCGACCGTCTGCTTCCGGGGAGGGTGCCTGACCGGCCCCAGCCACTCGGGCACCCAGCTGCACGGCTTCCTGGCCTACCTGATGAAATGCACCATGACCGGCCAGCCCTATACCGTCTTCGGGTACAAGGGCAAGCAGGTGCGCGACAACATCCACTCGGCCGACCTGATCGCGGCCTTTTACGAGTTCTACCAGCGGCCCCGCGCGGGCGAGGTCTACAACATCGGCGGCGGGCTGGAGAGCAACTGCTCGATGCTGGAGGCCATCGCCCTGTGCGAGGAGATCACCGGGCGCCCCTTGACGCACAGCTACGTGGACGACAACCGCAGCGGCGACCACATCTGGTATGTCAGCGACCTGCGCAAGTTCAAGGCGCATTACCCCGGCTGGGGCATCTCCTACGACGTGCCGCGCATCCTGCAGGAGATGCACGCCCTCAACCAGGACCGCTGGGTGGGCGCGTGATCCAGCGCGGCATCAATGGGGGCAAGCACGCGGTGCTGGGCGTCAACGTCCACGCGGTGGACTACGACTACGCGGTGCACGCGATCATGGAAGCGGCGCGCCAGCAGCGGCCCTTCGCGGTCAGCGCGCTCGCGGTGCACGGGGTCATGACCGGCTTTCAGGACCCCGAACACGCCCGGCGCCTCAACGGCCTGGACCTGGTGGTGCCCGACGGCCAGCCGGTGCGCTGGGCGCTGGGGTGGCTGTACGGTCAGAAGTTGCCCGACCGGGTGTACGGTCCCGAGCTGACGCTGCGCACCGCCGAGGCGCTGGCGAAAGAAGGCCTCAGCGTGTACCTGTACGGCAGCCAGCCGCCGGTTCTGGCGCGCTTTGCCGCCGACCTCCAGCGCCGCTTTCCGGGTCTGAGAATCGCCGGGATGGAGGCGTCCAAGTTCCGCCGCACCACCCTCCCGGAGCGCGAGGAGATCGCCGCGCGCATCCGCGAGTCGGGGGCGGACGCGGTGTTCGTGGGGCTGGGGTGTCCCCGCCAGGAGGTCTGGGCCTTCGAGTACCGCGACCTGCTCTCGCGGCCGATCCTGGCGGTCGGGGCCGCCTTCGACTTTCACGCCGGAACGCTGGCGCAGGCGCCGCGCTTCATGCAGGACCGGGGGCTGGAGTGGCTTTTCCGGCTCTCGCAGGAGCCGGGGCGGCTGTGGCGGCGCTACGTGCTGCTCAATCCCCTTTTCCTGGCGAACCTGCTGCTGCAATACACCCGCCTGAGAAGCTTTCACGCGCGGCTTCCCGACGGCACTGAACGTCACGAACTGTACGGATAACGGATAGGAGTCTCCGCGTGCCCATAACGTACCCACGTCGCTTTTCCCCCTGGCGTTCTCCGCTGCCGCGCCGCGCCCGCGCCGCCGTGGCCCGCCCATGAATCTCGCTCCCGAGACCAAGATCTTTGTGGCCGAGTCGGGCGGGTTTGTCGGCCAGGCCATCGTCCGCAGGCTGGGGGAGCTGGGGTACCACAACGTCGCCCGCGCGGGCGGCGGCCTCGATCTGCGCGAGAAAGACGAGGTCAATGCCTTTTTCGAGCGCGAGTTGCCGGACTACGTCTTCGTGCCCTCGGTGCGGGTGGGCGGCTCGGTCACCGACTCGATGTACCCGGCGCAGTGGCTGCGCGACAACCTGATGGTGATGACCAACGTCATCCACGCCTCTTACCTCTATGACGTGGAAAAGCTGCTGTGCCTGGATTGCAGCTCGACCTACGCCGACCTGGGCGCCCTGCCACTGAACGTGAGCTACCTCCAGGCCGAACTGCTGGAAGAAACCCAGCGGGTCTGCACGGTGGTGAGCCAGACCACCGCCGAGCTGTGCGACAGTTACCGCCGCCAGTACGGCTGCGACTTCGTGAGCGTGGTGTTCAGCAGCCTGTACGGCCCCCATGCCGACGAGGACCTCCAGCGCAGCAGCGTGGTGTTCGCGCTGCTCGGAGACCTGCTGCGGGCACGCGAGACGGGCGCGCCCTCCGTGCGCTGGCCGGGCGGCACCTGGAGCCGCGACCTGCTGTACGTGGGCGACATGGCCGACGCCTGCCTCTTTCTGGCCGAGCAGCCTGCGGGCGCCGGGGCCGTGCAGGTGGGCAGCGGTGTGTCCACCAGCCTGCACGACCTCGCGGGCGCGGTCCGGGCGCTGACCGGCTACGTGGGCCACTTCGAGGCCGACCCACGGGTCCCCCCGGTCGCGGCGCGGGGAGCTTTTACGGGTGACACCCTGCGCGCCCGGGGCTGGGCAGCCTCCACGGCGCTGCGGGCGGGGCTGGAAGAAACCTACCGCTGGTACCTGCGCCACCGTCCCCTGACCCCCTTGCGCTGAGACGTTCCCCCCGCTTGGGGGTGTTTCAGAGAAAGGGGGCCACCACTGGCCCCCGATTTATTTTCCTTTAGCGCCCGGCTTTCTACGGTGTGCCCACAAAGCGGCGCCCAGTCTGAAGAGTGGGCCTGACGATGACCGGCCAGAGGGGCCAAACACGACAGTTCGCCCGACCGGCACCGCCAGGGAAGGTCAGGGAAGGGAAGGGAGAGAAGCATGATGCAGGACACCAGAGCGTTGCAGGTCGCCGTGGTCGGAACCGGATATGTGGGCCTGGGCACGGCGATCATGCTGGCTTACCTCGGCCATCACGTGGTCGGGCTGGATGTGGACGAGAACAAGGTAGCGATGCTGCGCCGTGGGCAGCTCCCGATCTACGAGCCGCATCTCGATCAGCTGATGCTCGACAGCGGCGACCGCCTGCGCTGGACCACCAGCTACGCGGAAGCGATTCCGGATGCGGACGTGATCTTTATCTGCGTGGGCACGCCGCCGCTGCCCAGCGGTCAGCCCAACCTCAGCTACGTGGCCGACGCGGCCCAGAGCATCGCGGGGCACCTCAACGGCAAGCTTCAGGTCGTGGTGAACAAGAGCACGGTGCCCATCGGCACGGGCGACTGGGTGGCCCGGATGCTCGAGGAGCACGCCCCCGACTACCACGAGGGCCGCTACCTGGTGGTCAGCAACCCCGAGTTTCTGCGCGAGGGCACGGCCATGCACGACAGCCTCTATCCCGACCGCATCGTGCTGGGCAGCGACAGCCCGGTGGGCATCGCGCAGCTCGTGCGGCTGTACGAGCCGCTGCTCGACCAGAGCTTCGAGGCGCCGGGGTACGTGCCCCGGCCCGCCGGCTACACCCGCCCCGAACTCGTCACGACCAGCCTCAGCAGCGCCGAGATGATCAAGTACGCGGCCAACGCTTTCCTGGCGCTCAAGATCAGCTTCGCCAACGAGATCGCCGGGCTGTGCGAGTGGGTGGACGCCGACATTGCGGAAGTCACGCGCGGCATCGGACACGACCAGCGCATCGGACCTCGTTTTCTGGAGGCGGGCGCGGGGTGGGGCGGCAGCTGCTTCGGCAAAGACACCTCGGCGCTGATCTCCATCGGGCGCGAGTACGGCTACGACATGCCGATCCTGGCGGCGGCGGTGGAGATCAACCGGCGCCAGCGCCAGCTGGTGATCACCAAGCTCCAGCAGCACCTGCACCGGCTCAAGGGCAAGCGCGTGGCGGTGCTGGGCATGGCCTTCAAGCCCAACACCGACGACCTGCGCGACTCGCCCGCCCACGACTGCATCGCCCGCCTGGGAGAACTCGGCGTGCAGGTGGTCGCCCACGACCCCATCGCGATGCCGCGCGCCCGTGAGGAGTGGCGTCACCTGCGCTACCACGAGGCGGCCTCGGCCGAAGCGGCCCTGCACGGCGCGGACGCGGCGATCATCATGACCGAGTGGAATGAGTACCGCCAGCTTGACTGGGCGGGTGCCCTGCGCCGGATGCGCAACCCCCTGGTGATCGACACCCGGCGCGTGATCACGGCGGCCCTCCCCGTCGGGACGGTCGAGCAGATCGGCAAGCGTGCGCCCGGCGTGCTGGTCCACGAGGCGTCGGCATGAACATCCTGCTGACCGGCAGCGCGGGGTTCGTGGGCAGCCACCTGGCCGAACGCTTTCTGAAAGACGGCCACCGCGTGGTCGGCGTGGACAACTACCTCAGCGGGCAGACGCGCAATACCGAGCTGCTGGGCGGGTACCCGGCGTTCCGTTTTGTGGAGGCCGACGTGAGCGTGGGGCTGCCCGAGGGGCTGGCGGACGAGGAGGGGGGCTTCGGCGCGGTGCTGCACTTCGCCTCGCCCGCCAGCCCGCCGCACTACCAGCAGCACCCGGTGGACACGCTGCGGGTGGGCGCCCAGGGCACCGAGAACACCCTGGAGCTGGCCCGGCGCTGCGGGGCGCGTTTCATGCTGGCGTCCACCTCCGAGGTGTACGGCGATCCGCAGGTGCATCCCCAGCCCGAGAGCTACTGGGGGCACGTCAACCCCAATGGCCTGCGCAGCTGCTACGACGAGGCCAAACGCTACGCCGAGGCGATCACGATGGCCTATCACCGTCACCACGGGGTGGACACCCGCATCCTGCGGATCTTCAACACCTATGGCCCCCGGATGCGCGCCGACGACGGCCGGGTGGTGACCAACTTCATCAACCAGGCGCTGGCAGGCCGTCCCCTCACCGTGTACGGCGACGGGGCGCAGACCCGCTCCTTCCAGTACGTGGACGATCTGGTCGAGGGCATCGTGCGGCTGCTGGAAGCGCCCCACCACGGTCCGGTGAACATCGGCAACCCCGACGAGTACACCATCTTGCAGTTCGCGGAGCTGATCCGCGACCGCATCAACCCGGGCCTCCCGATCATCCACGAACCCATGCCCGAGGACGACCCCCGCCAGCGCCGCCCCGACATCACCCTGGCCCGTGAGCGGCTGGGCTGGGCGCCGCAGGTGACCCTGGAGCAGGGCCTGGACCGCACGGTGGCGTATTTCCGCGAGCTGAGCCGTGGGACCGGGCCGCAGGAGGTCCGCTCGCCCGCGCAGGTGGGCGCGTGACCCAGCCTGCACCTCGCCCCGCTGGGGTGCCCGTTCCCCTGGTCAGCGTGGTCGTGCCCACCCGGCACCGTCCGGAGCTGCTGCTGAGCCGGGCGCTGAGGACGGCGCTGGCGCAGACGCTCGGCGAGATCGAGGTGATCGTGGTCGTGGACGGTCCCGACCCCGCCACGCTGGCGGCCCTGGCCGGAGTGGCCGACCCCCGGCTGCGGGTGGTCGCCCTGCCGCAGAACGTGGGGCCTTCCGAGGCGCGCAACATCGGGGTGAGGCACGCCCGCGCCGAGTGGGTCGCCCTGCTCGACGACGACGACGAGTGGGCGCCCGCCAAGCTCGCGCGTCAGCGGGAAGCGGCGCTGGCCTCGGGGCTGCGCCACCCCATCGTGGTGTGCCGCTACGACCTGCCCGAGGGCCAGACGACCCGGCAGGAACCGGCCCGCTTTCCGCGAGAAGGCGAACCTCTCGCCGACTACCTGATGGCCCGCGAGAGCTGGTTGAGTCCCAACCTCACCCTGATGAGCACCGTGCTGTTCGCCGGGCGCGACCTGTTCGAGAAGATGCCCTTCCGTTCGGGGCTGTACCGCCACGAGGACTGGGACTGGCTGATCTGGGCTTCCCGGGTGCCCGGCGCGGGCGTGGTGGGCGTGGGCGACGTGCTGGCGACCTACCATTTCCACGAGGCGCGGCCCCACCTGGGCACCTCGGTGAGCTGGCGGCCCTCGCTGGCCTGGGCGCGCGACCTGAGGGCGCAGGGCCTGATGAGCGACCGCGCCTTCGTGGGCTTCGTGGTTTTTCACGTCGCGCATTTCGCGGCCCAGAGCGGGCAGCCGGGCGCCCTGCGCGAGACGGCGGCGGCGGTGCTGGGCGCCCGGCCCCGCGCCTTCGAACTCGCGCGCTTTGCCGCCACCTGGCTGCTGCCGCAGGAGCGGCGCCGTCACTGGCGCCTGACCGCCGAGCGGCTCCTGACGCGGCTGCGGCCGTCGGCGGCCCGGGGAACGGCGGCCTGAGGCGGCCTTCCGCCGGGGCCGCGAGGAGAGAAGCTGCCATGTCACCGGACCCACCGCTGCGCGTCACCTTTGTCGTCTACACCTTGCAAGCGGCTGCGGGCGTGGAGCGCGCCACCACCCTGATCGCGGGCGGCCTGGCCGCACGTGGGCATCAGGTCCGGGTGGTGACCACCTGGGGCGGGGAGAGTCATTTTCCCCTGCATCCCGCCGTTCACCTCCACGCCCTGCGGCGTGAGAAGGGGTCTTTCAAGCAGACTTTCGTGCGCGATGTGCTCGCCCTGCGTGCCCACCTCCAGCGCCACCCCACCGACCTCCTGATCGGGGCCGAGACCAGCGTGATGCTGCTGGCGCTGCCGGCCGCCGCCGGGCTGGGGGTGGCCTGCGTGGCCTGGGAGCACTTCAACTTCAACACGGTGTTCAACCGGCCGCGCGGGGCCTTGAACCGCTGGCGGCTGGCCCGCCGCCTGACCGCCCGCCTGGCCCGGGCGGTGGTCGTCCTGACCCGGCGCGACGCCGAGCTGTGGCGGGGGGGCTTGCCGGGATTGCGCGCCCGGCTGGAGGTGATCGCCAACCCGCTGCCCTTTGCGCCTGAGCCTGCCAACCCCTACGACCCCGAGCGGCGCGTCGTGCTGGCTGCCGGGCGCCTGACCGAGCAAAAGGGCTTCGACCTGTTGATCGACGCCTGGACCCGGCTGGAAAAGGATTTTCCCGACTGGACCTTGCGAATCGTCGGCGGCGGCGGCGAGGAGGAGGCCAACCTGCGGGCACAGGTGGACCGCGCCGGGCTGCGGCGGGTGGTGTTCGCCGGACAGGTGCAGGACATGGCCGCCGAGTACCGGGCGGCGGGCCTGTATTGCCTCAGCTCGCGCTACGAGGGGCTGCCGATGGTGCTGCTCGAATGCCAGGCGCACGGGCTGCCGGTGGTCGCCTTCGACTGCGAGACTGGCCCGCGTGAGGTGATCGAGCACGGGGTGAGCGGCCTGCTGGTCCCGCCCCAGGACCCGGCGGCGCTGGCCGCTGCCCTGCGGGACGCCATGAGCGACCCGGCCCGGCGCGTCCGCCTCAGCGGGCGCAGCCACGCGGCGGCGTCCCGCTTCCGCCCCCAGCAGATCGTGGCCGAGTGGGAAGGGCTGCTCGGTTCGCTGGGACCGCCCACCCACAAGACGGCGCCCGCGTCCCGCCACGGCGCCTTCCAGCCTGTGCTGAAGCGTTGAGACGCGGGCGAGACTGGGAGGCCGCCGTCTCCCGGCCGGTGGGCGCGGGGTGACCCCCCGGGCCGCTAGAGTGGGCGGCGAGCTGCCCAGGGCCGCTGGCCCCGGCGCCAGCTCATCAGGAGGTTTCCCATGCGAATACTCGTGACCGGAGGCGCTGGTTTTATCGGCAGCCATATCGCCGACCTCGCCCTGCACGCAGGGCACGAGGTCGCGGTTCTCGACAACCTGTCCAGCGGCTCGCGGGCCAACGTGCCCGGTGGCGCGGCGCTCCACGTCGCCGACCTGCGTGACCGGGAGGCGGTGCGCGCAGTGATGGCGGACTTCCGGCCCGACGTGGTGAACCACCAGGCGGCCCAGGCGAGCGTGTCGGTCAGCGTGCGCGAGCCGCTGCTCGACGCCGAGACGAACGTGCTGGGCACCCTGCACCTGCTCGAAGCCTGCCGCGAATTCGGGGTGGGACGGTTCGTGTTCGCCTCGACCGGGGGGGCGATCTACGGCGACCTTCCGGAAGGCGAGCGCGCCGACGAGCACCGCAGTCCGCGCCCGTACAGCCCCTACGCGACGAGCAAGCTGGCCGGGGAGACTTACCTGGCCACCTACCGCGCCCAGTACGGTCTGGACTACAGCGTGCTGCGCTACGCCAACGTGTACGGCCCGCGCCAGAATCCGCACGGCGAGGCGGGCGTGGTGGCGATCTTTTGCGAGCGTGCCCTGGCAGGAGAGGCCCTGCGCATCCACGGCATGCACGCGCCTGGCGACGGCGGCTGCGTGCGCGACTACGTGTATGTGGGCGACGTGGCCCGCGCCAACCTGCGCGCCAGCCTGGGCGAGTTGTCGGCGCAACTGCTCAATATCGGCACCGGCCAGCCCACCACGACCGCTGAACTCGCCGCGCGGCTGACCCGGGTCAGCGGGCACAGCGTGCCCATCCACGACGCCCCCCCGCGCCCGGGGGACGTGGCCCGCTCCCTGCTGGACCCCGCCGCGTACCGGGCGCAGTTCGGTGACCCGACCCCGCTGGACGAGGGCCTGGCCCAGACGGTGGCCTGGTTCGCCCAGCGCCTGCCTGAAAAAAGCTGAGGCCGGGGCGGGGGACAGGAGCCGTTGCCTCAGCGCTGGCCCCCGGGTGGCTTCCCGGATTCAGGCCGGGCAGAGTCCCTCTGACAGGCGCGAAGCCGGGGTTTACCTTCGTGTAACGGCGCAGCTTCTAGCCTGGAGGCCTATGAGCTTCTCCCGGTGCCCGCGCACAGTCTTTCTGCCCGCCGCCGCGGGTCTTGCCCGGCACCTGGCCCGTGGAGCTTCGCTGTGACGGAACTGCGGGACAAGACCGTCCGCGCCCTGAAATGGAGCTACCTGGGGTTCTTCGTGAACCTGGTGTTCACCCCGCTGTCCACGGCGCTGCTCTCGCGCCTGCTGACGCCCGGCGAGTTCGGCGTGGTGGCGATCGCCTCGGTGCTGGCGACCTTCGGGGCGGTGGTCACGGAGCTGGGCGTGGCCAACGCCCTGGTGCAGCGGCGCGACCTCACCCCCGAGCACATCCGCGCCGCGTTCACGTCGTCGCTGGTGCTGGGTGTGGTGCTGACCGCCGTGATGTGGTGGGCCGCGCCGCTGGTGGGGAACTACACCGGCAATCCCGACGTGGTGCCGGTGTTCCGGGGCTTCGCGGCGACTTACGTGGTCGCGTCGCTGGCGCTGGTGTCCACCAGCCTGCTGCGCCGCGAGCTGCGCTTCAAGCCGCTGATGGCCGCCGAGGTGGGCGGGTACGTGATCGGGCACGGGGTGCTGGGCATCGGCGCCGCCTACCTGGGCTTCGGGGCGATGAGCCTGGTCATCAGCGCGGGGGCGAGCTGGGCGATTCAACTGGCCGTGAGCTACGCCTACGTGCGCCACCCCTTTGCGCTGACCTTCCGGCTGGCGCCGTACCGCGACCTGTACAGCTTCGGGGTGCGGGCCTCGGTGCTGCGGCTGCTGGAGTTTTTCAGCGGCAACATGGCGGTGTTCGTGATCGCGCGGGTGTTCGACGCGGCGGCGCTGGGCCTCTACCGCCGGGCGTTCGACGTCGCCGGAATGCCGGTGATGCGGCTGTCGGGGGGGCTGCTGCGGGTGCTGGTGCCGTCTTTCAGCGCCCTTCAGGACCAGCCTGGGCGGCTGCGCCGGGCCTACGGGTCGAGCCTGCTGGCACTGTCCAGCGTGCTGTTCACCTTCTCGGCGGGGCTGTTCGTGTGCGCGCCCGAGATCGTGCGGGTGCTGCTGGGCGAGCGCTTCCTGGCGGCTGTCCCCATCGTGCAGGCGTTCGCGCTGTACGTGCCCTTCCCGATTCTGGCCAACGTGGCCGCCATCGTGGCCGAGGCGACCGCCAAGCTCGACATCAAGATCGCCCTTCAGGTCGCGCAGATGCTCTTTCTGGCGGCGGCGTTCTGGGTGGTCACCCGGCTGGGCCTGGGGGTCGTGGCCTTTGCCTGGGTGCTGGTGGCGGGGGCCGTGCTCAACAGCCTGGCGTACGTGGGGGTGGCGGCCCGGATTCTGCCCGGCAGCGGCCGCGAGAGCCTGCGCGCCTACGGCCTGGGCCTCACGGCGGGGCTGGGCGTGGGGGCGGTGCTGTTTGCAGTCGTGGCGGGCCTGCGTGCAGCCGGGACCGGGGTCTTCGTGCTGTTTGGGCTGGAACTCGTCGTCGGCGGCCTGCTGGTCGCGCTGGTGGTGTTCCTGGGTCCCGATACCGAACTGCGGCGCTACGCCCTGCGGGTGTGGCAGCCCGCCGCCGCGCGCCTCGCCGCCTGGCGCGCGCAGGGGCACACGTGAGTCCTCCTTCTCCTCTCCCGCCCTTCCCTGGAGGCATCATGCTGAGATCCAGACGTCCCCTCACCCTGCTCGCCGCCGCCCTGCTGACGCTGCCCGGTGTGGCCGGGGCGCAAGCTGCCCCGACGCAGCCCGTTCCGGCCCAGGCCGCCCTGGCCCAGGCGGCCGACGGCGCGGCCCTGTACCGCACCCGCAACTTCTATTTCGTGTTCAAGCTCGCCACCACCCTGCCGCTGACCGTGCAGGACACCCCGGAGTGCCTGGGCGTGGGCGCAGCGGGGACAGACCGGCAGGCGGCGTCCAGCGAACCGCCCCCCGTCTCAGGGCGGCTGATCCGCTACAGCTTCGTCAGTTCGCTGGACCGCGCGGCGCTCGCAGAGGCGCTGGACGCCTTTTTGCGCGAGCACACTTTTCAGGCCGCCGGGCCGCCTCCCGGGGAAGGTGACCGCCCGGAGAGCGCCCCGGGGGCAGTGCGCACGTTGACCGACCCCGAGGCCCCCGGCTTCAGCTACACCGTCCGGCTGCTTGAGCGGTCCGCCGGAGCCTCGGCGCTGTGCGTGACTCTGCGGATGCCGCCCGCAGCGCCGGCTGATCCCGCTTCCCTTTTCTCCCAGGAGACTTCATGACGACCCCCACGCTTCCGGCCCGACCCCTCCTCCCCCCGCGTCCCGCCAGCACGCCGCCGGGGACCGCACTGCCGACCCCGCTGGGGCTGACGCTGCCGCGTCCGGAGGAGCGCTGGGCCGGGGACGGCGAGTTGCGCGGCACCGCCGCCGTGGTGGTGACCTACAACCGCAAGGCGCTGCTCGCCCGCTGCCTCGACACGCTGCTGCGGCAAAGCGAGCCGCTGGCGCGCATCTACGTGATCGACAACGCCTCGACCGACGGCACCGCCGACGTGGTTCCCGACCACGAGCGCGTCACCTACCTGCGGCTGGAACACAACCTGGGCGGCGCCTACGGCTTTGCCTACGGGGTCCGCGAGGCCCTCAAAGGGCCTTACCGCCACGTCTGGGTGATGGACGACGACTGCTTTGCCGAGGAAGACGCCCACGCCGAACTGATGAAATGGACGGGCCACAGCGAGGCGCTGTGCGGCGCGGTGGTCGCCCGCGACGGCGGGTACGACGTGGGTCACCGCCGCAACTTCGACCCCGTCTCGCTGGTCGAGTCCTGGGTGCCTGCCGAGCGCTACGCTCTGCCGTCCACGCCCATCGACCTGTTCACCTTCGTGGGGGCCATGATCCACACGGACGCGGTGCGCCGGGTGGGCCTCCCGGTGGACGACTTCTTTTTCATGTCCGACGATTCGGAATACGCCCTGCGGCTCGGCGCACACGGGATCGGCATCCGGCTGATTCCGGCCAGCCGCATCTGGCACCACGGCAGCCTGTCGGGCAAGCCGGGCCGCCATCCCTACAACCCGCAAAAGCACTACTACCACATCCGCAACGGCCTGCTGATCCGCCGGCGCTACGGGACCTCACCGCTGTGGTTCGCGGTGCGCTTCTGGTCGTTCGCGGTGCGCGGGTACGCAGGCCTGGCCAAACACCGCAACCTCAACTGGGCCTCGGCCCGGCTGACCGCCGAAGCGCTGCGGGACGCGCTGCTCGACCGCGCCTACATCAAGGAGTTCGGGAAAGCCTAATCAGGACCCCTGGCCTGGACCGGGGTGGCGGCGGCGGGAATCCTGGAGGCTGGCCGGGCCACCTAAACGCTGCGTTTACACTTCTGAAACGGCCCCTGCGGCAAGCTCCAGGGCATGACAAAAGCCCGTTGGCGTCCTGCCGCTGCTCTGTCGCTGCTGGTCACGGCCGTGCTGGGGGCCAGCGCGCAGAAAGCGCCCGACCAGTTGACCTATGACGGCCCGATCGTTATCCGCAAGGGCGGCACGTACCGGGGCAACTGGCAGAGCCTCGATCCCAAAAAGCCCGCCATCGAGGTGGCGACGCGCGAGCCGGTGATCATCGAGTATTCCAACATCCGGAGCCGCGGCACCCTGATCCGCAGCGCCTACGTCCGCGCCAACCTGACGGTGCGGCACACGCGCGGTGTGGGGCTGAATCCGGGCGTGCCGGCCAGCGAGAAGCGTCACCCTGGCCGCTTTCTGCTGATCGATGAATTCGAGAGTGCCGTGATCGAGAACAACGAACTGATCGGCACCTCTGGGATGCACTTCCGCAAGTATCTGGGCGACCCCGCAAAAGGGCAGACGGTCAAGATCCTGCGCAACCGGGCGCGCAACATCGACGGCCGCTTCAGCGACGGCGAGGACCGCTTCTCGGACACCGGATTTCAGATTGTGCAGTTTGTGCAGTTCAACGCGGTGCAAGACATTGCCGGCGCCGAGATCGCCTGGAACGAGATCATCAACGAGCCGGGCAAGAGCCGGGTCGAGGAAAACATCAACATGTACGGCGCCCGGGGCACCGCCAAGAGTCCCATCAGCATTCACAACAACTACATCCAGGGGGCCTACCCGGCCCAGCCCACCAGCGACAAGTATTCCGGCGGCGGCCTGATGCTGGGCGATGGCGGTTCCAAGGACAAGGAGGGCGCCGTCGCCTACATCCGCGCCTTTCGCAACCAGATCATCGGCACCTCCAACCAGGGCATCGCCATTGCGGCGGGTTACAACGTCCAGGCCTTCGAGAACCGGGTGATCTCCAGCGGCCTGCTGCCCGACGGCCGTCCGATTCCCTCGCAGAATGTCGGCGTGTACGTCTGGGACATGCACGGGGATAAGAAACACGGCACCTTCTACAACAATGTCATCCGCGACAATCTGGTGGGCTGGGCCAGGCCGCTGATCTCCAAGACGGCGCAGCACCCCACCTGGTTTCCCGACTGCGCCGAGAACGACAAGGGCAAGAGCCTGTGTACCGGCAACCGCATCTTCAAGGGTCCCATCACCCTCCAGACCGAAAGGCAGGAGTTCTTGCGCTGGCAGAACAAGGTTCGTGACGCCAAGATCGTGCTGGGTCCCCAGGAGGCGGCGGTGGCCCAGGGCCGCTGAACCGTACCGGGGAACAAGAAAGAGGCCACCCCAGTTCAGGGGGTGGCCTCCTGCGTAACGCTGTGGCGGGGCGTCTCAGGGCAAGACGGGCACCGCCCGCCAGCCTGAGCGGCTGCTGTTGCCCGTGACGTACACGAAGCCGTTGCCCAGTGGCCCCGCCACCCCGGAAGCCCGGGCAGCCGGCAGAGGCGTCAGGGCGGCCCAGGTGTCGGTCGCCGGGTCGTAGGCATTGACCGCCGCGATGGGCTGGCCGTGCGCCTGCTCGCCGCCCGCGACCACCAGCCGCCCGCCCAGCACGAAAGTCGAGCTGGAGATGTGCCCGCGCGCCGAGGGCAGGTCACGCCGCGCGGTCCAGGTGTTCGTCGCCGGGTCGTAGGCGTGCACCGACGCCTGGGTGACCAGGCTGCCGTCGTGGCCGTGCTGGCCGCCCACGGCGTAGATCCGGCCCCCCAGCACCGCCGACCCCATGTGGTGCCGGGGGTTGGGCAGCGGCGCGGCGGCGGTCCAGCTTGGCGCTCCAGCGGCAAGATCGAGCACGTAATGGTCACCGACATCCTGGGTACGCGCCAGGTTGGTGCCGCCGAAATAGTGCAGCTTGCCATTCAGGTATTCGAGCTGCCCCCCGGCGCGCTCGACCGGCAGATCGGGCAGGCGGACATATCGCCTGCTGGCGATCTCGAAGCGCCAGGCAGCGCGGGTGCCGAAAACCTGCCCGGTCCACGCGGCATTCGCCACGTAGCCGCCCGCGTAATAGATGTTCACCCCGTCGGTGGTCATGCCCGCGTGGGTCGCGCCCCTGTCGGGCATGGGCGGCAGCGGGGTCCAGGTGTTCGCGGCGGGTTCGTAGACGTAGGCGCGGTCGGTCGGCGTGCAGCAGCCCTTGAGGCTGTCGAAGCCCCCGAAGGTGTACACCTTGCCGTTCACGGTGCGGCCCTGTGCCTCCGAGACCCCGTAGGGCTGGCTGGCGACCGGCGCATAGGTCAGGCTGTTCGCCGCCGGAGCGGGGGGCCGCGCCGCGCTGCCCGTCGCCGCCGCCGAGGCGTTGCCGCTGGTGTCCACCGCAACCACCCGGTAATGCGAGGTGACCCCCTCCGGCGCGAAGGTGTCCTCAAAGGTGGTGACCGTCAGGAGCTGGGGTGTCACCGCCAGGAACGGCCCTTGCGGTGTGGGCGCGCGCTCCAGCCGGTAGCCCGCGAGGTCGGGGGCTGCGGCGGCGCCCCAGCCCAACGTGATGCCGACGCCGGTCGCGCTGGCCGTCAGCCCAGCGGGTGCGGGAGGCGGGGTCGTGTCGCCGCTGCCCGAACACGTGACCCTGGCGCCCGCCCAGTCGGCGTGGTCGTAGTTGAGGCCGTCGCCGGCGTCGGTGACCACCAGCCGCAGCTCGTTGACCCCACTGACATCCACGCTCAGCGCCAGTGGACCGTCGGT